>MIBW01000084.1 GCA_001829625.1 Sulfurimonas sp. GWF2_37_8 | reverse complement strand
GACCTTTTTAAAGCCAGTACGGAAGATATCACGATACGTACCTCGCTCATGGAGTCACGACTCATTACAGGTTCTACATTTACCTGGCATGCAACCTTACGTGAGCTCAACCGCATAAGACTCTATGAACCAAAAGAGTTTATTTTGGCAAAGATAGAAGAAGCGCAGTTTAGAAGAAAGAAAAATCCTGCTTCTATGCAACCAAACATCAAAGAGAGTGTCGGCGGTCTTCGTGATACGCAGCTTCTTTTTTGGTTGGCACAAACTATCTATGGCATCAGTAACCTTAGAGAGATGAGCGGTGTTTTGTTTAGCGATGAAGAGTATAAAGAGTATCGTATGGCACTTGAACTACTTTTTCGTGTTCGCAGTGCTCTGCATCTTGTAAGCAACAAACAAGAAGATAGACTTCTTTTGGAACATATGCCTGAAGTAAATCATTTGCTTGGTTTTGCAGATGAGAGAAAGATGGTCACAAAGGTACTTCAGGCACAATGGCGTATCAACAACTTCACGCAAATATTTGCAAAAAAAATGATGCGTATGTATATTGTGGACACCTCACTTCTTTCTCGTTTGAGAGAGAGTCGCCTAAGCAAAGGTTTTTACCTTATGGATGAGAGACTCTATGCTTCTTACAAGGTCAAATTCAAACCTATAAACGCGCTTTTGGAGATGCTTGTCTCTTTAGAAGACAAACCGTACCAATTTGATGCAGGGTTTTTAAATCAGTTTACCTATGCAAAAATTTCTCATCCTTTGAGTAAAAAAACCTATTCACTCCTCAAAGAGCTTTTGAAAAAACGCCATATGCACAGCTTTTTGAAACTCTTTTATGATGCGGGTATTTTAGATCAGCTCTTTTTGAACTTCAAAAAAGTGATGCATCTTCCACAATTTGATGGCTACCATCACTATCCAGTGGACATCCACTCTATCAACTGCATCAAGTATCTTGAAAACATAGAAAATCCTTTCATCAAAGAGCTTCATAATGAGCTAAGTGATGAGGAGCGACTCCTACTCAAAATAGCTGTACTTTTCCACGACACAGGCAAAGGACGTAAACAAGATCATAGTGAAGTTGGAGCAAAACTTGTAGCTCCTTTGGCAAAAAAACTCAATCTCAGCGAAGATGCAATCAACCGCATCGTTCTTTTGATAAGACATCACATTCTCATGAGCAGTGTTGCGTTTAAAGAAAATATTCATAATGAAAAAACGCTCTACAAATTTATGTCTTATATCAATGATACAAAAAACCTCAAACTTCTTTATATTCTCACCTATGCCGATATCAATGGGGTCGGAGGGGAAACGTACAACTCTTTTAACTCCAAACTCCTCCATGAGCTCTACAAAAGTGCGCTTGAAGTTTCAGAAAACGCAGATAGAATCACAGATGCAAGCAAACGCATAAGTATCGAAAAACGCCTCATAAACTCTGCTGCGTTTAAAGAACTTCCCCTGCTTTTGCAAAAAAAGATACTCCAAATAGAGTCCAATCTCTTTTTCTTTTCGCATACAACAGAAGATATCATCTCTATAGCACTTCAAGCCAAAGAGGTGCAAAACTATAGTTTTAATATCAAATATAAACAGTTTTTGACTATAGAAATATTTAGAAAGATACCTCTAAATATCAGTTACCTTCTTGCAAGCCTTAGCCGCTTAGATGTAGGTACTATGGAAATTCTCACTCTATTTGATGATGTAAAATATTTCAAAATAGACTTTGTGAAAAATATCACAGAAGAAGAAGTTGCCGAAGTGGAACATATCATCGCAAGCTCTTTTGATATGCAAAGAGAAGTCAAAAATCTAAGTATTGTCATCAAAAAAGAGCAGATAAGTATTGACTGCGAACATTCGCTCACACACGCAGAGATAAGTGTACAAACAAGTAACCAACGCGGACTTTTAGCTTATATCATGAGCTGTTTTGAAACCCTGCATATCAATATCGTAACGGCTAAAATCCATAGCGGCAAGTATAAAGTAAAAGATACTTTTTTAATGGAAAAACAAAACAAAATATGCAATAATATCGACAAGATTTATACACTTCTAACAAAATAAAACATTAAAAGGGTTACAACATGTGCGGAATCGTCGGATATATAGGGAAAAAAAACACTAAAGAAATTTTACTTGAAGGCTTAAAAGAGCTAGAATACCGTGGTTATGACTCAGCTGGTATTGCCGTTTTACAAAATGATACTTTTGAGAGTTATAAAGCTGTAGGGAAACTCGTCAATCTAGAAGAAAAAACAAAAGATTTTGTGACACAAGATTTTGCTATAGGCATCGGTCACACCCGTTGGGCGACACACGGCAAACCAACTGAACTCAACGCTCATCCACATCTTGGGGAGAGCTCTTATGTCGTACACAACGGTATCATAGAAAACTACGCAACACTCAAGAAAGAGCTTATGGCAGAGGGCGTACACTTTTTGAGCCAAACAGACACCGAAGTCATCGTACATCTTTTTGAAAAAAATCTCAAAATTGCATCAAACGCAATCGAAGCTTTTAAACAGACCATCTCCGAGCTTCATGGAGCTTATGCTATTTTGCTTGTAACAAAAAGTGAAGATGAAACTATCTTTTTTGCAAAACACGGCTCACCAATGCTTGTGGGCGTAGATACGCAAAATGACAAATATTTTGCCTCCTCTGACACACCGCTTATTGGTCACTGTAGTGATGTAAGCTATTTTGATGATGGTGATTATGGTTATGTCTCCGCTCATGAAATTGTTATATTTGATAAAATTGGTCAGAGAAAAAATCCTCACTTTACAAAGCTAACACAAAACAAACTCTCCGCTCAAAAAAATGGCTTTCGCTTTTTTATGGAAAAAGAGATTTATGAACAAAGTGATGTAATTATAGATACTCTGCTTGGAAGGCTCAGTGATGAAGAGATTATTTTTGATGAACTTGATGCTTCACTCTTTGATGGCATCAACGAGATAAAACTTTGTGCCTGCGGGACATCCTATCACTCAGCACTCTCTGCAACCTACCTTTTTGAACGTTATGCAAAGATAAAAACCTCCGTAGAGGTCGCAAGTGAGTTCCGTTACCGCTCACCTATCATGAGCAAGGATACACTTTTTGTAGTTATTTCCCAAAGTGGAGAAACAGCCGATACACTCGAAACCCTCAAAATGGCAAAAGCCGCAGGACTGAAAACTTTAGTCATCTGTAATGTGGACAACTCTTCGATGGTACGTTTAGCAGATGCTTGTATATTGACACGCGCAGGCGTTGAAAAAGGTGTAGCTTCTACTAAAGCTTTTGCTACGCAGGTTATGGTTTTTTGGATGCTGAGTATGTATGTTGCCAAACTCAGAAATTCACTCGATGCTCTTGAAATAGCAAAACAGATTGCACTTATGCGTCAGGTTCCTGCTAGTGTAAAAGTTAGTGATGTCATGCATGAACGTATCAAAAGACTCTCCAAACGTTACCTTCATGGGCATGGTTTTTTCTTTATAGGACGCGATATCTTTTATCCTTTGGCTCTTGAGGGTGCACTTAAGCTCAAAGAGATATCTTACCTTCACGCAGAAGGATATCCTTCAGGTGAGATGAAACACGGTCCTATCGCTCTTGCCGATCCAGAGCTTTTTACTATTGCACTTTTGCCACAACATATGCTTTATGATAAAGCTAAAAGTAATGTTGAAGAGTTAAGCGCAAGAGATGCGACTATCTGTACTATCAGTGCACTTGAGTTTGACAAAACGGATGATTTTATCCCAATCAACTTTTATTCGGATTATATGCTAGAGTTTTTTGAGATGATGGTGGCACTGCAACTTCTCTCCCTCGAAATCTCCGTGAGACTTGGAAATGATGTAGATATGCCGAGAAACTTAGCAAAAAGCGTAACAGTAGAATAAGTTTTTTTAATTTCACTTAAAATTAATTTTAACTTAGATAGTATGGGTATTAATTTTTCAAATCGAGGTACCATGCAAACAAAAAACAAACTCCTCATCATAGTTGCTTTGATGCTACTTACTCTTGGCATCGCAACTATTATCAATGTCTCTTTGAACTTCAGAGACTATAGTATCAACAGCGCTTCAGAAAAAGCTGAAATGACTGCTAACCTCGTCAAAGATGGGCTCACAGCACATATGATAAACGGAGTTATGGATAACCGTGCATATTTTCTCAATCAAATATCCAATACGAAAGATGTAAAAGCTTTATGGATAGTACGCTCAAAAAGTGTTGCTGCCCAATACGGGGAAGGTCTGCACAACGAATCTGTTCGTGATACTATTGATGAAAAAGTTTTAACAACAGGTGAAAAGTTTAAAGAGATAAAAGAACAAGCAGATACAATTCTTTTACGCGTTACCATTCCTTATAAAGCAACAGCAGAGGTAAATAGCCCCAACTGTTTAAGCTGTCATGATGTCAAACGCGGCGATACTCTTGGGGCCATCAGTATGGAGTTTGACATCACAAATATGCGTAATAGTGGCACTTTTACCATACTCAAAATTCTTGGCATCAATCTTCTCTTTATCATAATTGCTCTTTTTCTTATAAACCATTATATCACACCGTATATGCAGTTTTTTCAAAATCTTCAAGATGGTATCACAAAAGCTTATAGCGGAGATTTTACCCATGAGTTTGAAACTTCAGTCACTGGGGATGGAAAAGAAATTGTTAATAAAATCAACACACTCTTTAAAAAAATGCAATCTACTTTTGGAGATATCAAATACAATCTAGGTACTTTCATCCCTCAAGGGTGCGTAAGTTCATCCGACCCGCTTTATGAAGCAAAAACTATCATAGGTGAACTCTCAGATATTTACAAGTTCAAAAAAACTATAGAAATAGATGGTTCCAAAACAGTTGTGTATGGCAGGATAACGGATGTTTTAAGAACGAAATACAATATTGAACACTTTGCCTTTTATGAAGTCAACAATATTACAGGTTTTCGAAAACTTATTTATATCTCTACCGGAGAGAGCATCTGTTTTGCAAGCGTAAACGATGATTCTAACCTTTGCCGTGCGCACAGAACTAAAACTGATGTCATCTCTACTGAGTTTGTAGATCTTTGCAAAACCTGTAATGCTGAGGAGCTCAAATATATCTGTCTTCCTTTTACTATCAATAATGACCACTCTATGATTCTCTCTATCACTGCGAAAGATCTTAAAGATATCAATAAAATAAACTCTCAAATACCAAGTATTAAAAACTATCTCGAAGCTGCAAAACCAGTTATTGAGAGCAGAATACTGATGGACAAACTGCGTGAAACATCTCTCAAAGATGCTATGACAGGTCTGTATAACAGAAGATTTTTAGAAGAGTTTATCGACCAATTTATGTCTCAAGCAAAACGCTCCAATGAAATATACAGTATCTTAATGCTTGATGTGGATTACTTCAAAAAAGTAAATGACACCTATGGACATGATGTAGGTGATAAAGTTATTGTTGAGATAGGAAAAGTGATAAGAGAATGTATCCGCGAAGCCGATTTAGCGATACGTTATGGAGGAGAAGAGTTTGTTGTGCTTCTTTACAATGCAAGCGATGAAGGCACTTTTAATGTTGCCAAAAAAATCCACTCTGCGTTTGCAAATCTCATCTTTGAAGTAGGCAACGGAGAAACTATGCAAAAAACTATGAGTATCGGTATCTCTAAATTTCCTACAGATGGTGATAGTATCTGGAAATGTATCAAGTATGCGGATACAGCGCTCTATGTTGCAAAAACAACAGGACGCAATAAAATAGTTGCATATGAAGCCCAAATGTCGGATAACAGCAATCTCAGATAAGAAACTTATGTGTATAAGAGTGTGACGAAGACGCGCGTCATCACAAACACACTCTCGTCCCAAAGTAGCTGCGTTTACGCAACGGAGACCCTGAATCAAGTTCAGGGTGACTGAGTGGTGAGTTCAGGGTAACGAAATAAGACATTAGACAAAAGAAACAAGATGCTACTATTTACTTAGTGACAACCACATCCAGTTCCACAACTCTCATCACTTTTTGGTGCTGGAGCTGCTTGTGGTTTTGGAGTCGAACATGCGCTCACACCTGGAGGTGTAGTTGGTTGAACAGCTTGGTTATCAACCCCGCCATTTGCATTAATATCTTCAATCATTGTCCAAATTGATGCTGCAGCTGCGTGGTAGCGTTTAGCAGACTCAGAAGTTGGATTTACAAAAGTAATAGGTTTACCCTCATCTCCACCGACTCTGATACTTGACTCAATTGGAATTTCTGCAATAATTTTTGTTTCAAACTCGTCTGCCATTGGCTGAGTTGTTCCTTTACCAAAAATATCATATTCAACGCCGGTATCCGGAGCGATAAAACCGCTCATATTTTCAATAATACCTGCAATTGGAATATGCAATTTTCTAAACATATCAAGAGAACGTCTTGAATCATCAAGAGAAACACCTTGAGGTGTTGTAACCGTAAGACCAACAGTTACAGGAACGCTTTGCGCAAGAGTAAGCTGAGCGTCACCTGTTCCTGGAGGCATATCGATAACTAAAACATCCAATTCAGACCATAATATGTCTCTTAAAAACTGCTCAATCGCTTTCATAATCATAGCTCCACGCCAGATTAAAGATTGACCCGATTCCATTAGTGAACCCATAGACATAACTTCAATGCCGTATGCTTTGATTGGAAGAACTTTATTGCCGTTGACTTCAGGCTTAATGTCAGCAATGCCCATCATACGAGGAATATTTGGACCATAAATGTCCGCATCTAAAAGACCTACTTTTTTCCCTTGTGCGGCAAGAGCAATAGCAATATTTACAGATGTCGTTGACTTTCCAACTCCACCCTTACCCGAACTTACCATCAAGAAATTTTTTACTTGAGGTGCTATATTTTTGCCCTTAGATGAACTCTCTTTTGGCATTTTTGGAGCATTAATTTGGCAAGAGATATTTGCTGCACCAACAGCTTTAAGCTCTGCTTTTGCATCATCCGTAATTTGCTGTGCAACTTCAGGTGCACTTGATGTAATATCAACATTGAAACTTACATCATTTGCATTTATTACTATACTATTTACAAATCCAAAAGTTACGATATCTTTGGTAAAACCTGGATACATAACTTTTGAAAGTGCTGATTTTACGATTTCTTCAGTCATTATAATTCTTCCTTTTTATTATTTTGTCCGTAAAAGGAACAAGCCCCTTTTACTCCACTAACGCCACTAGGACGACTAAAGCTTTGCCTCATTGAAGCAAGAGTTTTGTGATGTGAACTATATCATATATAAATAAGATAAAAATTGTCTCATTTAGTATTTTACGAGTTTAAAGATACATTTATATTTTAAATTGCTTCTTTGAGTTTTTCTTGTCTTGCTTCTTCTGCTATTCTTGCATCTTCTGCAATCTGCGCAATCATCTCTGGATTATCCATAATGTTTTGTGTTATTTTATACGAACAGAATTTCGGTCCACACATAGAACAAAACTCTGCTTCTTTAAATACATCCTGAGGCAGCGTTTCGTCATGGTACTCACGTGCTCTTTCGCTATCAAGTGCAAGTTCAAACTGTTTTTCCCAGTCAAAGGCATATCTCGCATCACTCATTGCATCATCAATATCTCGCGCACCTTTACGACCACGAGCAATATCCGCTGCATGAGCCGCTATTTTATATGCGATAATACCCTCACGAACATCGTTTGCGTTTGGAAGACCAAGATGTTCTTTTGGAGTTACATAACATAACATACTCGCACCATGCCAGCCACCAACAGCTGCACCAATAGCAGAAGAAATATGGTCGTATCCCGCGGCAATATCGGTTACGAGTGGGCCAAGAATATAAAAAGGAGCTTCATGACAAAGTTCACGCTGTATTTTCATATTGCGCTCAATCTGGTTAATCGGAACATGCCCTGGACCTTCTATCATAACCTGAACATTTTTTTCCCAAGCACGAAGCGTAAGATCTCCAAGTATCTTAAGTTCGCCAAGCTGTGCATCATCCGAAGCATCTGCTAAACAACCTGGACGGAGTGAATCACCCAAAGAGAGAGAAACATCATACCTTGCACAGATATCTAAGATCTCATCAAACGCAGTATAAAAAGGATTTTCTCTATGGTAGTGCATCATCCACGCAGCCATAAGTGAACCGCCACGGCTTACGATACCCATCTTGCGTTTGGCAACTTTAGGCATCGTCTCAAGTAAAAAACCTGCATGAATCGTGAAATAAGAAACGCCCTGTTTTGCCTGACGCTCAAGCACTTCTAGCATAACCTCTATACTTAAATCTTCTATCTTATTTCCAACATCATGAAGGATTTGATAAATTGGCACAGTTCCTATAGGGATTTTTGAAGCACCAATAACAGCTTTTCGAATCTCATCCAAATCTCCCCCAGTAGAGAGATCCATTGCCGTATCTGCTTTATAGTGCTGGGAAACTTGCATCTTTTCAACTTCACCCTGAACATCCGAAGCGATAGCTGATGAACCAATATTTGCATTGATTTTACATTTCGAGGCGATGCCTATTGCCATTGGCTCCAAAGATGTATGATTGACGTTTGCGGGTATTATCATTCTACCGCGTGCGATTTCACTTCTCACAAGCTCAGGAGATAAATCTTCTATCTTGGCAACATATTCCATCTCTTGCGTTATTATGCCCTGCTTTGCGTAGTACATTTGCGTTTTGATAGGATCGTTTTCACGCTCTTTTACCCATGAAGATCTCATAGTTTTCTCCTAAATAATTTATTATGCTTTACTGGAAATATAGTCAAATAAAGTTAAAGTAGCATTAAGTCATCTAACTCAATTTATATTTTATATACTCTTTGATGAAGGCATAGCGACTCCTGCCTTTTAGGAGAAAAACAGTTTTTTTGTGTATAATTTCGTAACACATTTTTAGGCAGGAGTCTTATTGTCTGACTTAACACTCGTATTACTTGCAGCAGGCACTTCTAGCCGTTTTGGTCTTCAAGTAAAAAAGCAATGGCTTCGAATCGATCACAAACCTCTGTGGCAATTTGTAGCACAAAGACTCGAAGAGACAAATCTCTTTAAAAAGATTATTATCACCTCGTCTAAAGATGATCTAGCCTTTATGAAACACTATGCTGCTTATACTTTTGTAGAAGGTGCGGCTACTAGACAAGGATCTTTGAAAAATGCTCTTGCAGAAGTCGAAACTGAGTATATTCTTGTAAATGACATCGCAAGAGCCTGCATAAACGAAGCATTTTTAGAGACTATCCTCTCTCAAAAATTATCTGCTGATTGTATCGTTCCCTATCTCAAAGCTTCCGATACAATAGTTTATGATGATGTAACCATTGATAGAGAAAAAGTAAAACTTATACAGACACCACAACTCTCGCGTACCGCCATCTTAAAACAAGCCTTACAAAACGATACTGAATATACAGACGAAAGCAGTGCCATCGTAGCGCATGGAGGTTCTCGCAACTTTGTTCTTGGGGATGAAGCGGCGCATAAGATAACCTATATACATGACCTCAAAAAATTACCTTGTCTCAGTGCTCCATCTTTGGATCTACTTAGCGGCAATGGCTTTGATGTTCATGCTTTTGATGATGGCGGTGAGATGTTTTTGGGCGGAGTCAAGATAGACTCTGCGTTTGGCTTTAAAGCCCATAGTGATGGAGATGTTGCCATTCATGCACTTATCGATGCACTTTTGGGTGCAGCTGGTATGGGAGATATTGGGATGCTTTTTCCCGATAATGATGCTACTTATAAAGGGATAGATTCGAAAGAACTTCTTAAGAGTGTTGTTGGCAAACTTATAAATTTTGGATATTGCATCATCAATGTAGATGTGACTATCGCAGCAGAAAAACCAAAACTTGGTGCCTACAAATTAGAGATGCGACACACGTTAGCGTCCATCTTACAAATCGATTCTTCAAGAGTAAACATTAAAGCCACCACTACTGAAAAACTTGGGTTTATTGGTAGAGGTGAAGGTGTCGGTGTACTAGCAAATGCAAATTTAAAATATTTTGATTGGACAAAATAAAGGGTGATGATGAAAATATTAATTATAGAAAATGAAGTCTATTTAGCGCAAAGTATCGCTACAAAGTTGGGTGAATTAGGCCATTCATGTGAAATGTGTACATCAACAAAAGATGCTATTAAAGGCACAAATTATGATGTTGTCCTATTATCGACAAATATCAATGGGCAAGATTTCACTCCCGTTATAGAAACGTTTAAAAAGTCGATTGTTATCCTTATGGTCTCTTACATCAGTAATGATACGGTCTCCAAACCTCTTAGTGCCGGCGCAAAAGACTATATCCTCAAACCTTTTATGATTGAAGAACTTATCCGAAAAATTGATCACTATCAGGACTATGAACGACTCAAAAAACGCAATAGTGCTTATGAAAAATACCTCAATCACACATTTTCAAGTGTCTCCAATGAATATACAAGCGAACACATTGAGTTGCCTCTTTTTATTGCAACAAGTTTCCAAAAATATGCAGATGCTTTTGC
>MIBW01000083.1 GCA_001829625.1 Sulfurimonas sp. GWF2_37_8 | reverse complement strand
GCTATAATATATCCAAACGCAAGAGGAGTATATTATGGATGTCTCAAGTTATATATTTCAATCACCTTATCATAGTCAAATGCAAATAGGCAGACCTGATACGAGTGCTACAAAGCAGGAAAACGCAACTCAAAATGCTCTTAAAACACCAAATCCTACGATTGAAAAAGCACAAAGTTTTCAAGCTTCACAAACACAAGAAGTAAAACCAACAGTACAAGATGCCCCTCTTTTGGATACTTATGCATAATGTATCTGCAACTTCTAAAATCGTCTATGCAGGTTTTTGGGTACGTTTTGTTGCATCTTTTTTGGATACACTTTTTTTAGCACTTCCGGTGGGAATTTTTATCTATTTTTTGAGTGATGGTGCGTGGTTCGACTTTTCTCAATACCAACAAAACATTGCATACGCCATAAGCGGCAATGCGCAAAAAGCACTAGCTAGCCAACCTCAAACTTCGTTGCGCTGGGAACTTCTCTTTGAGATTTCAGTTTTGCTTGTGACAATGTTGTTTTGGAGAAGATGGAGGGGTGCTACACCAGGGAAAAGATTTGTCCATATCAAGATAGTGGATGCAAAAAGCTTTCAGGAGTTGGACAATAAACAGGCAATCACACGTTCGTTTGGGTATATCGTCTCCACACTTCTTTTTTTAGTGGGTTTTTTTATGGTTGTTTTTAGAGAAGACAAACGCTCTCTGCATGATCTTTTAGCAGGAACTGCTGTAGTTTACGATGAAAACTCACTCAATATCTGAAATATCAAAAATCTCTTCATCACAATTTTGTAGCACGTACAGTTTTATTTTTGTATCCTCTTGTAAGATATGATCTATAAGGACTCTTTTTGCCAAGACGCGCATCTTAGTTTTGATGATGTCAAGTTTTGCAGGTGTTAGGATGATTTTATTCAAACTATCAACAAGATGCTGGTGTAAAAGTTTATGATTTTCCAAATCAGGAAAAGCTATAGAAGCCATATAAGCCTCCTCATCTTGAAAATGCACTTTGACATAATCGCTAAATTCGTACAGTATCACGCGAAGTTCTTCTTTTGTATTTACACCCTCTTCAAGGTCATAAAGTCTATTGACAAGTTCAAAGAGTTTTTTATGCTGTTGGTCTATCTTTTTTATACCGAGTCTATAGGAATTATCCCAAGCTATTTTTTGATTGTTAGACATTGTGAAACCTTATATTTTTTTTCAATAACTGACCTTGCGCACTTTTGTAAAAAAGAGCGTAAGATACCTTGATAATCTCGAAAAACTTATTTTTTGTAACTCCAGGGATTGTAGGAACATTTGCCTCTGCCACTTAACGGACGTGTTCGTTTATGTGCGTAATATCAATCGATAATATCATAACAAAAAATTTTAAATTTAAGAAATTTTACTTAAGGGCATCTCTAAGTGATTTTCGCTAAAATCTCAAAATAAATTTTTATTATACGTAAGGTGAAAAAGATGGATTTACAGACAATAGCGCTACATGCAGGCTACGAAAAAGATACGCAGGGAACTATGGCGGTTCCTATTTATATGACAACAGCATACGAATTTCGTGATGTAGAACATGCCGCGAATCTTTTTGCCCTCAAAGAGCTTGGAAATATCTATACGCGTCTCAATAATCCGACTACAGATGTCTTTGAAAAACGTTTTGCTGAGCTCGAAGGTGGAGCGGCAGCTATCGCCACTTCTAGCGGCATGAGCGCCATCTTTTTTGCTATTATAAACGCAGCCGAGGCAGGCGACAATATTGTCTGTGCGAAACAACTCTACGGCGGCACTTTGACACAAACAGCACATACACTCAAACGTTTTGGTATCGAAGCAAGGTTCTTTGATGTGCACAAGCCCCAGCAGATAGAGGCGCTTGTAGATGCAAAAACAAAGGTCATATTTTTTGAATCTTTAACTAACCCAAGTATTGATGTAGCCGATATCGAAGCTATCACAGCCATCGCAAATAAACACAATATTCTAACAGTGGTGGACAATACAGTAGCAACACCTGTTTTGTGCCGTCCTTTTGAGTTTGGTGTAGATATCACAGTTCATAGTGCTTCAAAATACACAACAGGACAAGGTCTCGCTATTGGCGGTATCATGGTAGAGAGAAGAAATCTTGTTGAAAAACTCAAAAACAACCCAAGATATGCACATTTTAATGAGCCAGATGCTTCTTATCATGGTCTTGTTTATACAGATATCCCACTTCCACCCTATTCTCTGCGCGCACGTTTAGCACTTTTGCGTGATATTGGAGCGGTTTCTTCTCCGTTTAATTCATGGTTATTCATTCAAGGAATGGAAACTTTTTCACTTCGCATGAGAGAACACTCTAAAAATGCTTTGGCACTTGCTGAATATCTTGAGGCACATCCTAAAGTCAAAAAAGTAAACTATCCGGGTCTAAAAAGCAACTCAAACTATGCTAACGCTCAAAAGTATTTTGAAGGCGGATTGTGTTCAGGGTTACTTAGTTTTGAAGTTGCAGACATGGAAGAAGCGACAAAAATAGTAAACGCAACGAAACTTTACTCTTTGGTCGTAAACATAGGCGACTCAAAATCCATCATTACCCACCCTGCTTCTACAACGCACCAGCAGCTAAACGCAGAAGAACTTATCGCTTGTGGCGTTCCATCAGGACTCATTCGTATCTCTTGCGGACTTGAGAGTGCGACTGATCTTGTAGCTGACATGAAACAAGCTCTTGATGCCTAATCTTTCAATGCAATAGCCCAACTACTGGGGCTATTGTAAACTTCTTGTGTAAATAAAATTACTATTAAGTCATTTTCGCTAAAATACTCTATTATTTTTAAAAGAGCTTAAACTTGTCATTAAACCTACAAACGCATACAGAACATTTTACCAATCCTCTTTATCTTGAAAGTGGTCGTATTTTAGAGCCATACGATATCGCTTATGAGACTTATGGGACGCTTAATGAAGACAAAAGCAATGTGGTAGTTATCTGTCATGCACTCACCGGCTCACACCATTGTGCTGGTGTTTATGAAGGTGAAAACAAACCTGGCTGGTGGGATGGACTCATCGGTCCAAACAAAGCCGTAGATACGAACAAATTTTTTGTTATCTGCACCAATGTTATAGGAAGCTGTTTTGGCTCAACCGGTCCAATGAGCCCAAAACATCCCCATCATGAGCCATACCGCTACAAGTTCCCTGTTGTCACTATCAAAGATATGGTCAAAGCCCAACGTATCCTCTTTGACAAACTTGATATCCATAGAGTTCACGCTATCATCGGCGGTTCGATGGGTGGTATGCAAGCACTTTTATTTGCGATACACTATCCAAACTTCGCACAAAAAATCATCTCTCTTGCGGCAACTCACGCAACACAACCCTGGGCTATTGCGTTTAATAAAGTAGCGCAAGAAGCTATCCTCAAAGACCCTGATTTTAAAGAGGGATATTATGAGCCTGAACTTCTCAAAGAACATGGACTCTCTGGTATGGCAATAGGTCGTATGGCAGGGCATATCAGTTTTCTCTCGCATGAGTCTATGGAAAAAAAGTTTGGACGTGCATACAAAAAAGATGACGGTCTTTATGAACTATTTGGAAAATTTCAAGTTGAATCTTATCTGGAATATAACAGCTACAACTTTACAAAATGGTTCGATCCGCTAAGTTATCTTTACATCACAAAGGCTATCAATATCTTTGATCTCTCACGTGGATTTGACTCCTTAGCAGAAGCGATGAAAAAAGTGCAAGCCCAGTTGCATCTTATCAGTTTTAAAAACGATATGCTCTTTAAAAACTTTGAGATGAAAGAGATATCCGATACACTTGATACTATCGGCAACAAAAACCATACTTATCTTGATATAGAGAGTGATTACGGACACGATGCATTTTTAGTCGAACTAGACAAATTTGATACATACATAAAGGAAGTTTTACATGGCTAAGAAAGAAGAAAACGCAAGTTTTGAGACAAAACTCCAGAGTGCAAAAGAGACTCTTGAGATACTGATGAATCAAGACATCACTCTCGAAGAGAGCGTAAAAGCTTACGAAAAAGGGATGAAAGAACTTCAAGAAGCGCAAAAAATGCTTCAAGACGCACAGATAAAAATCCAAGAAATCAAAGCATCTTAGTGAGAGCAGCCGTACTTCAACTGAGCGCTCAAGGTCTCAGCAGCACGAAACTTTATAACTACATCCGCATTGCAAATGCAAAAAGCATAAAAGTGCTTCTTTTGGGTGAATATATCCTCAACCCTTTTTTTAAAGAACTTGAAAGTATGTCTCTTTCTATGATTCAAGAACAAGCAAACCAACAGATAAAAATACTCAAAGAACTCTCTACAAGCTACAATATGACAATCGTAGCGCCGCTTATTCTTGTCAAGGGAAAAAAAGTTTACAAAACTATCGCTAAGTTTGCTCCAAATTCGACTTCTTACTACAAACAACAACTTCTTATAAACTATCCACATTGGAACGAAGAAAAGTTTTTTAACAATGAAATAAAAGCACTTGAGTCTCCGCTTACTTTTACTATCGGCGGTTTTAAATTTGCCATCATGAGTGGCTTTGAACTTCATTTTGATGAGCTTTGGAGTGAGATAAGAGCTAAAAATGTGGACTGCGTTTTACTCCCGAGTGTCTCTACTTTTGAGTCATATGAACGATGGAAAAACCTGATTCTTTCCCGTGCTTTTACAAACAATTGCTATATTTTGCGTGCTAACCGTATAGGCGAATATCAGGATAAAGAATATACATGGAAATTTTACGGAGACTCACTTTTAGCCTCTCCAAATGGCGAAATGCTTGAGCATCTTGGTAATAAAGAAGAGCTCATGATAGTTGACATGAACCATAGTGAAGTGCGTCATGCTAAAAAAACCTGGGGCTTTCGAGAAATGGTAAATAAGAGATTGTGATATAATCACTTTTTTTTGAGACAAAGGAGAGTGTTATGATGCACTATTTTCACAGACAGATACAACTTTGGGGAGAAGAAAAGCAACAACTTCTTCAGGGCAAAAAAATAGCCATCATAGGCTCTGGAGGTCTTGGAAGTTCTCTTGCGTTTGCACTTGGTGCAAGTGGTATCGGTGAAATACATATGATAGACTTTGACACCGTAAGCCTGCACAATATCCACAGACAAATCGCTTTTAAAAGCCCTGATGTAGGCAAAAACAAGGCCGTTATAAACGCAGAGATTATAGAGCAGAGATGCCCTTTTGTCAAAGCTATCGCTCATGAGTGCAACTTTGAAGCGTGGAGCAAAAAAAACATTGAGGTAGATTTACTTATCGATGCAACAGATAACCTTCCCTCCCGCGCTGAGATAAATACCTATGCAAAAAGCAAAAATTTACCTTGGGTCTATGGCAGTGTTGAGGCTTTTCATGGGCAAGTTGCGTTTATAGAAGCCTCCTCTTTTTCGGATGCATTTAAAATCATACAAAAAACACCTGCTGGTATCGCAGCCCCTATCGTAATGCACATCGCCTCACTTCAGGCAAATCTAGCTTTGCGATATCTTGTAGATCTGAGCGTAAAAAAAGATATGCTTTATTATCTCTTTTTTAACAATGACGGCGAGCTCATCACACAAAAGTTTACTCTTCCAAAGGCATAAATATGAAAACCGCTACGTTTTTACTTCTGCTGACTTCTTTAGCTCTTGCACACGAAAACTACAAAGAACTCCCTCACAAAATGGGCTACAATGCAGCCATAAGCGAATGTAAAAAACTAGGAGATGTTTGGCGTTTACCCGAAATTTGGGAGTTGTTTTCATTACGAGGACAAAGTGCTGCGTTTGGCATAGATAAACGTTACTGGTCAGCTACTTCGCTCAAAGAGACACGTACGCTCAATATCCATACAAGTTCAGATGAGAGTTATATCAAAAAAGAAGAACTTCCCGCCTTTGCTTTTTATCTCCAAGATGGAGATGTCACGCCAACGCCAAAAGAGATAAATGCTTTTGCACTCTGTACAAATTTGCCAAAAAACGGGCAAAGTGAAGAATACTTTCAAGTCCAAAAAAATGGTGTTGATGATAAACTCAATAATATCATCTGGGAGCCACTTGATAATAAACAAAAAGCAAACTATGAAGAAGCAAAAGATATCTGTGAGTTTAAAAAAACAAATGGCAAATCATGGAGACTTCCTAGCGTAGATGAGCTTTACTCGCTTGTAAATTACAACTATATCAAACCTGCACTCAATACTGAAATATTTTCAAAAATTCAAAATAAATATTACTGGAGTGATGATGCGTTTTCAGCTAAAGATGCCTATGTCGTAGGTTTTAGCATAGGAAGCGTCGCGACCAGTCCTAAAGAAGAAAAAAGTTACTTTCGCTGTGTGAGCGATAAAGAGTAAATCTCCATATGACTGTGAGTTCGAATTATAACTCTTATACTTCATACGGAAACTTTTCTGCACAACAGATGCAAAAGCCTAATATTGAAGAGTTTGGACTTTAGCTAAAAACTATGAAACAATATAGTGATAGATGCTTAGATGCGTTTTATGGAAGCCTCGTCTATTATAGAATTGGAGAGCATTTGTGTTGTTTACATCGGCTGCCAATTGTATGCGTTTGTAGTTGTACTCTTGGGCAATACTTCGCATCTTGTTGATGAGGCGGCTTCCTACACCCATTTTTCTATACGCTTCTTTGACGACAAGGTCTTCTATCTGACCGACAAAACCGCCTTCTGCACTTGAAATGAGCCTTTGCATCGTTATCATGCCTACGACGATATTTTCATCTTTGGCAACTAACAAATCGGCGCCTTCATACTCAAAAAGCTGCCCAATACCAGCAAGCTGTTTTTTATAATCAATGCTAAAGTCCGTTTCAATTTCAAACAAAACACTCAAAAGCTCTGCCATTTGTGAGAGATCTTCTTCTGAGGCTCTGAGTATTTTTATCCCTGTTTTCATATTCATATCACATATCTCCGGATTTCGTATAGCTATTATTTTTTTGGATGTTTCACTCAAAGGATTTCCGTTGACATAAAGTGTATTGAGATAAGAAAGATTTGCTAACGAATCTGGCAACTCATCTATCTCGTTATCATCTATATCAAGTTCTTTGAGATTGATATATCGTTCTATTGCGTTTGGGACTATTTTGATTGCGTTTGAAGAGTAACATAAAAGTTCTAAAGCAGAAGATATAGGAAGTAAAAACTCTTCAAGATTACATCCGTCACATGAAAACACTCTCAAATGTGGAGCAAAACTTTCATCCATACTCAAAGAGCTAAACGCATTATTATCAAGAATCATCTCTTCCAAAGAGTCTAGCCCATGCAGGTGCAGCATAGTGAGCGCATTTGAAGAAAGATTTACCTTTTCTACGTCCAAAGTAAAAAAAGCTTCATCTATCTTTTGAAGTTGATTGTCCGAGCAGTCAAGCTCTTCAAGAGACTCCAATATAGAGATACTTTGTGACAACTCTTTTAGAAGATTGCCACTAAGATTGAGTCGAACTACATTCACTAAAGAGTCAAACGCAGCTTTGACATCTTTAATATAGTTGGAAGAGAGGTTAAGTGTTTGTAAATCATTATTTTGTGCAAAAACAGTATCTATATTTTCAAGCAGATTGCTGCTCATATCCAAAACGCGGATATATGGACATCTTTTTAAAACAGAAATATCGCCTAGTTTATTGCCACTTGCGTTAAGAGAGCGCAGCTCCAGTGTGCCAAGCAACTGTGGCAAAACCTCAAAACTGTTACGACGCAAATCAATATTACTTAAATGTGTACAATTTTTCAAAGACTCTGGCAAAGAAGTAAGTTTATTGTTTGAGAGATTGAGTGCGATGAGTTTTGTCAGCACACCAAAACTCTCTGGTAGCGTTTTGAGAGAATGCCCACTAAGATCAAGTCGTGTGACCTGCTGCGCAGAGACGATACTTTCATCAAGTGCACCATACTGGTCTAGCCATGTTTTGAGTCTATCCCATTCATAGTTGTACATCACACATCCTCCCCACCCAATCTCTTTAGTCGTTCAAGCCGCTGTTCTATAGTATATGCAAGCTCATCATAATCAAATCTACCAAACTGCTGCATATCATATATCTTTAAAAGTGCTACTCTGCAACAGCTTTTATTACACTCTGTGACAAGTTTTTTGGCTTTTTTAAATGGCAAAGAGGTGTTTTGAAATATCTCTATTGCATCTGCGACACTTTTTTGTCCACATTCGCATATCTCCATTGCAAGAACTTCTTGTTTGTCTTTCATCACCAATATCCTTTGCTATTTAAAAAAAAAGTCTCTCAAGTACCTCTTTTTAAAATAGCATTACAGCCCGAAGCTGTAAAACCTAGAGATTGTTTTTCTCTTTAAAGTCGTTTGCTTCTTGCACTGCAATTTTCAATTTTTCTGCAAGTTCTGGCATCTTTACATAGTTACTCCAAAGTGTATCTTCTACGATATCATGGATCTCTGATGCGATCTCTACAGCCAAACGTTTAAGTTTTGCCAACTCACGTTTTGCATCTTTTTCTTCTACTGACATATATTCCTCCTCTTTAGATTTTGTGAACTTCTATCAAACTTGCTTCACTTTTGCGAAGTGCTATAAATGAATGGTTTATCATCACCTGAACGGTACTTTTAAAAAGTCCAAAATTTTTAATGCATATATTCGTATCGCGGATAAAGCCGAGTGCGTTTAAGCGTTTTTTGAGTTCACTGTTTACATTTAAAGCATCTATACAAGCCATCTCACCAACTTTCATATGTAACAAACACATATCTCTCTCCTAAAGTGAAAACGCATAAATATTTTCAAAACGAACATTCCTATCGATTCCATAAGACATATGGACAAAGGTTTGTTTGCTTTGAAAATGGTAACGTTTATACAAATCTACTACATGTTCCACTTCAAGTGGGACATCTGCAACTACTTTTTTAAGCCCTCTAAAATACAAAACGCCACGCATCATCTTTTCTGCCTCATCTTCATGACCTGCCCTCACCTGCCATGGACCGAGATAAACATGTCTTGCGTTTACGATACTGGAGTGTTGAAAACCATTTGGAAGTGTAAGTTTTAAAGAACTTGTTCTATCCATCTCATCCATCAAAAACGATGTTCTATTTTCATGAAAAGTCTCTTTATCTATTTTTGAAATGACAGCTTCAAAGTTTGAACCATCCAACTCTTTTGCATGAGCATTGGTAAAGTTAAAAGGAGGTACTTTACCAACATTGATAAATCTTCCAACTTCCATCTTAGATACAAAACCATACATCTCAAAAAACGCAACCATATCAGAATTTGCATGAAGATAGATACTTTCATATTCAGCTTTGAGTGCAAAAAAAAGTGTCTCAAAGAGTCTCTTGCCTATACCCTGTTTTTGATAGCTTTTTTCAATCATAAAATATTTAATCATCGCAGATTTTTCAAACTCTACTGCCATAACTGCACCTATGAGTTTCCCTTCATCGTAAACGCCATAACAAAGATGCGGAGAATGCATCATCATAAGTTTGACATGGTATCCATCTAGCAGCCAACCGACCTCTTCGGATATTTTGACAAGATTACCTACATCAGAAAACTTCAACCATCCTATGAACATAAACTCTCCTTGTAAAGTGCTACAAGTTCATGATTGTCCAGAACACGTTTTCTTGCAGTAACTATCTCACGAATACGAGGGAGAAGATGTTGCAAGGTATGTTTTTCTGCCGTGATGCCAAGTTGTTTGAGATGGTACATAATAGTACTTGCACCTGAGTGTTTTCCTATAGGATAAGCACGTAAACATCCTACTTCATCTGCATCAAACGGCTCATATGCCAAAGAATTTTTCATCATACCATCAGCATGAATGCCGCTCTCATGGGAAAATATACGATCACCTACGATAGGTGCGCTTGGAGAAAGGGTTATACCAGCTGCGTTTGCAACAGTTGTGGCAAGATTGTGCATCTCAAAAGCATCAATTTTGCGCTTTTGACCATAGAGATGTTTCAGCGCCATAGATATCTGCTCAAACGAAGCATTTCCTGCTCTTTCACCTAGACCAATAACGGTCGTATTTATACTAAGAGCACCTGCATCAATGCCACTGAGGGCATTTGCATTTGCAAGACCAAAATCATTATGAGTGTGCATTTCTATTGGAAGGAGATTCAATGAAGTCAATGCTTTTATATCCTCATACGTCTGCATAGGTGTCATGATGCCTATAGTGTCGCAGTATCTAAAACGATCAGCGCCAAGTTCACGTCCAAGATACATCACTTCAGCCATAAAATCGAGTGAACCGCGAGAACTATCTTCTCCACCTATACAGACAAAAAGACCTTCTCTTTTGGCAGTTCGTATTGTTCTTTCAAGTTCAGTGAGCATGGCTGATTTGTTACCGCCAAATTTTATATCTATCAAAATATCTGATATTGGGATAGAAAGATCAACAGCTTTGACACCACACATGAGTGAAGCTTCAAGATCACTCATCTTTGCACGATTCCAACTCATCATCCGTACATCCAATCCCAAAGCTAACAACTCTTTGATATCCTCTTGCTCTTTAACACCCATCGCAGGTATGCCGATTTCGAGTTCATCTGCACCACAGGCAACAAGACCTTGTGCTATAGAGAGTTTTTCTTTGGTATTAAACGCAACATAAGGAGCCTGTTCGCCATCTCGTAGTGTTGTGTCATTAATGATCATTTTTTATCCCTTGTTGAAACTAATTAATTTCCATATCTTCTGAAAGATTGAAGTATTTTCTCGTTGCTTTCAGCACTGATATCTCTATAGGTTCATACGCGTAACTTTGGTCTGCTATCAAACCTGCTTTTGCTAAGTCATCTTGTGGACATCCGCCGATTTTGGCGGTAAGGATTAGCTTACAATCTTTAAGTTTTTCAAGAATTGGCTCCATAGGATTGGCTCCATCTGGACCTGCACAATACTCATAATCAAGTTTTCTGTGGTGGATAAAACGGATACCTCTATCGCCT
>MIBW01000082.1:15034-15859 GCA_001829625.1 Sulfurimonas sp. GWF2_37_8 | reverse complement strand
TGCCCCTGATTTGGAGCAAGTTTTGCATATCTTTCAGTCATTTCAATACTCTTGTGGTTCATAAGCTCTTTGATTGTGTATATAGGACAGCCATTAATAGCCAAATGGGAGGCAAAAGTATGCCTAAGAGTATGAATAACTACCTTTTGGTATTTATCCGTTATACCCTCGTTAAAAAGCTCTGACATAATGCCTCTGATTTTATATGAAAAATAACTCTTAGCTTTAGAGAAAATTTTATCTCCCTGTTTTAGTGTCTTACAATGAAATTTTAAAATTGTTAGACAACTTTCATTTAAATAGCCTGTATATTTATCATTAGACTTAAAGTTATTAATTTTAATACTCTCATTTGCAAAATTAATATCATTCTTGTTCATTTCCATTATTGAACCAAGTCTTGCACCAGTGCTTAGTGCGAGTTCAACAAATAATCTTAATTCTAATTCATGAGAAACTGCATCTATTAATTGTTTTATTTCTTCTGAGGTTAAATATCTTTCTCGTACATTATTAAAACGAATATAGTTAAGGTTATCACATGGGTTGTCAATTTTGATAAGTTTTTCATCTATAGCAAATTTAAAAATACCAAAAACCATAGTGATAAAATGTTGAATAGTTGATGGAGCATATTCCATATCCATAAGAGTCGCTTGAAGATTTATGATGTCTTGTTTTTTTGTATGTTCGGCTATCTTACTACCAATAAGCTTTTTAAGAGTTGCATTGTATCTTTGCACTTCTCCTTCATAAGACTTGTTCGTTTTTTTTGTATCAAGCCATAGAGAAGCTAAATCATCAATTGTATATTTGGCTTTTTGT
>MIBW01000082.1:11185-15015 GCA_001829625.1 Sulfurimonas sp. GWF2_37_8 | reverse complement strand
TTTCTCCCAGTCTGATTTTAACAATAGTTTCATCACGAATAGATTTACAATATCCGAGCCTAATACCTTGAGAATACTTACCTATGGTTTTTTGTTTATCTCGTCCTATTTCGTCTTTATATCTAATAATAAAGACCTTATCAACTACTTTATTTTCATCATTTACAACTTCTTTATAAAAAATACCTGCTTGCGTAGTTGCTATTCTTGGGCTTAATACTGTCATAATATCTCACTTTTAAGTCCGCTAAAAGTCCGCTCAATATGAAAAAAGCTGACTTTTTACGATTAAATTTGATGATAGTGTAACATGAGAAAAGCCCCATTTAAGGGGGCTTGGAGAGATTTGAGGAAATTTGAAAAAATTAGCTTACTGAATGGATACTTCTGCAAGTATGCTTGAAAAACTTCAAGAAAAAAACACGGATGCACTCAGTATAGAAGCCATCCATCAGGACATCATCCAAACACCATTAACACAGTGCTTTGATGGTCTGATAAGTTCGATGACGCTACATCATATAGAGGATCTACACGCTTTTTTCACGACTATCAAAAAAAATATCAAAAAAAATGGATTTATCGCTATAGCAGATTTGGAGTCTGAGGATGGAACTTTTCATTCAGACAATGAAGGTGTTTTTCACTTTGGTTTTGACAAAGAGAGACTTTGCGCACTTACAACAGAGTGTGGTTTTCAAGATGTTGCGTTTAAGCAGATACACACTATCCAAAAACCTCATAGAGATTTTGGAATATTTCTACTTACGGCTAGAGTCTAATTTTTATTTTTCTTCTTCCAAAAGGTGAAGTCTAAGCACATGTTTTTCAGTGATAACAGTCTTAAACTCTCCTTCAAAAACCTTAATATCATAGACATAGCCTTCAACATGTACATTGCGTTTTTTTCCCTCTTTATGTCGTACCTTTGCCTTAAAGAGAACTTCATCACGGATTTTAACAGGTGAAAGAAATTGGCAATCACTTGCGACCAAAACAACATTAGGCTCATTTACTGCAGCCATCGCCGCATAATCAGCAGCACTAAAGATAAAACCGCCATGAACAAGCCCGATATTATCGGCAAGCATCTCAGGAAGTGTCGTAAGCAATACCTCAACATAACCAGCCTCCATGACAATAATCTCACCGCTTAACGCTTGATTGATCTGGTCATGCGTATTTAAAAGAACTACTTCTTTGTCTGACTTATAATCATGTATTTCAAACTCATCTTCTTCACTTTCTTGGATTAGTCTCATTTTGACTCCTTTATCAATTTTACATACACTCTCGCAGGTGCAGGATATCCCTCAACCGTTTTACTTGCATCGTTTGGATCAAGAAAATCTTCCAAAGACTGCCCCTCTATCCACTCTGTTTTTCTTTGTTCATGTGCTTCAGTCACGGAAGTCTCAAGCACCTCAAAAGAGCTAAATCCTGCCCGCATACACCAATTTTTAAGTGCCCCGATTGTTGGAATAAAATAGATGTTAGGTATCTTTGAGTAAGAAGACTCAGGACACAAACACATCTCACCTTCACCCTCTATATAAAAAGTGTCAAGTATCACTTCACCCTTTTTCTCCAAACCGCGATAAAGCGACTTGAGCATTGCCACAGGATCACTTCTATGGTATAAAACACCCAAACAAAAGATAATATCAAACTTCTCTTCATAAAATTCTAAATGTTCTACACCCAAAAGTTCATACTTTATTTCACTTTTTACAAAATGATTTATAAAATCGAACTGCGTTTTATAAAGCGGTGAAGGGTCAAAACCTACTAAAAGTTTAGGTGCATCTTCTTGCATACGAAACATATAGTAACCATTGTTACACCCTATATCGGCCACACGCTTATCTTTTAAATTAAAATGAGGACGAAGAAGATTATATTTGATGTTACTTTTCCATTCCGTATCTATAAATGTACCGCAAACTTCAAAAGGTCCTTTTCTCCACGGCATCAAAGCTCTTGCAACATCATAAATCTTTGCTTCATCTGCATGAGCACTGACCTTTACGACATCTGCGAGTTCAACCTCATATAAAGCGTCATCTAAACACGCCAAAGCCTCTCTGAGTGGTGCAATATTTTTCCAACTCATCCATTTTTCTCTCTCTTGTCTTAATGCTTCTAAATTCATTTTATGCTTTATCTATGTAAATTTTAATATAATTGTACCCTAATAAAGAGGGCTATAAACGCCCCAAAGGATTTTGTATGCGTTTAGAAAAAAAAGCTACTCTCATCTCAACAAGTGTCGCCGGTTTACTTGTTATCATTAAGATGCTAGTTGCTATATTTAGTGGTTCTATAGCTGTTTTAGCTTCGGCAATCGACTCATTTTTAGATCTTAGCGTTTCTCTCTTTAACTATTTTGCTCTTCACAATGCAGAAAAAAATCCTGATGACAATTTTCACTACGGAAGAGGAAAATTAGAACCGCTTGCCGCTGTCATTGAAGGTACAATCATCTCTCTTTCAGCTCTTTTTATCCTCTATGAAGCACTCAAAAAGATAACACATCAACAACCGATGGAACACATTCAAGAAAGCATCATTGTAATGATTGTCTCTTCTATCATCACTGCGTTTTTGGTTATCTTCTTAAACTATGTTGCAAAAAAAACAAAAAATATGGTCATAAAAGCGGACGCGCTTCACTACAAAACAGACCTCTTTTCAAACGGTGCAGTTTTGATGGCGCTTGCGCTCATCTCCTATACAAGCGAATATCTTATCGATCCTATTCTTGGTGTCGCCATTGCGTTTTATATGATTTATTCTGCGTTTCCGATTATCAAAGAAGGGGTGCTTATGTTGCTCGATGCGGCTCTTTCCTATGAGGATATAAAAAGTATTCAAGAGATTATAGAAAATGAACCTGTTATCAGCGCCTATCATGATCTCAAAACAAGAGAAAGCGGATCTCATATCTTTATCTCCGTTCATGCTGTATTTAATGTCAGCATATCACTCTACGACGCACATCTTATCTCTGATAGAGTAGAAGAAAAAATACGCAGACTCTTTCATGACAAAAGAGCACATATCCTTATTCATATGGATCCGTATGATGATTCTAAAATAAACTCTAATGAAGATGTTTATTAGTTGATGTTACACACTCACAAAAAATCCGTCCGCTAGAGTGGAAGGTATTTTTGATGAGAATAGTACAAAGTCTGCTATTTCGCAAAAACTACAGCGCGCAATTCCCTGATAACATTGACTTTTATCTCTCCGGGATATTGCACTTTTTGTTCAATTTCCTGCGCTATTTCTTTGGCCAAAAGTATAGATTCATCATCGTTGATAAGCGTTGCGTTTACGATGACACGTATCTCACGACCTGCGTTTATGGCATACGCCTGTTTCACCCCGTTATGTGCGGATGCTATCTCTTCTATCTCAGTAACACGTTTTAAGAAACTCTCTAGCACTTCACGTCTAGCCCCTGGTCTAGCAGCAGAGAGTGCATCTGCTGCACAAACCGCGCCACACTCGATAGAGTTTATCTCTTCTTGTCCATGATGTGCATAGATACCATTAATAACGACACTATGTTCGTTGTATCTGTTACATATCTCAGCACCAAGATCTACATGGTTTCCTTCTTGCTCATGTGTTAGTGCCTTGCCTATATCGTGAAGCAAACCCGCACGTCTAGCAAGCGCAGCGTTTCCACCCATTTCAGCTGCCATGATACCCGCCAAATGTGCGACCTCAAGCGTATGTGCCAAAGCATTTTGTCCATAACTCGCACGGTATCTTAGACGCCCAATAAGTTTCATAAGCTCAGGATGCATCACGCCAACATG
>MIBW01000082.1:0-11113 GCA_001829625.1 Sulfurimonas sp. GWF2_37_8 | reverse complement strand
GGCTGGCTGTATCCTTCCGTCTTCGATAAGAAGTTGCAGTGTTTTTGTTGCTATAGCCCTGCGATACAGGTTAAAACTACTTACAAGGATTGCGTTTGGTGTATCATCGATGATAATATCCACACCCATCAAAGTCTCAAGCGCTTTGATATTACGCCCTTCTTTTCCTATGATGCGCCCTTTGAGTTCATCATTGTCAAGATGCACTAAATTTGTAAGGCGTTCAGCAGCAAATTCACCTGCAAAACGGCTTGTTGCCTGTGCAAGGATATAATTTGCTCTTTTTTTACCCTCTGCCCTCGCTTCATTTTCATAGCGTCTTACGATGTGCGCTATCTCTGCACGGGATTTCTCTTCTACTTTTTCAAGTAAAACAGAAACAGCTTCATTTTGTGTCATACCTGCACTGTGTTCTATTGTATGGAGTGCTTCTTCTATCTTATCTTCATACCTTTTTTTGAGTGAGTCGAGTGATTTTTCATTTCTTTGCAAATCAACTTTTCTAACTTTAAGCGCACTACTCTCTTCTTGAATCTTTTTCTCTTCAATCTGCTTGTATCGTTTAAAGTTTTGCTCTTTTCTAACTACATCATCTTCTCTTTGGTGAAGGTCTGCTTTGGCTCGTTCTTTTGCACCTTCATAGTGCTTTATAGCTTCTAGCTCCATCTCACGAGATTTTAAACTCGCTTTTTGCAAAAGCACTTCAGCTTCATTTTCTATCGCTTTTGCTTTCGCTCTTGCTTGTTCTGTGTAGATATCAAAGTTTGCACTAGTTATTTTTTTAGAAATTAAAAATCCCACAAGCCCGCTCACTGTGGCTATTGATCCACCAAGCAGTAACTCGCTTAACATTTTATTTCCTCTTTTGAACTCTAACTCTAGCTACCATTGTATATTTTGGTGTCAATAATAAATCACACACGACATCATAATCATCGCATAATAATTTTTTTGTGTAACAAAGTTCAGGTTGTACAAAAATTATATAAGGTCTTTTTTTTAACTTTGCAAAAAACCTGTCATACATTCCTTTTCCAAAACCAATCCTTTGAAAGTTCCCATCAACACCAACTGCCGGCACTATTGCTATATCAATTTTATTTATATTTCTTAATGTGTTTCCCGCTTCAAAAATACCAAATTTTTTTTCTATTAGCGGTAATCTAAATGGTACCATCTTAAAACTTTCGCCTTCCATAAACGGGATAAAAACTTGTGTTTTTTGTCTCATTTTTGTGAGAGTTTTTGTTATATTTACTTCAAATTTTAGCGGATAATAAAAAAGAATACTCTTGTTCTTACAATCTTTAAGCTCATGGAAAAGCCTTGCGTTGAGTTTTTTATTTTTATAGAGCTGATTATGAGACGAAGCTGTTTTAAGCTTTCGTAAGCAACTTTCTCTAAATGTAGTTTTTGTAAGAGGCATATTAAATCTTTATCGCTATAATTTGACTCAATTTTACAATAAAAAGGTATCTATATGCATAAAAAAATACTCTTATCTCTCATCTTTGCCACTTCAATTTTTCTTCAAGGCTGTAATGACAAATCCGAGGATGGCAGTGCTAACGCAGCCAATAGCATGGTAGCGGGTAATGAATACGTTTTAACAGATACAGATCTTAAACAAATCGTGGTGCAAAAACAAGGAGAAGGGTATGTTGTTGAAGGTGCTCAAAACAAAATAATCATTTTTGATATATTTGCAACATGGTGTCCTCCATGCCAGGAGTCAGCTGCAACGATTTCTGCACTTCAAGCCAAATACAAAGATAAACTCATTGTTATCGGTCTTACGATAGAAGATAAGATTTCAAATGATGACCTTGTTAAATTCAAAAAGACATACAAAGCAAACTACTCTTTGGCAAACTCAGATCAAAATAGACGTCTTATCGATGAACTGGCAAAATCTTTAAAACTTGGGGAGAGATTTCCTATCCCTGTCATGGCGATATATAAAGATGCAAAGCTTATAAACCACTACCTTGGTGCCGTTGAAGAAGAGTTTGTGGAGAGCGATATCAAAAAAGCTTTAGAAAAGTAAAGGCAGGAAATGTTTGGATTTTTAAAAAATTCTCTTAGTAAAACCGTTGCAGCTATAAAAACAGTAGTCCCAAAGAAAAAAATCACATTTTCCAAAGAGGAACTTGAAGAGATCCTCCTTGAAGCGGATGTAGAGTATGCACTTGTTGAGATTATTATCGGTGAGATTTATCAGGATAAGGTAACAAAAGAGATACTTCGCTCAAAACTTCTTGCCACACTTGCCCACACATCTTATAAAGAACCTACATTTAGTGCTCCTTTTGTTGAACTCATCATCGGTGTCAATGGAGCAGGAAAAACAACCACTATCGCCAAACTTGCTCAAAGATATAAAAATGAAGGCAAAAAAGTTATTCTTGGAGCTGGAGACACTTTTCGTGCAGCCGCTATAGAACAGCTCACACTTTGGGCAAAAAAGCTTGATATTCCAATCATCGCATCCAAACAAGGACATGATTCTTCCGCGGTTGCGTTTGATACTATAGACTCTGCCAAATCAAAAGGCTACGATCATGTTATCATCGATACAGCTGGACGTCTTCACACACAAACAAATCTTGCACATGAGCTTAAAAAAATACACCGTATCTGCGATAAGGCTCATGCAGGTGCACCACATAGAACCTTACTTATCATAGATGGAACGCAAGGAAATTCTGCAATCGCACAAGCAAAAGCGTTTCATGAGATGGTTGGTATAGACGGTATCATCATCACAAAACTCGACGGAACCGCAAAAGGTGGAAGTATCTTTAGTATAGCCTATTCTCTTGAGTTACCTATACTTTTTGTAGGCACAGGAGAAAAACCTGAAAATCTCACCCTTTTTGACAAATATGAATTTGTTGATAGTCTATTGGACGCTATTTTTATAGACGAGAAGTAATCCCTGCATATTGAGTAAATTCGCTACTTGGAAGCGGTTTACTAAAGTAATATCCTTATATCTCGTCACATCTTGTTACTCTAAAAAACGCAAGTTGTTCGGCACTCTTTACCCCTTGCAGCTATAGTCTTGATACCTAAACTCTCAGCCATAGTAATGATTGTTGTTACACAAAGAGAAGTTCCGAAAAGAGCGGGTGATTATAAAATCGTTTATTTAAGAGAAAACGATATTTTAGTCATCACTTTAATCAAAATAGCTCATAGAAAAGAAGTTTATTAAAAACCTAACATACTTCCAACTTTCGTAAATTTAAAATTTTGAGATTAATATACTGTCCCCCGAATTTCAGTGCTACACAAATTTATCTACGTAATTTTTTAACTTTTTTTCGTTTTGAATCGGATAAAATTTAACTTCATTTTATTCTTGACATTCTGTACTAACAAGTCTATAATTACATCATGAGAACAACAGCAGGCAGACCAAAGTCATTTGATGAAGATGGAGTATTAGCACTAGCGATGAACTATTTTTGGGAACATGGGTATGAAAATTCCACTCTCGATGACCTTCTTGTAACGATGGGAATCAAGAAAAGTAGTTTCTACCATACGTTCAAAAGTAAAGAAGAGTTGTTTTCACGTTGCCTTGATTTTTATCGCAAAGAAACTGAAAAAATAATGATGGAACTAAAACAACAAATTGGTCCCAAAAATACGATGCTTGCTCTTACAGATATGACTCTTAGAGAGCTAAAAGAGACAGGTTCAGTTAAAGGTTGTCTTATTATGAACTCTGGAAAAGAGTGCTACAAAAGATATACAGACTTGAGTCATCAAATTGCCTTAGAATTCAACTTTATGGTAGAAATGTTTAACGGTTTTGTCAAAGAAGCACAAGATAAAGGTGAAATAACAAGCAAAAAAGATGCAAAGATTATCGCTGGACGGTACATGAGCGCATTAAATGGAATGATAGTTGGTATCCAAGCTGGTGCTTCACAAGAACTTATAGATGATTTGAGCGATAATTTACGAGAGTTATTAGAGTAGCTTTAAAATCCGAAAAAACGGTTTTTAAAGGTGCTCTTTTTCTTTATCCATTATTGTACTATTTAGTACAATACAATTTCAGAAAGAGCAATGGATGTGTTCGTAGGTGTACATTTTGTACCAATTAGTCTAAAAATAAAGGATATACGATGAGTTTATTACATGCAGTAGAAGAAAATAGTGCTACAGGTGTGGTTAAAGAGGTTTATGATGAAGTTAGAATGATGTTTGGAAGCGTACCTGAAGGTCTAAAATTATGGAGCCTAAATCCAGAAGCATTGCAACATCATTGGGAAGAAATCAAAAAAAGTTTAGCCAAAGATGTCGAAACACAGAAGTTTGATACTATCTTGCGTTATCTCGTCTCTGAAATAGAAGGGTGTGAATTTTGTGTCGGGTTTAATGGAGGATTGCTTCTCAATATGTTTGGGATGACACAGGATGGACTTGCCATGATGGTCAAAGAACCACAAACAGCACCTTTAAGTGAAAAACAAAAAGGACTCTTACTTTTTGCATTAAAAGTTGTAAAAGAATCAAAAAAGGTCAATGCTAAAGATATTGAACAATTAAAAGCATTGGGAATAACAGAGAATGAAATTTTTGATGTGGCGCATTCAGCTACTAATTTACTGGTTTCAGACATGCTTTTAAATGCTTTTAAAGTCGAGAATTAGCGTTTTTTATTGGCGCCTACTATCATGCCTGAGACTATCTCTTCTCTAAACAAACGCGCTACTTTAACACTTTTTTCCATCTCTATGACAACATCAAACTCTTTTTCAAGATTGGCAACAGCTTGTTTGGAGTTAAAGCCCAACCATTGCAGCCTATCATTTTTGAAGCTTGATTTTACAGCTCTTTTGATCTCTGCATCAAAACTTGATTTTGGCGCTATTACATGCACATATACTTTACCAGAGGGCATAATACAAGATGACATCGTTTGTTCTATATGAAGCTCTTCTGGTTTGATATTATTTGTTATGGCGGTATAGAGAGTATCAACTTTTTCTTTATTGCTGCCTTCTGGTGTACGAGCAAAATTATTGAGTTTTTCTCTTACTTGTGATTGTATCTGTTTTGTAAGTTCTACACGACCATTATGTATAGCCGCTTTTGTTGTTTGAGCCTTATCGGCTCCACTAATCTGCGCAACTCCTACACTTGAATAAGCATCCGCTACTTGAGGTTTACAGATCCATGGAGATACACTTATGCCATCTTGTAAACATTGGTCTTTGAGCGGCGCTGCTGTAGCAGAAGCGGGTTTCGTAGCAGAAGTAGTCGCACACCCACCAAAAAAAGCAAGTAAAACAGCCGAAGCTGCAAAATAAAATAAATTTTTCATATGTATCAAAATACACTCCTTTGAAATAATATCGGAATTGTATCTAAGAGATTTTAAAATTATGAAAAAAGTTCCTTTCTAACGGTTAAAATGAACAATAAAAAAGCCGTTTAGGAGTGTATATCTCAGTTTTTTTGTTTGCTTTGTATCTGTTTTCAAGTGAAATTTGGAAATGAGGAAAAAGTGAAGATTCACTCAGAGATGTAACGACCATTGTAACATTTTGTATTTATTTTTCTAGCGCATGTTTTACAAGCAGGTTGGAAATTTCATAACTTGCATCTACAAACTCCAGCTCTGAGAGGTCTTTCATACTTTTTTTCTCCTGGGCACTGTCAACTTTTATGATGATTTTTGCCTCTTTAAAATAACCAAGTATCGCTTCACTTATGAGGCGGATGTTGGGCTCGGAGTGCATGGTTATGATGATGGCTTTAGACTCTTCTACCGCAAGAGACTCCAAAACGGGCAGTTTATTTAAGTGGCCAAAATATGCCATGTAGCCTAGTTTTCTTGCAAGCTGTACATGTTTGAGGTTGTCTGAAATGACAATAAAATCTGCACTTCTTGCTTGAAGTTCAGCGGCGACTCTTCTGCCAAGGGTTGAAAATCCGGTGACTATGACGTGGTTTTTACGCCCTATGGGTGTGATAACATCCGACTCATAAAACTCTTTTTCAAAATATGAAGAGAGTTTATATATGTTGCTGAGTATAAAAGGCGTCAAAATCATGGAGATAACACTCACTAAAATAAGAAAACTCGCCATATCCTGAGATATAAGTTTTTGCGCACCTGCAAGGGCAAAGATGGCAAAAGAGAACTCACCGATTTGTGCCAATGCCAAAGCAGTTTTAGCAGAGGTATTTTTGTCTGAGTGACGTCTGATGATGGCGTAAATAACGAGCGCTTTAAATAGCATTGCAAGAACAAAGATAAAAAAGACTATATGAATATTTTGCACAAAATAAAGCACATCTATTTTGGTACCCACTCCAAAGAAAAAGACACCCAAAAGTAAATCTTTATAGCTGGCAATGTCGGACTCTACTTTTACATTAAACTTCGTGTCGGCGATAATCATCCCCGCTATAAACGCACCCAAAGAGTAAGTAAAGCCCACCGAATGCGCAAGCAAAGAAGCTCCCAAAACAATGGAAAAGACAGAGCCTAAAAAAAGCTCTTCTATCTGCGTTTTAGCGGAGAAACGCAGGAGTGCATCTACAATTTTTTCTCCTACAGTGAACATAAACGCAAGAACTAAAACTGCTGAGATTGTCGTTTGCACCAAGACTTCAACAGGAGATAAATCGCTGTTAGATAAAAATGAGATGAGCAGTAAAATAGGAATAACAGCCAAATCCTGAAAGATAAGAATTCCCATAGACTTTTGTCCATAAGGTGTCAAAATATCTTTGGAATTTTTCAGGTATGTCAAAACTATGGCAGTGGATGAGAGCGAAAATGCCAATGAAACAATAAGTGAAGTGTTAAAGTCAAGTTTAAAAAGAAAAAACGAGAGTAAAAATATAACAAAAACACTAAAAAGCACTTGCAGCAAACCGTTTGTCAGCAAAATGTCTTTCATCTTTTTAATTTTACTGAGACTGAGTTCAAGCCCTATGGTAAACATCAAAAAGACGATGCCAAATTCACCTATAAGCTCAAGAGAGTAGATGTTAAGACCGTTAAAACCAAAAGTATAACTGATGATGGTTCCGGTAAAAATGTAGCCGATGATGTGAGAAATACCAAACTTTTTAAGAATTATGTTTATCACGGTAGCGATGGCAAGTGTTAAAAAGATTGCTAAAAGTAAATTTTCCATGGACAAATTATAATCTATAAAACAGATTTTTTTGAATCTTATTTGTATAAAATAAATGCAAAGAACATTAGTATGTTATTTGCATATGAAATAAAGTTTGTAAAGGAAGAAAAATGAGCCTCAAAATGCCACAAATCATCTACGGAACTGCCTGGAAAAAAGAAAAAACGTCTGCGTTTGTAGTCCAGGCTGTGGAAGCTGGGTTTCGAGCTATCGATACTGCGTGTCAACCAAAGCACTATTTTGAAAACGGAGTTGGAGAGGCTCTTGCTATTTTAAAGTCAAAAGGGTTCAAACGCAGTGATATCTTTTTGCAGACAAAGTTCACGCCTCTTGCAGGACAAGACCCAAACGCAATCCCTTATGATAAAAATGCCAGCTTAAAAACGCAGGTAGCAGAGTCATTTGAACTCTCTAAAAAAAATCTTCAAACGCACTATATAGATTCACTTGTACTACACTCTCCGCTTTTTCCTTTTGCCAAACTCTTAGAAGTCTGGAGAGCTATGGAACTCTTATACAAAAACGCAGAAGTTTTACAACTGGGCATCAGTAACTGTTATGATCTCTCGTTGCTTCAAAAACTCTACAAAGAAGCAGAGATAAAACCCTCTATCGTACAAAATAGATTTTACGCAGATACTGACTACGACAAAGAGATACGAAAATGGTCTCAAGAAAACAAGATACGCTACCAAAGTTTTTGGACACTCAGTGCAAACCCGCAACTCCTAACAAACAAAACCATCGCAAAACTCTCACTAAAATACAACAAAACGCAAGCGCAGATACTTTTTAACTATCTCCATACTCAAGGTGTCACACCACTCAGCGGCACAACATCCCTAGAACATATGCAAGAGGATCTGCACGCTTTTGATTTTGTTATGAGCGATGATGAGATAAAAAGTATCGGTGAACTTTTATAGAGTAAAAAACGAATATTAAGTGTAAATCTGAAGACTTTTATATAGAAAAGAAGCTCCTTTCAGTATCAAAAAATTAGCGATTCTTCTCTTTGAAGAACATCTACTAATGACGGCGGGATTGCTTTGGGATAAGCGTATAATGTTCTAAAGAATCAAGATACAATGAATATTCTGGATAAATAGATTTATTTTTGGTAAAATATAATAAAAATTCTAAATTGTAGGATTACATATTGAGGTATATTGATTTGTTTTCAGGCTGTGGTGGACTTGCTTTAGGACTTCACAATGCAGGATGGAAAGGCTTATTTGCTGTTGAAAAAAGTAAAGATGCTTTTTTAACTTTGCAACATAATCTTATAAATAAAAATTCAAATTTTGATTGGCCAGATTGGCTACCAAAACAAAATCATGATATAAATAATATTATTGAAGAACATGAAGAAAAATTGAAATTATTAAGAGGCAAAATTTCTCTTGTAGCGGGTGGACCACCTTGCCAAGGCTTTTCTATGGCAGGAAGAAGAAAAGAAAAAGACGAACGAAATCAACTTATAGATTCTTACATAAAATTTATTGACTTAGTTCAGCCTCAAATCTTGTTTTTTGAAAATGTACGAGGTTTTACGATAGGTTTTAAACAAGGCAATAAAAGAGGTGAAGCGTATTCTGTTTATGTAGTCAGAGAGCTCGAAAAGCTTGGCTATGATGTAAAAGGTAAGATTGTCGATTTTTCCGAGTATGGAATTCCACAAAAAAGACAAAGGTTTATTCTTGTAGGTACAAAAAAAGAGAATGCGGGACAATTTTTTAATTTGTTAGCACACAATAGAGCTGACTTTTTTAAATCTAAAAATTTAGAAAAAGATACAACTTCTTTAAGCGATGCCATATCGGATTTACTCCAGTCAAATGGTACAAAAGAATCCCCAGATACTAAAAACTTTCAAGCTGGAATTTATGCTAAAGCTACAAGTTCTTATCAAAAATTGATGCGACAAAACAAACCTTTAACAAATGAGATAGCAAATAGTCACAGATTTGCAAAACATAAAGAAAAAACAGTTGAAAAATTTCAATATATTTTGGATTATGGAAGAGCGAATAAAAATATCTCTGATGAAATAAAAGCAAAATACAATCTCAAAAAAAGAACAGTAGTCCCACTATGTTGTAATTCACCAACACCCACTTTGACTACTTTGCCTGATGATTATATACATTATTGTGAGCCAAGAATTTTAACAGTTCGAGAATACGCAAGAATCCAATCTTTCCCTGATAGTTATGAATTCCAAGGTAGCTATACAACAGGTGGTGAGCGAAGAAAAATAGATGTTCCAAGATATACACAAATAGGAAATGCAATCCCTCCTCTTTTTGCTGAACAGGCTGGGATTGTTTTGAGGGGGATGGTTTAATGTCAACTAATTGGGAAGATGTATATTTTTTATCACATGTAAATATTAAAAATATTATTGGAAAAGAACTTATCAATGATGATAATGTAGCAGTTATGGAACTTGTAAAGAATTCTTATGATGCAGGTGCAAAAAATGTAACAGTTGAATTTAGAAATCTAAAAAAAGAACAAAAAGTTCATGAACTTTTAATTGTTGATGATGGAAATGGTATGTCAGAAGAGGATATTTTACATAAATGGCTAAATCTTGCATACTCTATAAAGAGAGTTCAAAATGCTCAAAATAACAGATTACAGGCTGGAAATAAAGGAATTGGAAGATTTTCTTGTGATAGATTAGGAAAAAAATTAGACATATATACAAAAAAAGACTCTGAAATTTATCAGTTGCAAATAAATTGGGAAGACTTTGAAAATATCACAGATTATAATGTTCAAATAAATCAAATCCCAATGAAACTAAGAAAAACTACAGCCGATGAAGTCAAAAAAGAAACAGGTTATGAAATTGGAGATAAGGGCACAATAGTCAAAATATCTGATTTACGAGTACAATGGGTTCAACTTGATGGAAATAGTTTATTTAATGAAATTCTAAATTATCAAAAGTTTGTTTCTTTGAAGTCAACTCTTGAAAAATTAATCAATAAAAGTCAAGTGGAAAGTGATGATTTTAAAATTTTTCTAAAAGTTGATGAAATTGATGATGAAAATGAAACTTCTTATAATAAGCAAATAAATGGAGAAATAAAAAATAAATTTTTTGAAAAATTAGATTTTAACACTACTTATATTCAATCTGCAATTAGTGATGATGGACAATATATTATTACAAAACTTAAAGATAAAGATAAAGTAATATTTAAAACAATTGAAAGAAATATCGAATTTCCTGAATTAAAAAATGTAAAAATTATTTTAATGCACTTAAATCCTTATGGAAAAGCATACTTTAAAAAGCAAATGGGTGTTAGAAGTGTAGATTTTGGTTCTGTATATTTATTTATCAATGGATTTCGAATACCCCCTTATGGAGAAATAGATAATGATTCCTTTGGAATCGAAATGAGAAAAGGGCAAGGACAAAGAAGATATTTAGGCGGTAGAGACATTATTGGAAGAATAGAGATAGAAGATAGAGAAAATCAGTTTAAAATTATTTCAAGTAGAGAAGGAATTGAAGAAAATGAATCTTTTAAACAATTAGTTCATAAATCAACAAAATCAAGTGTAAGACAAACTAAAAATAATGGTTTTTTTTACAAAACACTCAAAAAACTCGAAAAATATGTGGTTGAAGGCTTAAAATGGGATAGTGTTCCTAAAGGGCACTCTGAAACATTGATAGATTTTTTTATTAATCAAAATGATTGGAATGAAAATCAAGAAAAATATGTATTAGATAGAGAAAAAAAGCTTAATAATGTAAGTAAAAATATTTTTCCTTTTATGGGATTAGATTCTAAAAATATTATGGATTTGGATATAAATAAAGAAGTTTTATCATATTTAATTGAAGATGATAAGTTATACCAAACACAATTAACCATACATTCTTACAATCATCCAATCAGCAATTAATTGCCACTGTT
>MIBW01000081.1:176-57237 GCA_001829625.1 Sulfurimonas sp. GWF2_37_8 | reverse complement strand
TTTATTGTACTGCATAATATCTTGTTTTACTCTAAAAAATTTCTCTAAAAAGAGATAAAACGACAAATATAAAGAGTCTAAAATGCAACAAGTTCGCCTTTTCGTAAAGCGGCTATTTTACCTCGAAGTTTACGAATCAAAAATGCTTTTTCTTCAAAAGAGATTGATGCCTGAGTGTTAATTTTTTTGAGTTCTTTTTCATAATATTTTGTCAAAAATGTAAGAAGTTCTTGCTTGAGTGAGGCTTCATCTTGAAGAGAATTTATCGATTCATCCACTAAGATGGCCATAAGTTCAGGTGCATTTTTATCTCCGTGAAGTGCTTGCGAAAACTCTCGTGCATGAAACGCAAGAAGAGAAGGATCAAGCACATCAAGCATCTGGTCTATGAACTGCGGATACTCCAAAACAGTTTTGACAAGAGAAAGCTCCCACATATCTTTGTGAAGATTTTTTTGTGTTAGCTGTCTATTTTGCTTGTTAGTCTTAGATGTGTTAGTGATGCGCACAAAAGAAGGGCTGATACCCAAACGCGATGCAAGATAGGGTTTATACTCTTCTTGAAGCAGAGGTGAGAGTGTCATGAGATAGGCCGTAGCCTCATTCATAGAAGCTTCTTTAGCTTTTGGATCACTCAAATCATGCAAAACGAGTATTTCATCTACCACAAATTTGATAAAGGCTTTTGGTAAACGAAACATCTCTGAGAGCTCTTCAACTGCACCATTTTTAACCATATCAGCAGGGTCCATACCACCTTCAAAGATTACAACACCCCCATCAAATCCTGAAATACTTAAGAGTTTTGCCGCTTTAAGTGCTGCCGCTTTTCCTGCATTGTCTCCATCATATGCCATGATAATCTTTGGTTCACCTTTACGAAGCAAAGGCAGATGCTCCTGCGTCAGCGCTGTTCCCAAAGTTGCCACTGCGTTTGTAAAACCTGCCTGATGTAACATGATAACATCAAGATAACCTTCTGTTATTATGATTTCTTTTTGTTTATAAATATCCTGCCTTGCATGATGATACGCATAAAGCAATCGCGACTTATTGAAAAAAGGGGTTTCTGGAGAGTTCACATACTTTGCCTGATGACCTGTGATAGTCCTACCGCCAAAACCTACAATACTTGCGTTTGGGGCATGAATAGGAAAAGTAATCCTCTCAATAAAACGGGCGAAACTTCGTCCGCCTTCAGAGCCTATAACTCCCAAATTTATAGCTTCGCTTAGAGGAAACATCTGCGACTTTATAAAGCTTATCGTTGCGTTTGAGTCAGGCGCATACCCTACGCCAAACTTCTCTATACTGCTCTCATATATCCCGCGTTCTTTGAGATAATCACTTGCAATCTGGTTTGAGTCCAACAGGCCCTGGTACCATTCATTGACCTTATCCATAAGCTGTGAGCGAGGTTTTGCATTTTTGTTGTCTGTGTATGAGAGAGAAAAATTATAAGAGCTAGCGATTTTTTCCAATGCTTCTGGGTAGTTGAGTTTTTCATATTCCATCACAAAACGCACACTATCTCCGCCAGCACCACAACCAAAACAGTGGTATATCTGCTTGGATGGGCTTACGACAAAAGAGGCTGATTTTTCATCATGGAAAGGGCAAGGAGCCTTAAAATTGGCTCCACTTTTCCTGAGCTCAATGTACGAACCTACGACATCAACAACATCAATTCGTGCTTTAAGGGCTTCTATGGAATCTTGGTTTATCATGAGAGAATTATATCTTATGTAACTTATGTGGCATACAAAAAATTTCCATTGCGCCATAATGCGACCATAAATAAAACGCAAGGAGTCACAATGTGTAACTTAGGAAAAATAGATAGGATTTTAAGAGCTGTCGCAGGTAGCGTTATTATAATATGGGGCGTAATGACTCAAGACTATTGGGGAGTTTTAGGGCTTGTTCTCTTAGCAACAGCCGCTATAAGCTTTTGCCCCCTTTACCCTCTTTTGAAACTAAATACAGGCTGTAAAAAAGTATAAGTTTACTTTTTCCGTGTTATAGTGTTTTGACTTAACACGGAGCTGCTCATGAATCTAAACTGTTTCTCTTTTTATAATCATCTCGAACCTTCCGCTCTAGAATTTTTTCAGAATCATCTCAAGCCTATCCAAATCCCAAAAGGAAATATACTTTTTTTTCAAGGGGATATTTGTAAAAATATTTTATTTTTAACAAGCGGGAAAGTACGCCTGTACATACAATCAGACAATGCGGATGCTATCACTCTTTACACACTCAGCGCAGGCGAACAGTGTATTATTAACACCGCTTCAACTATTTCAGAGACTCAAGCTATAGGTTCTGCCATCACTGCTACAGACATAGAAGGCTATCTTCTTGATACATTAAATGTCAAAGAGTTGGCACACAGTAGCCATGTTTATCAAAATTTTCTCTTTTCGATATACACACTTCGTATGGGAAATCTGGCGAAGCTCATCAATGATATCAAGTTTAAACATCTCGACAATAGAATATTAGAATGGCTCCAATCCCAAAATCAAGAGATTATCCACACAACACATGAAGAGATTGCAAACGAACTCGGAAGCTCACGAGTAGTTATCAGCAGACTTTTAAAAGAGTTGGAAAACCAGAAAAAAATAAAATTAACGCGCGGTGTTATTGAATTGATAAAGTAAATCCCAAAGATTATGATATAATCCCGCTTCGACAAAATCTTAAAGAAAGTGGGTGATGTGATATGCCAGGTATTATACTACGTAGTGATGATAATTTTGACGCATCTTACCGCCGTTTCAAGAAGCAGACTGATCGTAACTTAATCGTTACTGAAGCTCGTGCGAGACGTTTCCATGAAACTGAAACTGAAAAGCGTAAGAAGTTCAAAATAGCATCTCGTAAAAAAATGCTAAAACGTCTTTATATGATGAGACGTTACGAGTCAAGACTATAAAAACCGCATAACATCGTAGTTATGGGCTTTTAAGCACCTTTAAGGTTTGTTTTAAAAGTCCATTTCTACCCTAATCATTTGAAAAATAATCTCTCTTTTTTGGTACGAATTTAGTTTGCATCAGTTCCTTTCAAATTTTTGAAAAAAGACTTTAACAGAACTAATCTGATTTAAGCTTTGAGTTGTAAAAACTACTTTTTAGCAGCTTTTCATACTGCCTATTTTAACTCCGCCGTTGACATATAATCTCTATAAAAGCTTGCATAGCAATAGAAAGAGCGTAGAATTCACACTCTAAATCTTTAAAAAAAGGGTGTCAAAAGTGGTGTGAGTCACCTTTTTGTGCATTTTCTTAATTTCTTTCTGGTTAACCTAATGCAGATTCTCTCAAATAAATATCTTTTTTTAGCTCTATGTATAAGGATGGGTAACAGCTATCTTTTTAAAAATTGATCATAATCCAAAATTTCGATGCCGCAATCAATAAACTTTTTATCGTTTGTAATAAATATTTTACAACCATTTTTTTTAGCACACATGCATTGTAAAATATCTTCAAAATCGCTATTGTTAAGTATTGAAAAATCTATTGACTCTTCTATAACATCTTTTCCAAAAGGAACAACGTTCCATTTATTCATAATATTTTTGAAAAAATATAAAACTTTTATATTTCCTTTTAAAATATAATAAATAGTAGTAATTACATCTTCACTCATATAGATTTCATAATCTTGTTCGATTATTTTTATAAGCATATTTTTCGCTTTTAAATGAGATGCTCTTGCTTCATCTATGATATCTATAACTACATTTATGTCCAAAAATACCTTTTTATTCACGGTACTTTTCTTTTTTCATAGATTTTATATCTTGTGCTTTGAGTTCGCCAAACTCGCCATTTACTATGCCTACAAACTGCATTATTTCATCAATTTCTTGTTTTTTCTTGCTTTTTATTTTGTTATCAATAAAACTTTTTACTTCATCCAAAAGTTCGGCAGACACAAATAATCCTTTTAAATTATGTGTCTTTTTATCTTCTATTTCTACATAATCATAGTTTTCTAAAATGTTAAAATTTCTTGTAATCTCTCTCACTCCAAATCTTGCTGTCATATTTAGTCCTTTATCTGATTTTATTAATTGTAGTATAAAAATATAAATCTGTCAACTTTCAAAAAGAAAAATAAGGTGGAGACGGATACTCATTTCATGGGCTTTGATTATCTTCCTCGAAAAATTTCCACATGCCAAAAATTAAAAATAATTCTGCATCCAACACAATGATTTTATTTCCATACCCAAAAGTACTTCCTCGCTTTGCCCACAGCGCTGCCGTACTAAAATTACAACTTACCGTACATCTCGTTGTAAAAAGAGAGTGCATGCCTGTCGCTCATGGAAGCAATATAGTCCGCTACAACTCTGTGTTTTGCTCTTTGAGAGAGTTGTTTGTAGTAAAAATCAGGAAGCATTTTTTCCTCTTCCATTAAACCTTTATAGAGCCCTTTGATAGCCTGTTTTCCTGCATACATTTTAATAACTATTTTTTTATGCTGATACATTTTTTGAAAAAGTATTTTTTTGAGTTTTTTAATTTTTGTCTCAATCTCAGGAGCAAACCCTATGGGAATTTCACTTTTTGAATCAAGTGAAGCACTGAGTACTTCTTTGACGCTGATTTTGTCTTTTGAAAATTCCAAAAGAGAGTAAACTAGATGGTTGATAAGATGGGAGCTAAAACGGTAACGAAACATCTCATCTTCTTCTTGCACAACGCCTTCAAGTGCTACTTTTTTTAAAATCTCTTGGATGAGCTCACTCTCTTTTAAATCATCAAAACTGATAAGTCCGGAATTTACACCATCGTCAATGTCATGGCTCATATACGCGATTTCATCGGCACGGTCAACCACCATCGCTTCTATGGACGGATGTGTATCAAAGTTAAAGTGCTCATGTATTTGAGCGGGCAAAAAGTTTTTGTGATAGGGATAAGAGTGCTTTAAAATGCCCTCAAGTGTAGCGAAAGTCAGGTTCAGACCATCGTAGCCGTTGTAGCGTTTTTCTAAAGAAGAGACCACGCGAAAACTCTGAAAATTATGCTCAAATCCATGCACAAAACCGTCATGTTTTAAGCACTCATCCAGTGCATCACCGCCGACATGACCAAAAGGCGTGTGCCCCAAATCATGAGCAAGAGCAATGGCTTCAGCTAAAGATTCGTTAAGACCTAAATGAGAGGTAATAGAGCGGGCAATTTGTGAAACTTCTATGGAATGCGTAAGCCTTGTACGAAAAAAGTCACCCTCTTGGTTTAAAAAAACCTGCGTTTTATACTCAAGTTTTCGGAATGAACCAGAGTGAATAATCCTGTCTCTGTCTCTTGCGTAAGGATTTCTAAAATCAGCTTCTATCGTATGAAATCTCTCAAAAGGCTGCATTATACTTTTTTCAGAAATTCTGTTTTGAGATAAATCTTTGTTCCATTTACACGACCTTCAATATGGTCATCAATATCTGCAGGAAGTGCTATACGTGTAACTGTTGTGCCGCGTTTTGCAGTAAATCCGGCGCCTTTTACTTCAAGGTCTTTGAGAATAACCACGCTGTCGCCTGCGTTTAGAACAACTCCGTTTGCATCTTTGTGTACTATTTTGTTCGCACCTGCGTTTAAAGCTTTGTCACCCCAGCTTTTTTGATCATCTTCAAGATAGATCATATCAAGAAGATCTTGACGACCAAGTTTGTTAAGAAGGATGTATGACATCACTTTTACAGCAGGTACTTCACTCCACATTGCGTCATTGAGGCAGTTAAAGTAAGACTCGTCAAGTTCATCTGATACTATCTGCGTTTTACAATTTTCACACACATATACAGACTGCTCAGCACTTCCGTCTGATGGAGCAACTTCTAACTGACTCAAACCTTCACTGCTTCCACATAATTCGCAAACACCGCCGCTTCTAGCTTGTAATTCTTTTTCTTCATTCATACTTGTTCCTTTAATGATTAAATGTCTATGATTTTTTGATGACTGTTCCGACACCTTCACTAGTGAAGATCTCTAAAAGTAAAGAGTGCTCGACTCTCCCGTCTATAATGTGTGCTTTTTCTACGCCGCCGTTGACGGCTTCAAGACAAGCATCGACTTTTGGTATCATGCCACCATGAATCGTTCCATCAGCTTTATAAGCCTCTATTTGCACTTCTGTGAGTGTCTCTAAAAGGTTTTTATCCTTATCCAAAACACCTACGATATCTGTCATAAAAAGTATCTTTTTGGCTTTAAGCGCTGCGGCTATTTTACTCGCGGCAAGGTCTGCGTTTATGTTAAATCCAGGATGATTGATTTCATTACCCGAAGCAATAGGTGCGATAACTGGTATAAACTTTTCATGTAAAAGATTTTGTATCACAGCTGAATCTACTTTATTAATTTCACCAACAAGTCCATATTTTCCACCATCTTTTGGCACGGCTGTTATAAAATTTGCATCTTTGCCCGTGATTCCCAAAGCTTTGGCTCCATGTAGATTTAAAAGTGTTGTGATCTCTTTATTGATATTTCCACTTAAAACCATCTCTACAACTTCCATAACCTGCTCACTCGTCACCCGCATCCCATCAACAAACTCACTTTTTATTTGAAGTTTATCAAGCATCTCATTGATTTTATTGCCGCCTCCATGGACAATAACCGGTTTGATTCCTACGAGATATAAAAGAATAATATCTTGAGCAAATTTATCTTTGAGTTCTGGATTTATCTGTGCAGAACCGCCGTATTTGATAACAAAAATTTCATTCGCATACTTTTTTATATAAGGAAGTGCTTCAAGTAGCGTTTTTGCTGTTTGTATTTTTTCTATCAAAGTTCTTCTCCTCTTTATTTCGAATCTTTATCTTTTGTAAATTCGATAACATTTTCTTTGTTTTCTACTTTTGTTTTTGGTTTATCAAAAGCTTTTTGTGCATCTTCTTCAACATACTGCATACACTCTTTTGGCATTGTCGCTCCAGGTTCTGAAGCTATCTGGTCACACATAGTGGCATTAAAAGTCATGTTAGAACATCCTGCAAACATAAACGCAAGCAGAAATAAAATAAAGTATTGTTTCATCATTGGTTCCTTGAGATTATTTTTTTTTGACTATCAAGTCAAGATATTTTTGTGGTGTCACGCGCATCATCTCTTGTGCCAGCCAACGAATTTGAAAAAACGCAGCACCACTATCTCTGAGTGTAAAATAGTTTTTCAAACTTCTGAGATTGAAAGTCACAACCATATCCACTTTGACATTATCAGAGATAATATGCTTAAATGCATCTCCGACATTGCGTTTTTTCTTCCCCTCTTGAAGTGCAGCAAAAAGTGCCTCAGCATCATTCGCATATATATCCAAAAGTTCTATTGAACTTTTCGCAACAGCGATAGAGTAAAAATCTTCTACAATATTTGACTGGTACATGAGCTTCTCATACATCGCTCCGATTTCTATAGTGTTATATTCTTTGTTAGCCGTCACAAACATATCAAATCCAAGCACTTTATCAATAAAAAATGCTTTACCGCCACCATGTAAAGAGGCTACAAAAGCATTAATAACTGAACTCATCGTATAACGAGTCGAACGCACAGATATTGCTTGAATACGGTGTCTTGCGTGTTCTTGTAGAACACCGCGGCTTGTGCCTCTGACCAAATAACTCAGGTTCGCATGTTCAAGTATGGAGTGGTGAAAGTAGGTCCATGCTAAATCATCTAAAAGTTCAGATTCCTCGATGGCATTTATTTCCTGACACATCTGTGTATCAGGTAAAGCACCCTCAATATCTTTTATAACCTCATTCTCACTGTTAGCAAAAGAGTCATAACAGGTTCTTGCAGCAGCCTCCGCTACGCCGATACCTGTTTGTTGCAGTAAAACAACTTTAGGTTTTGAATACTCAATACCGTACACCTCTTGCATTACCTAGCCTCCACATTATTTGGCACAATTTTACAATATATAAACTTGATTTTTTAGTAATCGAAGTAATTATTCTGTAATACGAACACTTTATAATTTTTTAGTTAATATTTTAGGAGTACACCACTATGAGATACTTATTGATGTTATTTGTAAGCCTTTTGAACCTTCATGCAACTACATTTTATAACGATGCAATACAAAATAAACAAGAACAAAAAATAGAGATAAGCAAAGCTTTTCGTGAAAGTGTAAATGATGCAAATGACATAGTAAAACGAGGTGAATACTATAAAATTTTAAAATACAAATCTGATACTTTATCCATAATAGAACAATTGAAACTGCTCAATATTTCTCAAGAAAATAGACAAACAATACACGATGACATTGTTCTGTATTTTGAGCTTATCAATAATATAAGTAGCAAATTACAAGAAAAAGCTCCGAAGCTTCAGGAACATCACAAAACAGTTATTGAAAGCTCACATAACATTGACAAAAGAATAGCAGCCATAGGCTTGTCGGAGCTATCTCAAAATTGGTATGAAATTAACAATATTAAAAACAATTTTATAAGAAATCCAAATGAAAAATTAGAAGAAGCATTTCATACGAGACTCACTGCAATGACAACAATCATCACCGAACTTTATCTCAACGAAGAACAGGAAAAACCTTTATTTCAATATCTAAACGGATATGAAAATTATTTTAAGGAACTGAGTGCTGCATACAGCAGCGCGGAGTATAAAAATTTGAAAAAAATAAAACCACTCAGCTATAAAATAAAAGCACAATTGGAATTTTTAGCACCCTACAACTAAAAACGGTTTTCAAAATTATTTTTGTATGCCGTTTAGAACAGGCACAAAATCGCAAACTTCTAACTCTATTTTTTCAATAATAGCCCCTTTTTTTTGAAAACGAGTGATGATTTGTTTTGAACCAACATCCATAGGTGCCACTAAAATACCACCATCACGAAGCTGGTCAAAAAGTGTTTGTGGAATCTGTTTTGCAGATGCGGAAAACAATATCCTATCAAAAGGCGCGTACTGTTTCCATCCACTTTGTCCGTCATCTATTTTGGTGTGTATATTATTAATCCCCAACTCTCGAAAACGCACCTTTGCTTCCATCATGAGCATCTCTATGCGCTCTATAGTAAAAACTCCGCGAAAAATATGAGAAAGAACTGCAGCCTGATATCCGCTTCCACAACCAATTTCAAGTACCTTATCCGCACCTTTTGGTTGTAAATACTCTGTCATCTTTGCAACTGTAAGCGGTGAGCTGATATATTGTTTTGCGCCTATTGGTAGAGCATCGAGTTTATATGCGTTATGTTTAAAACCGCATGGTACAAACACTTCACGACTTGTGAGGGCTATTGCGTTTTTCACCTCGGCACTCAAAGTAAATTTTTCGCTACACTCTTGTGCTAAACGCGCTGTTTTTGTTGCCGTGATTCTATCCATCTATTCCCACATTCATATATCGTCTCATAAGGCTAATCTCTTTTTTATTATATTGTAGCTTTAAGCAAGACGTATTCCCATTACGTAACTCCAGCCCTTGCGGATTTACAATCCCGCTAAGTTTTGTACACTCTTCATTTGTACTGTCACTCGCAATAACATAACACTGATTCATAATCGCAAGTGCATTAGTGAGTGTTTGAAAATGCTTCGCACGTAAAATACCCCACCATGAAGGAACAACAATAACATCGCTGCCTTCAAGTTGCTGCCACAAAACTTTAAAACGCAACTCAAAACAAATCAGAAGACCTATTTTTATTCCTTCAATTTCTACTATCTCTATATTGTTAGAATCACCTTCACTAAAATGCTCATGTTCTCCACCGAAATGAAAAAGCTTAGCTTTTGCACGCTCATGTACAAGTTCTCCGTTATGAAATATCTTGGCAAAATTATAGATTTTACCATCACGTTTTTCAATCATAGTTAATACAATTATTTTGTCTTGAGAAACTTTTTGTATATCTTGGATTGCGGTGGATGTAAAAGCACAAACTTCTTCAATATGTTCATAATCAAAACCGCTCAAACAAACTTCAGGAGCTACTATCAAAGAGTTGTTTGGTGTTTGTTTTATGAGTGTTAATAGCGTTTGTAAGTTAGTGTTATAGTTTGGAATAGTTTTAAAAGAGAGTGCGCAAAGTATATATGCGCTCATCTTTTAAAAGTCATCATCAAAAGAAAGACTTCCTTTGGAATAGTTTGTAACAGTTCCTTCAAAGAAGTTTGTTTTTTGGTCATTAAACTTTGCAAAGTCTCCTACCCATTTTATAGGGTTTGAAACATTATAAAGCTTATCGAAGCCGACTGCGTTTAATCTCTCATCTGCCAAAAATTGGATATATTGTTCAACTATCTCATCTGTAAGACCAAGGATTTGCCCTTGAGTAATATATTTACCCCACGCAGCCTCAAGTTTGACTGCCTCTTTAAACATCTCAATAACTTCAGCTCTAAGTTTATCTGTAAAAAGATCAGCTCTCTCTTTTCGAAGTGTATTGATAAGATTTTGGAAAAGCACCAAGTGTGTTACTTCATCTCTTTGGATAAAGCGTATCATTTGAGCACTTCCAAGCATCTTACCAGAACGCGCAAGTGTATAAATATAGGCAAAACCACTGTAAAAATAGATACCTTCAAGTATCTGATTTGCAAAACAGGCCTTTAGAAAGTTATATTCTGAAGGATTTTTTGCAAGTTCTTGATAGACTTTGGCAATTGCATCATTTTTACTTTTGAGCATCATATCACGGCGCCATAAGTCATAAATCTCTGCTGAATTTGTTGAAATACTATCAACCATAACCGCATAAGACTGTGAATGTAATGCCTCTTCAAAAGATTGTCTCACTAAAATCAGATTCACCTCAGGAGCAGTAACATATGGATTTACGTTATCAATAATATTGTTTGTTTGAAGTGAGTCCATAAAAATGAGTTGTGAAAGAGCCTTATCATACGCTTTTTTTTCTGTTTCTGTGAGATTTTTATAATCAATAACATCGCGCGTCATATCTACTTCTTTTGGAAACCATGTGTTGTTTAACATCATCTCCCATAGATTATATGCCCATTGATATTTGATGTTATTGAGTTCAAAAATACCTGTCGGATTACCGCCAAAAATTCTTCTGTCATTTACATTTTCTGTAGAATCTGGATTGTATATCTGTTTTCTATTCATGTATGTTGCTCCGTAAACTTTATATAGTCTATGATTATACCATTTCAACATAAATATTAAATTTGCTAGAAAATGCGAAGGAAAGAGAAAGAGAAAAACATCTGCGAAAGAGTCGCAGATGTGAGAAGAAAAAATTATTTACGAGAGTATCTTTTTCTTTCTGATTCAGTAAGATATTTTTTACGAATACGGATACTTTGTGGAGTAATCTCAAGAAGCTCATCATCTTCAATCCACTCAAGTGCACGCTCAAGAGACATATCACGAGGTGGAATTAATTTAATAGCTTCATCAGCACCTGATGAACGAACATTGGATTGAGCTTTACCTTTAATTGCATTTACAACAAGGTCATTTGAACGTGAATGTTCGCCAACAATCATTCCCTCATATACTTTTGTTTGTGGTCCAATAAAGAGGACACCACGATCTTGTATATTGAAAAGTGAATATGCAAGTGTTTCACCATTTTCCATGGATACAAGTGCACCGTAGCTTCTTGATTCAACTGAACCGCTGTATGGACGGAACTCTAAGAATGAGTGGTTCATAATACCCTCACCTTTCGTGTCTGTAAGAAATTGTCCACGAAAACCAATAAGTGCGCGCGCAGGAATCTCAAATTCGATACGTTGAAAACCTTGACCCATTGGAACCATAGCTTTCATTTCAGCTTTTCTTTTTCCAAGTTTTTCGATTACTGCACCGCTAAATGCTTCTGGAACGTCAATTACAAGGTGCTCAAATGGTTCACATTTAACGCCTTCAATCTCTTTTACGATAACTTCCGGACGGCTTACACCAAACTCAAAATTTTCACGACGCATATTTTCTGCAAGAATAGTAATTTGAAGTTCACCACGTCCTGAAACTTTAAATTTACCCTCGCCTACAACTTCAAGCTTCATAGCAACGTTTGTTGTCATCTCTGCTTCAAGTCTGTCTTTGAGTTTATTTGAAGTAACGTGCTTTCCTTCTTGACCTGCAAGCGGAGAGTCATTTACAGAAAATACAACCGTAAGCGTAGGCTCTTCGATGTGCATAGGATCAAGAGGCATAGGATTTTTAGGATCACAAACAGTATCACCAACATCTACAGTCTCTAATCCTGCAAACGCAACGATATCACCCGCTTCAGCTTCTTGAATCTCCATACGATTTAGACCATGAAAACCGATAAGTTTAGATATTTTTCCTTTTACAAGTTCGCCATCTGCTTTTGCAAGCATAATGTTGTCACCTTTTCTAATAACACCGTTGAAAATACGAGAAATACCGATTTTACCAACATAGTTATCGTAGTCAAGTGTAAATACCTGCGCTTGAGTAGGATTTTCTCTATCACCCTCTGGCTCAGGAATTTGACTCAAAATTGTCTCAAAAATACACTCAAAGTTTCCATCTGGGTCTGCCATATCAAGCTTTGCAATACCATCACGTGCTGCAGCATAAATAATTGGGAAATCAAGTTGGTCTTCCGTAGCATCCATGGCAGCAAAAAGGTCAAACATCTCATCAACAACTCGCTCAGGCTCTGCTGAAGGCTTATCTATCTTATTAATAACAACGATTGGTTTTTTGCCAAGAGCAAGCATCTTTTTAACAACGAATTTTGTTTGAGGCATAACACCTTCATACGCATCCACAAGTACCAAAACACCATCTACCATTTTTAAAACACGTTCAACTTCACCACCAAAATCCGCGTGACCCGGAGTATCGATAATGTTAATTTTGTGATCTTTATAACGGATCGCTGTGTTTTTAGAAAGGATTGTGATTCCACGCTCTTTTTCAAGTGCATTACTATCCATTGCTCTTTCTTCGTGTTGCTCATGAGCACCATATGTTCCTGATTGCTCAAGCAATCCATCAACCAATGTAGTTTTACCGTGGTCAACGTGTGCGATAACTGCAATATTTCTTATTTTTTGCAAGTGTGTTCCTTTTTGTTCGTTTCAAATATACCTGAAACTTTAGGCTAAAAATTTTCGCGATTATACCTAAATTAATGTTATACTACCATTCAAAGCACATAAAAACTTATATTTAATAGCGAATTTCATAATATTGTGAAATAAAATTCTTCAAAAAGTGCAAAATGATTTACTATCCAGACATCCTTGACATCATTTTCGATACATTACACAAACATCATATCAAACCAATAATAGTGGGTGGCTACATACGTGATAGCCTTCTTGGTAAAGATTCCAAAGATATTGATATAGAACTTTACGGCGTTGCTTCACTTGCGCATATCGAAGAAATTTTAAAAGGGTTCGGCAAGATTATCACTGTAGGAAAAAGTTTTGGTGTATGTAAACTTCTTTATAATGATTTAGATCTTGATTTTTCACTTCCAAGAACTGAAACCAAAGTATCTGCTGGACACACGGGTTTCAAAATCTCTACATTTGCCAATCTTGATTTTAAAACCGCTGCCCAAAGACGTGACTTTACTCTCAATGCCATCGGTTTTGATATAGAAAACAAAGTTTTCCTTGATCCATATAATGGCAGAGAAGCTTTAAGGCAAAAAGTTCTGCATTTTGTCAATAAAAAAAGTTTTGCAGAAGATCCTCTTCGAATTCTCCGCGCTGTACAATTTTGTTCACGATTTGATTTTTCCATGAGTGAAGAGCTTTTTTCTCTCTGTAAAGAGATGATTTCACACAATATGCTCCAGGAACTACCTAAAGAGCGTGTTTATGAAGAGATTAAAAAACTTCTGCTTCAATCAAAAAAGCCTTCTGTCGGCCTTCTTCTGCTAAAAAATTTAGGTGCGTTTTCTTATTTTAAAGAGTTTCTGACTTTGGATGAAAATATGTGGCAAAAGACGCTTCTCGCAATTGATTTTATGGCGACACAGTTCACAAATGATGCCCAAACAAATATAGTTCTCATGCTAGGACTTTTATCTCTCTCTTTTGAGCAAAATGCAAAAATTTCCTTTTTAAAACGACTAAGTGATGAAAAAAAACTCTTACCTTGCGTTTTAGAACTTCAAGAGTGTAATTTGCAAGAAAAAATGAATGACGCTACTCTTATGCGCCTTGCCTGTAAAGCTACAATGAAGCACTGCATTTTATTATCCCTTGCTCTTTATCCACAAAACGCAGCGACGTACTTAGCTATTCAAAAGCGTGCACAAAAGTTAGAAATATTATATAAAGCTCCGAAAGCAGTATTATATGGGAAAGACTTGATAAATTTGGGGCTTGAGCCTTCGGTAAAATTTTCACAAATATTACAAAATGCCTATGACGCACAAATCAATGGGGAATTTAAAACAAATGCAGAAGCACAATTGTGGCTAAAAAGAAAACTATTTTCCTAACACCTGCATTTTATTTTTTAGCTCTTCAATAGAGTGCACACCATTAATGGAAGTCTTCAAAGCTTCATGGAGTTTAGAGGCATAAATTTGCTTATTTCTCCTGTCAAATTTTTCAATTATTTCTTTATAAACTTCTAAAAATTCTTGTATATATTCAACGGTAGTTATTGATATTTTTTTATGTACAGCTATCATCAAAACTAAGTCAAAAGCTTTTTTTATTTTAGTATCCATATCATCTGCTTTGAGATATCTCTGTTCACTCTCTTCATCGATAAAAATCAACTTTTTCATTACCTCACTCAAACCAAACTCACAAACATTAAAGCCTGTTATCCGATTGTTGAGATATGCTCTCATATCAGTGAGGTTCATCTGTGAAATTTTTTCAGTTATATGTGCATTAGTCTGCGCTTCTGCGCTTAATGTATGCTTTTTACCAAATAAACTTTCAAACATAAAAACTCCTCAAATTACCAAAATTTTATAGTTTTGAACTGTCAATCTCTATTACAGTGTGCACATTACCACGAGGGTTGAAGTCTGCTGTCAACTTTAAATATTTCGGTTTTATTTTATCATAAATAACATCATAGATTTCATTCGCTGCGTTTTCATGAGAAATAGATCTATTCATAAATGAGTTTATATAAAGTTTTATCGCTTTAAGTTCTACCACATAATCATCAGGAGTATATTCAAGATAAATCGTTGCAAAATCTGGATACCCACTTCGTGGACAAAGTGAACAAAACTCAGGTAATATCACCCTTATAAGATAATTTTTTTTATGTTCATTTGGCCAAATTTCCAAATCTTTTTCTACGTCAAATTCACTTACTATTTTTTCGCCGTATTTCATTTTAATCCTTTTTTAATAATTCAAGTTTTGCAAGATATTTCCCTTGCAGATACTCAATCCCTATATTTTGTGCTAATTTTAAATCTTTTTCATCTTCAATAAGCTTAATCCATGTTTTAACATTTTTCTTGTGCGCAGTTAAAATAAAACCTGCAAGTATTTCCTGATAGTTTTTTATCTCTTTTGTATAAAACGAATCAAATCGTACGACATCTATATTCAAATCTCTTAGATATAAAAAAGATGTATGTATCGAACCGAGTCTGTCAATACCAATGAGAATACCCATTTTTTTTAAAGATTTTATTATAGTGTTGTATTTTTCAATGTTTGAATAATATTCATTTTCATAAAGCATAAACATTATTTTATTTTTTACAAAAGGATAATGCTCTAGTAAATCTTTAATTTTACTCAAAAAAATTTGATTTCTTAGTGATCTAGGAGAGATATCAAACACTAAAATTTCCTCTATTGTGTTATCAATTTTACTGATTATTTTTTCTAAAACCATCAAATCATATTCTAACATTAGACCAAGTTTAGATATAGCTTTCATATACATTTTTTGGTAGATCATTTTTCCATCAGAAGTTTGCAATTTTATAAAACACTCTTTTAAAACAGCTTTATCTTTTTCAAATATAATTTGTGTCATAACAATAAAAGTTTTGTGTTTAAGAGCATCTATAACTAAAAATTCCAAATCATTTGGAGCAATTACATCATTACTTTGAGAAGATTTTTTATATCTATGCATCTCTTGGATTTCAAACAGGTTTTCAATCATATATTCTAATTCATTTGAAAAACTCGTATCTGTTATCGCACCTGAAATTTTTACCTCTATATCATCTATTTTAAAGTCCTCTACTTGTAAATACATGAGCTCTAAAACCGTGTTATATTTATTTTTATTTCCCTTGAATCCAAGCACAAAGTCTCCACCTTTGATATGCCCAAGCGGAAAATTTTTTATATCTTTTTTTTGTGTATATGTACCAATCCATTTTGCAACTTCAAAAAGAACCTTATCTCCATTTTTAATGCCATAAAGAGTATTTATATCATGAAGATTATCTATACTTATAAGTACAAGAGTATATTCCTTTTCTTTTTTAAGTTCTTTTTTAAGATACTTATAAAGGTATTCTCTTGTAAACGTTTTTGAGACAATTTCAGTAACCCGCGTATCAAATCCATTATAAATTATATAAAGTATAAAATAAATACTAAAAGCCAAAAGAAGAATGGCTTCTATATAAAATAATGCTGATAATGTTTGGCTTTCGTTGATGGAGGTAGTAAGAAAAAATGTTATTAAAAGAGCAAAGATAGGAAGCCCCATTCTAAGTGCTAACTTAAAACGGTATTCCCTCTCTTTTGTCTGAGGCAAAAGCATTTTATTTTATTTCGCCTTAGACATCAAGATGTTTTACATCTTTTGCATGTGTTTCGATGTAATTTCGACGAGGTTCAACTTCATCACCCATAAACAAAGTAAACGCATCCGATGCAACTTCAGCATCATCAATAGTCACCTGAAGTAAAACACGATTTTCCGGTGTCATTGTAGTTTCCCACAACTGATCAGGATTCATCTCACCAAGACCTTTGTAACGTTGGATATATGCACCTTTTTTGGCATAATCTTTAATATTTTCAAGTTCAATTAAAAGATCATTTGTAAATGTTAATCCCCATTCTTGAATCTTTCTAAAAATATAATCTGCTTCTATAAAATGCGGCGCTGAAAAAAGATCATCATTTATAAGTAACTCTTCCATACCACCTTTTGTTTGTACAAAGAGATGTATCTCATCCTCACTAATACTTTTTGTTAAAATATTATTTTCTATTAGATGTAAAAATTCTTCAATTTTTTCATACATTGCTTTTGTATCCAAACCAATAATATCTGGATTTTCAATAAAATGACGTATCAAATTAACAAGTGCGTATCTTCTCCCGAGTGCATCAAGTGAACTTGCATAGTGATCAACCATTTTAAAGAATGATACAAGATCATTCATTCCTATATCTTCTCTTTCTAAAGATTCCACACCATTTTCAATCAAAAAGTCATTCATTTGACGATCATCTTTAAAATAAATCTCTTTTTTACCTTTTTTATAACGATAAAGAGGTGGTTGCGCGAGATATAAATATCCTTTCTCTACTACATCACGGAAATGTCTAAAAAAGAAAGTAAGAAGTAGTGTTTGTATATGAGAACCATCTACATCAGCATCGGTCATAATGATAATTTTATGATAACGAAGTTTTTCTTCTTTATACTCATCACCTATGCCACAGCCCATGGCTGTAATCATATTTGTAATCTCTTCAGATTTTAATATCTTATCAAGTCTAGCTTTTTCAACATTTAAAATCTTACCTTTGAGTGGTAAAATCGCTTGAAAAACGCGGTCTCTTCCCATTTTAGCTGAGCCGCCTGCAGAATCACCTTCGACTAAATATATTTCACAAATAGATGGATCTTTGCTTTGACAATCTGCGAGTTTTCCAGGAAGTGTTCCAACACTCATAGAATCTTTTCTACGTGTCAGTTCACGTGCTTTTTTTGCAGCTTCACGCCCACGTGCAGCCATCAAAGATTTTGCAACTATTGCTTTTGCTTCAAGAGGATTTTCTTCAAAATATTTTTGAAGTAATTCATATGTCATTTTTTGCACAAGAGGTCTTACATAAGTATTTCCAAGTTTGCCTTTTGTTTGACCTTCAAATTGAGGTTCAGGAACACGAACAGATACAATAGCTATGAGGCCTTCACCTGTATCTTCACCAGAAATTTTTACATCTTTTTCTTTAGCTGCACCATTTTGTGTATTATAATTTGAAATTACACGTGTAAGTCCAGCTCTAAAACCTGCTTCATGTGTACCACCATTTGGGGTTCTAATATTATTTACAAATGATGCTAATTTTTCTTCATATGTATCATTATACATAAGCGCTATATCAAATTCAATATCTTCTATTTTTGAAGAAAAGGAATAAACTGCTGTTACTGCAGTTTTTTTATTAAGGTCTTCTACATACTGAGCAATACCACCTTCAAAATGATATTTTTCAATTTTGTTTATTCTTTCATCTTTAAAGACTATAGTTATAAATGGATTAAGATAAGCTAATTCTTTAAATCTTCTTGCTAAATAATCGTATTCAAAAGTGGTTGTTTCAGTAAAAATAGAATCATCAGCGGAAAATTCTATTGTTGTTCCCGTTTTTTTTGTTGTTCCTATAACAGCTAAAACTTTTTGAGGAATTCCTTTTTTAAAGTTTTGTTCAAAAATTTCACCATTTCTGTGAATGGTCATTTTTAAATTACTAGAGAGTGCATTAACAACAGAAACACCAACACCATGAAGACCACCGGAGACTTTATAAGTATCTTTATCAAATTTACCACCAGCATGAAGTACTGTTAAAACTACTGTAGCTGCTGAGATACCTTCAGTTGGATGAATATCAGTTGGGATACCGCGTCCATTGTCTGAAACTCTACAATGACCTTCTTTTGTGATTATTACATTTATTGTATCACAGTGACCTGCCATAGCTTCATCAATAGAATTATCAATAACTTCATAAACTAAGTGGTGTAATCCTCTATGACCTGTATCACCGATATACATACCAGGACGTTTTCTAACAGCCTCCAAACCTTTGAGGACTTTTATATTATTAGCACCGTAATTTTCTAAAGATACTCCGTTTTGTTCCATTCTATACTCCATAGCCATTTTGGCATAATTGAGGATATTTTATCTAAAATTATCTAAAAGGAAGTTTTACGGGTGTTTCTGAAGGATTTGAAGGATATTTTAGACTTAAAAAAAGTCTAAAATATTTAGATAACAATAGGCATTACAATTGTTTTAAAATTATTATCTTCTAAAACAAATGGTAAGTTACTTTCATTAAGTCCTATTATAAATTCAGAACTATGAATGCTGTTTAAAAAATCGAGTAGATATCTTGAATTTATTGCTATAGAAAATGGGGATGTAAAATTTGTATGATGTAAAATTTCTGTTTTTGCTTCAATATTATCATCACTCAATGATTCAAAAGTAATAATATCATTTAAAAAAGTAATTTTTAAATCATTTGAAATTGTAGTAATTTGCTTTATGGAATCAATCATAATAGCTTTTGGTAAAACAAGAATATTTGCAACTTCTTTAGGGATAATTCTTGAATATTCTGGAAATTTACCATTGATTAGTTTTGTAAAAAATGTATATTGTTCAGAGTGGATTATTAGATTTGTTTGATCATAATAAAGTTCTATATTATCAAAAAAAAGTTTTTGTATTTCTACAATAGCTTTTTTTGGAATAATTAATGAGAGTTCATTTTCTGTATTATTTTCTATACTTACAACAGCAAGACGTCGAGTATCTGTTGAAGCAAAATTTATATTATTGTGTTTTATTTCTATAAGAGCGCCATTAAGTTCAAATTTGGGATTGTTTGTATCAATAGCAGGTGTTATTTTTTTAAGTGATTCTATTAAAGTATGTGATTCTATAGAAATACGTGGTTTAGCTTCATAATTTGGAAATTCTGGATATTCATTATATGAGAATGTAGGTAATTTAAATTTTGAATGAGATTGTGAAATATGTAAAGTATCATTTTTGACTTCTAAATTTATTTCACCATCTTTAAGTATTTTAACAATATCAAGAAATTTTTTACCATTAGCAGTAATTGTTCCTTCTTCATTTATATTTACATTTTTAGTTTTAACCATAAAACCAATTTCATAATCAGTTGCTTTAAGAGTTAATTCTGAATCATATGCTTTTATAAAAACATGAGAAGTGATTTGAGAAGTATCTTTTTTTTCTAAGAAAGGTCCTGCGTTTATCAGTATGTTCTCAAGAATTGATTTTGAAATAGTTATTTTCATTTGAATTTCCTATTTAATTTATATAATTTTTAGTATGTAGTAGTAGGGGTCTGTGATTAAGTGAAAATCAACCTATAAGCCCTATTTTAAGTGTTATGAGCATATTCTAAATATGTATAACTCATTCACATCTATTCACTTTTATGATTATATCTTTTTTTTAAATATTTTTATAATTTTTAATCTGAAGAAGTTATTTTGTTGGTAAGTTCTTCAATTTTAACTTTAAAATCTTCATCATTTTGGATGAGTTCTGTTATTTTTTTAAGTGTGTGACTGATAGCTGTATGGTCTTTCATACCAAAATATTGAGCAAGTTGAGGCATTGTATTTTGGGTGAGTTCACGGCAAAGGTAAATGGAGATTCTTCTTGCATAAACAAGGTTTTTACTTCTACTTTTTGAACGGATTTCACTTGGTTTGATATTTAGATCTTTTGCAACATTTTGAATGATTATATCAAGTGTTAAGTTAGCACGATTTTCTTTTATTTGATCTTTTAAAATATTTTTTGTAAATTCTAAATCTATATCCACATGGATAAGCTGTGAGTAGGCATGAAGTTTTGAAAGAATACCTTCTATTTCACGGACATTACTGTCTATAACCGTTGCAATATAGTTGATAATATCTTTTGTGAGTTTTACTTTATTAATTTCACATTTTTTCTCAATAATAGCTATTTTTGTTTCAAGTTCTGGAGGTTGAATATCTGCAACAAGCCCCCATTCAAATCTGCTTTGAAGTCTTGCCTCGAGGCCTGCAATTTTTTTTGGGTGTTTATCTGCTGTGAGAATAATCTGTTTTCCTTGTCCCTTGAGTGCTTCAAAAGTATGAAAAAACTCTTCTTGAATAGACTCTTTATTACTTAAAAATTGAATATCATCGATAAGTAAAACATCACATTTACGGTATTTTTCTTGAAATCTTTCCATATTTTTATTTCTTAGATGGCGTACAAAATCATTTAAAAATTGCTCTACTGTTGTATAAATGACTACTTTGCCTTGATTTTGAAATACATTTCCAGCAGCTTGCATTAGATGTGTTTTTCCAAGACCGACACCACCATAGATAAAAAGAGGATTATAAATTTGTCCCGCTTTTTCGCTTACACTTTTTACTGCTGCGTAGGCAAACTGGTTAGATCCGCCGACCATAAAATTGTCAAAAGTGTGTGAAGGATTTAAATGTGAATGTTGAACTTTTATTTTTGCTACTTCTTTGAGTTTGGCTTTATCCATTTTACTCTCTAGAGTTATTTGTACATTTACGCGCATATCGCTTTTAACTTCAAATAGATGCGCTATTTTTTCACCATATTTATTTTTAATCCAGTTAGAAACCAAAGCATTGGGCGCGTAGTACAAGACAAGATCACTTGTGGAGTTTTTTGCATCATATTTGAGATGTTTGATATATCTGTTATATTCAACATCCGTAATCTCTTGTTTTAGCATTTCTAGTACTTCTTGACCTATATTCACAGTTATTGCCTAATGAGTTATTTATATGTGAATAGTATCAGTAAAATACATAAAATATGGTTAAAATAATGTGAATAGCTTAATGTGATTTATGTGAATAGAGTCTATTTTTGTATATAATCTTCATAAAAAATGAAAAATGGAATCCAATGACAATACTCGGAATAGATCCAGGCACTAGAAATATGGGATACGCGTTGATATTGTTGGAAAATGGAAAAATTTCTCTCATTGAAGCTGGTCTTATTAAAATGAAGGCAGAGGATTTACAGTTTCAAATCCCTCAAATGGTTGAAGGTCTTGAAATTATTTTTAAAACGCATGAGATAAATGAGGTGGCTATGGAAGATATTTTTTATGCACATAATCCTGCAACAACGATAAAACTTGCACAATTTCGTGGAGCTATTATGCTAAAACTTCTTCAGGAATTTGGAAATTTTCATGAATATACGGCACTTCAAGTAAAAAAAGCACTGACTGGTAAAGCAAAAGCAGGGAAGGAACAAGTTGCATTTATGGTCAAAAAACTTCTCAATATCAAAAAAGAGATTAAACCCTTAGATATAACAGATGCTATCGCTGTTGCTATAACGCACTCACAAAGAGTGAGGTTGCAAAACTCCAAATAAGTAAATTCTTGATATAATTTTTCAAAAAAATAAAGGGTAAGTAAATGTTAAAATTTGATAATGTAAGTGTTGTACAAAAAGCAAATATCTATTATGAGGGTAAAGTTACAAGTAGAACGGTGGAATTTTTAGACGGAAGTATAAAATCATTAGGGATTATGCTCCCAGGTGATTACACATTTGGTACACAAGATAAAGAGATTATGGAAATTTATTCTGGTGATTTTGAAGTGAAATTACCTGGAACTGATGAATATATCTCTATGACGACGCCGTGTTCATTTACAGTTGAATCAAATAGTTCTTTTGATATTAAAATCAAGAGTGTTACGGATTATTGCTGCTCCTATATTAAATAATATCCTTGTAGAGCAGCTTTAATTAAACTGCTCTACAAGCCTGCTCAAACTTGTTTCATCTAATGCTCCAGAAATCCTCTGAACTTCTTTTGCATTTTTAAATATGATAAGTGTTGGAATACTTCGTATTCCAAATCTACTGCCAAGATTTTGTTCATTTTCTGTGTTTACTTTTACAAAAAGTGTTTTGAGTGCAAATTTTTTAGCCACTTTTTCAAAATTTGGTGCCATCATTCTACACGGTCCACACCACGGAGCCCAAAAATCTACAATAACAGGTATATCACTATTGATGACAACTTCATCAAAGTTAGCGTTTGTTAGTTCTATAGGTTTTGTATCTAGGAGAGATTTTTTACATTTTCCACAGTTGGCTTTTATATAAGAATTTTTTTGAGGAACATTATTCACGCTTAAACAGTGAGGGCAAACTATATGCATTTTGACTCCTTGATTAAAATTGACCTTCTTGATATTTTAAACTATTTGAGATAACAAACAGGTTTGCATTTTTTATTGCGTCTATACTATTGTATGAACCAATGCTAAAAGCAATAAGATTTGTTTCACAAACAAGAGAGATGCCATCGCTCATGTCGATAAATGAAAGTTTATTTATTTCTATAAGTTTAGCATCACTCACGCCTTCAAATGTTAGCGTGATTGTTATCCAGTTAAAGGCTCTGGCACTATCTTGGGCTGCAAAAGTTACAGAGATAGTTGTAGGTGAGCTAACTTCCACAGAACGAAGTTCTGCATTCTTAAAGTTATTAAACCTTTGTAAAAATATTTTGAGGTTATTAGCTAAAAGTGGTTTCATCGGTCTATTGACAACCCACACATTCCATAGATCTGTCTTCAACATCACTTGCTAGTTCAGGAGATTGTGAACGTAGATAATATGTTGACTTGAGACCGAGCTTCCATGCTAGCATATAGATATCGTTAAGATATTTACCGCTTGCTTTATCAAGAGTGATGAATATATTTAAGCTTTGGCCTTGATCTATCCATTTTTGACGAATTGCTGCTGCTTTGATAAGTAATCTTTGGTCCATATCATAGGCAGGCGTATAATATGCCCAGGTATCAGGAGAGAGGTTTGGAACAACTACTGGAATGAGACCCGATAAATTTTCTTCAAACCACTTGCGTTTAAATACAGGCTCGATAGCTTGTGTCGTACCTGTAAGAATAGATATCGAACTTGTGGGTGCTACAGCCATAAGATAACCGTTTCTCATTCCTTGGCGTTTTACTTTTGCGCGAAGCTCTTCCCATTCATATGTTGATGCAAATAAACCGCCGCGGTCAACAAGGTTGATAACTTCTGCGGTTGCATGGTCATGGGGCATAATACCCCTGCTCCATTTTGAGCCTTGAAATTCTGGATAAGTACCTTTTTCTACTGCCAAATCAGCAGAAGCGTTGATGGTGTTATAGCTTACAGATTCCATGATTTCATCTATCTTATCAAAGTGTTCTTGGCTTCCCCATGCGATGCTTTGTTCTGCTAACATCTGAGCCTCACCCATAACACCAAGTCCAATCGAGCGGCTTCTCATGTTAGTGCGTTTTACTTTTTCTATAGGGTAGAAGTTTAAATCAATAACGTTGTCAAGCGCACGAACAGCAATCGGAACAACTCTATCTATATCTTCTTTTGTATTGATGCGTGAGAGATTGATAGAAGCAAGGTTACAAACAGCTGTTGCCCCATCTATTTTTTCTTTTTCAACTACATAGATGGGAAGTCCGCCGAGTGAATCTAGGGCTGTTACTTTTTTAGCAGGTTTAATTAGCCCGCTGTCAACTGTTACTAACTCATCTTCTTCATAACTAACGCTATCGCCGTTTTCAAAAATGAACTTTATTTTGTAGTGGTTTGGCTCTGTATTTTGAAAAATTTCTGTACAAAGGTTTGAGCTTCTGATGATACCGTAATGGTTATTTGGGTTAGCTCTGTTTGCGTTATCTTTAAAACACAAAAATGGAGAACCTGTTTCAAAGTAAGAAGTAAGAATCTTTTTCCACAATACTTTCGCTTTTACTTTTTCTTTTATAAGCGCTTCATTTTGTTCAAACGCAAGGTACATTTCGTTAAATGCTGCACCGTGAACTTTCGCAAGTTCTCCACAATCATAAGGATCAAAAAGTGTCCAGATACCATCTTCTTGAACTCTTTGCATAAAGAGGTCGTTCAGCCAGAGTGACGGGAAAAGGTCATGGGCACGACGACGTTCTTCTCCAGAGTTTTTCTTGAGATCCAGAAAATCATTGATATCAATATGCCATGGCTCAAGATAGACGGCAATAGCACCCTTTCTCGTTCCAAGTTGATCAACAGCTATAGCGATATCATTTGTTATTTTCAAGAATGGGACTGTTCCACCTGCTGCGTTTTTGTGTCCATCGATATAGGAACCCATAGAACGAACTTGTGTCCAATCCCAACCGATGCCGCCACCAAATTTTGAGAGCATCGCCATCTCTTTGTAGGCATCAAAAATACCTTCGATGTTATCAGGAGTTGAGCCAATGTAACATGAGCTAAGCTGGTGTCTTGTTGTTCTAGCGTTTGAGAGTGTTGGAGTTGCTAACATTACTTCAAACTTGGAGATCATGTCATAGATCTTTATAGCCCACTCTTCACGTTTTTCTTCTCGTTGGGATAAGAACATAGCTATAGCCATAAACATATGTTGTGGTAGCTCTATCGGATCAGAGTTCCTGTCTTTTATAAGATATCTGTCATAGAGTGTTTTAATACCGAGATAGTTAAATTGCAAATCGCGTTCAGGTTTGATATGTTTTTCAAGAATATCAAGGTCATACATCTCTTTGAGACCATAAAGTATGCGTCCTTCTTTTTCACCTCTTTCAAAATATTTTAAAAGCGAGTTATATCCCGTAAAACCGTTTACCTGATGGTAAAGATTAAAAAGAAACAAACGAGACGCTACAAATGTCCAATTAGGCGCATCTATATCTATTTTATCTACGGCTGTTTTGATAAGTGTTTGTTGTATTTCTTTGGATGTTATACCATCACGAAATTGAATTTGTGCATCTACTTCTAATTCGCTTTGCGATACATTGGATAAACCTTTGACTGCAGCTGAAGTATATTTTTGGATTTTGGTAATGTCCAGTTGCTCTGTTCTTCCATTTCTTTTTATAACTGTTATCATGGTTTGATCCTATTTATTTAAAAACTCTTGCAAAGATATTGTTCACATTTTTTGTGTAATAATCATAGTTAAAACACTCACGAATTTCTTCTTCACTGAGTGAATTTCTTAGTTCTTCATCTGCTAACAAATGGTTAAGATACAGACTTTCACCTTTTTCATTTGTTGTAGGCTTACCTTGCTGTATCTCTTCCCAGACTTTCATTGCGTTTCTTTGCACTATGCGATACGCGTCTTCGCGTGATACACCCTGAAGAGGAAGTTCTAGTAAAACTCTTTGAGAAAATACAAGTCCGCCTGTGAGGTTGAGATTTCGCATCATATTTTCTGGATAGACTGTTAGGTTAGCTATAACGTTATTCATACGGTGTAACATAAAGTCAGTTGTTACAAAAGAGTCTGGTAGCCAAAAACGTTCCGTTGAAGAGTGGGAAATATCACGCTCATGCCATAGCGCTACATTTTCCATTGCTGGAACTGCATAAGCACGTATCATTCTCGCCAAACCTGTTATGTTTTCTGTGAGTATAGGGTTGCGTTTATGTGGCATAGCAGAAGAACCTTTTTGTCCTTTTGCAAAATACTCTTCACATTCATATACTTCAGTTCTTTGCCAGTGACGCACTTGAACCGCAAACTTCTCTATACTTGAAGCCATTAGCGCTAAGGCTGTAGCTAGACGAGCATATCTGTCACGCTGGATGACTTGGTTTGATGCAGGAGCTGATTTGAGCCCTAACTCTTCACATGTTAGTTCTTCGAGTTCCAAAGGTGCATGAGCAAAATTACCCATTGCACCACTCACTTGACCAACGGAGATAACATCTAGTGTTTGTTTAAGATTCTCAAGATGTCTCGCCATTTCATCGTACCAAACAGCTAGCACAAGACCGAATGTTATCGGCTCACCATGGATACCGTGAGAGCGTCCGACCATCAAAGTCATTTTATGTTCTATAGCTCTTTTTTTGATAGATTCCATAATCATTTTTACATCTTCTATAACAAGTTCAAGTGAGCTTTTCATCTGAAGTGCTACAGCAGTATCTACCGTATCTGAAGATGTCATGCCATAATGAAACCATCTGCTCTCTTGACCTAAAGTTTCAGATACACTTGTTGTAAACGCAATAAGGTCATGGCGAGTAACTGCTTCTATCTCATCTATTCTTTGGATATCAAAACCTGCGTTTTTGACTATTTTGTCGGCATCTTCTTGAGGAATTTTTCCTAGTTTAGCCCATGCTTTTACGACTGCTTTTTCTACATCAAGCCAAGCTTGATATTTTGCTTGCATTGTCCACTTAGAGCTCATTTCTTCTCTTGAATATCTTTCGATCATTTACACCCTGCCCTTATGATTATTATTATGTTAAAATTTGTAAATTTGAAGTTATTTATTTTACAGAATAAATAGTAAAAAGAGGATTAAATTTGCCATTTGTTATAAAAAAAATGTATGCTCCAATAAAGCAACGTGCGTTCTTGTATCTTATAAAAGAGTTAGGTTATACGCCAAAAGAGTCACAAAGAATGATATCAAAAGGACGGCTTCTGATAGAAGGTGTTCCTATCACAAAAGCTTCCACTGAAGTAGAAGGAGAGTTTGAATTTATATATTTTGAACCTCTTACTCAAGGCTTGATTCCTCATGCCGTTCATGATGAATTTGTTCTTTTTGATAAACCTAGTGGTATGTTGATTCATCCACAAAACAGGAAAACAGCCTACTCTCTTATAGATGAATTAAAATCTCAGTTCGGTAAAGATGCAAATATAGCACATAGAATAGATCAAGAAACAAGCGGACTTGTTTTATGTGCTAGAAACAAAGAGAGTGAAAAAGATATTAAAATGATGTTTCAAGAGAGAGATATGAAAAAAAAGTATTTGGCTTTGGTACATGGAGAGTTTATGGAAGAACTCACTGTTGAAGCAAAACTTTTAAGAGCTGAGGATGAAAGTGCTATTGTTAGAATGGTTGTGAAAGTGGATGACAAAGGTAAAGAATCAAAAACGCATTTTAAATCTTTAAAGTATTTTCCTGAGTTAGATATGACTCTTTTGGAGTGTGCACCCTATACAGGAAGACAGCATCAAATACGTGTGCATTTGTTTCACGTGAAACATCCTATAGTTGGTGATCCAATTTATGGACAAAGTGAAGAAGACATTGTAAGATTTCTTAATAGAGAGTTAAGTGCTAAAGAAAGATTTCAAAAATCTGGTGCAGATAGATTGCTGCTTCATGCAAATGAATTGGAATTTGAACTTTATTCAAAACAATATCATTTTAAAAGTAATATAGATTTTGAGAAACTCTGTTTAGAAACTTTAAATTCTATAAAATAAGTTAACAAAGTTTTGTAAAATGCCATAAAAAGTATAAGTTATTTTTTAACAATAAACAGAGCAAAAGATGAATAAGTTTGAGACAATGTGAATAACTGAAGAAAACTTATAAATGTGTTTATTATATGAATAAGTTTGAGTGATAAAAACAATAAAACCCCTATTTTTAGGGATTTAGAAATATTGCTACATTTCACATTCAGTTTATTTTTATATAAAATGTTTCTTAAATAAAAGGTAAATCTTGAAATTTACTTATACTTGAATGTGATAGTATTCACACTTTAGAACAATGTGTGAATACTTCATATATTGAGAAATTTTGTAAAATAAATTACAAGTTATATTTTATTTAAGTTTAAAAAGAGAAGGTAGAAAGATTATATTTTTATAAGGTAAGTAAGGTAAGATTACATTCATAGACGACCTCCCTGGTGTGTTGGTCGCCTAGCTTTATTATGGTTTTGTTGCCGCTATGATAAAACCAACAATTCCGACTGCAAATACAACTACTAAAAAAACCAATTGAAATATCTCTACAGCATCCATTATCGCTCACTTTCTGTTTTTTCTTTTAATTGTCCACATGCAGCACTTATATCAATACCTTTTGAGTCGCGTATTGTACAAAGTAAACCATGTTTGACCAAATATTCTTGAAACGCAATCATATCCTCTTTTTTTGGTCGTTTGTACTCTGTGCCCGGGTATGGATTGAAATAGATAAGATTAACTTTCGCTTTTATGTCACTGAGAAGTTTGACAAGTTTTTTTGCTGAACCCAAATCATCGTTTTTATCTTTAATAACAAGATACTCAAACATTACCCTTTTTCTCGTATCAATTGGAAAGCGTTTGACGGCTTCTATGATAGAGTTGATATTGTGCGCCTTATTCATGGGAATAAGCTCTGTGCGCAATGTATCGTCAACGGCATGAAGTGAAATGGCAATATGAACACCTAAGTCCATGGCACCAAGTTTATCAATTTTGTTGCTAAGCCCGCTTGTAGAAACGGTTTGGCGTTTACCTGATATTGCAAGGCCTTCATTTTCTTGAAATATTTCTATGGCATGAGCGAGGTTATCAAAGTTATCAAGAGGTTCACCCATTCCCATATAAACGATGTTAATTTTACGATTGTGCTTGTGGTTGTTGTCGCGTTTGAGATTTACAACTTGAGCGACTATCTCACCTGCAGTCAAATCCCTTGTAAAACCGCCTTTAGCTGTCAGACAAAAGGTACACCCTACTTTACACCCTACTTGAGTAGAAACGCAGATAGTGTATTTTGCTTCTTGAGTGATTACATCATTTTCATCACGAAGTTCATCTTTCATCTTGAGCCAAACAGCTTCTACTGTTTTTCCATCTTGAAGTTCAAAAAGATATTTTATTGTTCCATCTTCAGATATTTCTTTACGGATGATTTTCATGGGATTGACTACATATTTTTGTTCGAGCTCTTCTTTGAGAGATTTTGGTATGTTTAACATATCATCAAATTTTTCAGCGTACTGGTGATAAAGCCAGCCAAAAATTTGTTTTGCTCTAAAAGATGGTTTTATTAGCAGCATGAGCTCTTTTTGTGTGAAATCAAGAAGTGAAGGTTTGGATGTGAGCATTTTTTTAAAGTACCTCTCGATTTATTGTCAGTTGTTTGATGCGTTTTTTGACATGAGCACTCAGAAGTTCTTTCGCTTTTTCATGGTTTTTTACAAACTCTTCATGAGCAGTTTTGTCAGTATAGTTTGTTATACAAAACACACCACCAGCTGGAATATTGAACTCTTGTGCTATTTTTAAAACAGCAAAAAACTCCATGTTTTCACAGCCTATTTCATATTTTAGAAAATTTTTAGCTAACAAATTGTTAGTGGAAATGTAGTTAGAGGAGTTGATAATAATATCTTTTTTGTTAGTTGTGTTAGTTGTTACAACATTATCAAGTGGTGTGTATGCGTCATTGTTTAGAAACGCAAGTTCGATATTTGAAGCAGTTTTTGACTCGATGATATCAAAGATTTTTGCCTCTCCATAACTACCTGCCGTTCCTACAAAAAGTAAAAACTCAGGCTTGTCGAAGAGACAAAGGCGCGTGAGATTCATTGCAGTTTCGATAAGCCCTACTCCCGTAGGAGTTGCAAAATCAAAATTTTCGTTGTTTCCAGCGCAGATAATCATATATTTAAAGTCTCACTGGGATGTTGTTTGCGTGAAGATAATGTTTGAGATCCATAATATCAATCTCTTTGTAGTGAAAGATACTCGCAGCAAGAGCAGCATCCGCACCGTGTAAAAATGCTTCTTTGATATGTTCCATCGTACCTGCTCCACCGCTAGCAATTACAGGCACATGTACAGCACATGATATCTGCTCTGTGATATTAAGCTCAAAACCTGCTTTTGTTCCATCTGCATCCATGGAAGTGAGCAAAATCTCTCCACAACCGCGATCTACGACTTCTTTTGCCCAGTCAACGGCATCAAGACCTGTATCTACTCTTCCACCATTTAAAAATACATGGTATTTGTTTCCGCTGCGTTTGACATCTATAGCAGTCACAATACATTGAGAACCAAAGCGTTTTGCCCCTTCATCGATGAGTTCGGGACGTTTGATAGCCGCTGAGTTGACACTTACTTTGTCACATCCTACGTTGAGAAGTTTATAGATATCTTCGAGTTTTCGTATGCCGCCGCCGACAGTTAGAGGGATGAAAATTTCTTTTGCAACTTGTGCTACGATATCTACTATTGTATCACGATTGTCGCTTGAAGCAGTGATATCCAAAAAAGTAAGTTCATCTGCACCTTCTTCATTGTATCTGCGTGCAACTTCAACAGGATCTCCTGCGTCTTGAAGCCCGACAAAATTAACACCTTTTACGACGCGTCCGTCTTTAACATCTAGACAAGGAATGATTCTTTTTGCGAAATAGTTCATAGTAGATTGGCCTCTTTGAATAAAGTGAAATTATACAACGCTAGACTTATGAATAGGTTTAGTCTCAAAGAAGTAAAAAAAATATGGATATAATGGCAAGCAAAATTTATGAAAATGATAAGGTTAGGCTATGTTTGAATCAGGTTTTTTAGGTACAAGTGCTCCATTTTATATGGACTTGGTGACGTTTTATTTTGGTATTTTACCTCTTTTAATGGGAATTGCAATTTTTATGGCGGTGAAAAAACGCTATGAACTTCACTATAAAATGCAGTTGTCTATTTTTATTATAACACTTCTTATTGTTGGTGTTTTTGAGGTTGGTGTGAGGATTTCTGGCGGTTTTTCTGCGTTTATGGAGCAGAGTAATGCAAACGCAACTTTTATGATACTCTTTTTACTTGTTCATATTTTGATAGCAATCGCTACCGTTGTATTGTACTCAATACTAATCTACAGCGCTATAAAAGAGTATAAACTTAAAAGTGCCCCGATAGTTAAATCGCATAAAAAACTTGGTAAACTTGTTTTTCTGGGTATGAGTGTAACTTCATGTATGGGTGTGCTTATTTACTATTTACTATTTATTTACTGATGTTACGCACTTTTTATAAAAGTTTGTAAGGTCACTTATTTATTAAGTAGATGCGGGGCTTTAGATATAAAGCTCCACAACTCTGTTTCTTCCCTGCTCCTTCGCGATATAAAGAGCTTTATCTGCTCTGTCTATAGTTTGAGAAATATCCTCGTTTTTTTGATATACGGTTATTCCAAAACTACAACTTAAATGTTCTAATCCTTCAAAATAATTCTGTTCAATTGTTTGTCGTACAAGCTCTGCGACATCGTAAAGATTTTTTGTTGTTTTTGTTTTGACGAGCAGCACAAACTCTTCTCCACCCCAGCGAACGAGAACATCATCTTGGCGAATGGATGTACGAACACATTGGGCTAATTCTTTGAGTACACTATCGCCGCGATTGTGCCCATAAGTATCATTTACCTCTTTAAAATGATCAATATCAAAAAGGACAATTCCTAGAAATAAATCATTATTTTGACTCTCTTGCAAAAAAAGCGGAAAAATATTTTCAAAATACTCTCTATTGTAGGTTCCAGTCAATTTATCTTTGAGCACTTTTTCTTTGAGTGACATATGATGAAATATCGTATCACTGATATCGTTGAAGGAGAGTATGTAATTGTCGTCATACTGACTGATTGAGATGCTAAACGCATGTCTCTCATCATGAGTGTCGCGCATGGCAACTACACATTTATTTTGTGGCAATTTTGCAAGGACATCAACCCAGTTTGTACCATTTTTGATTTTTTTGAGATGGAAAAAATCGTTGTCTTCCTCAAAAAGATCACAAATGCAGTTGTAAGATTTTTTGAAAGCCTCCAAAGAACTAAAGCCCGTAAAATCCAAGAATTTCTGATTTGCTTCGATAAGTTTTTTGGCATCGGTAATCACCAAAATAGTCTGTTGCAAATCAATGATTTTTTTTGTTTTTTGGGATAAAAATTTAAATTTGAGCATATTTTCGTACTCTTTATAAAACGAAAGAAAAATAAAGAGCAAAATAGCAAAACCAAGAAATAAAAAGAGCATAAAGTAGTCTCTTAGGTTCTCATATATAGTGTCATGCGTTTGTAAGATAAACGCAGCGGAAACTTTATTTGTGAGAGGATTTTTTACGGGTATAAAAGTAAAAAGCGCATCTCTCTTTGTTGCGCCCACGGAAAATGTTTTGCCTTTCATAATCATGTTATTAAGAGCATCTACATTTAAATTTTGTTGCAAAAGTATTTCATCAAAGTGTGCGAAGGAGTGTTCGAGTTGATTTTTTATATCTGTCTCATAATAAAAATCAGAAAAAGGACTTTTGACATAATTAGAGAGTTCATTGCTAAAAACTTTTTCATTTATGACTTTTTTGTCGAGAATAAAACCAGCTTTTGTATTCTGAAACTTTGTGAACTCTTTGCAAAGAGGATAGGCACTAAAGGAGATTTCTACACTTCCGAGAGATTCTTTTTCATTGTATTTGTTCGTTTGAAGTAGAGGGTAAATATGGCGAAATCCGTTGTATATCCGCCCCTCCTCAAAACCGCTGAGTTCTTTGTGATTTTCATTTACCCACGCTACTGTTGTTCGTGTTTGGCTCAAATCATCTCCATATTTTTGTGGTCTGTGAAACCTTAAAAAACTTTCGTTATTTTTGAGATGAAAATGGAGCTGTCTTAGCTCATGGCTTTTAAGAAACTCATAATCATTGGCAAGAAACTGATACAGTTTTTCTCTAGAACTATTTTTTTCATCTTCACTTTTGTAGGCCAATGCTAGAAGTTTTAAAACCTCTGGTTTATTGATGGTTGTTTGGTACATAGTTTTAGCGATAGCGCTATATTTTTCATAGATAATCGCAAAATCTTTTTCTACATTGCTATTATAAATCTGTAGATACTCTTTTTCTTTGTGCGTATAGTTCCAAGAGAGTAAAAAATAGTACGATATAGCAAGAATAAGATAAAAAACAGTGAAAAGTGCAATACGCAAACTGCTTGCCTCATGTTGCTGCGTTTTGTCGCTGTTACTAAGGAGATAAAAGATAAAAGAGATACTTAAGAGAAAAAGTACAAGTAGAAGATTGACAATAGATTTTATTGTCTCGATGGATTCAAGTGCGATTTCATCCAAACTTTTAAATATCAGAAAATTTGCCATTGGTTTGTCTTGTGTGTCAAAAATCGGATAATTGACAATAAGATATCCAAACTCTTTATCTATTGTATAAGTATTTGTTTTACTTATACAATTTTCTAGCCCTTTTGTACGAAGGTACTCCATAAGGGATGTATCGGCATTTTTATTGGCTATATAATGGTTTGAGACAAATTGCTGTGTGAAGGGTTTTGTTATCTTCCGCGAGTATCTTTCATCTACAACTATAAGAGGTAAATAGCCTTTGGATTGAATCTTGCTTGCTATGGAGTTAAAGTGAGTAATGATTTCTATAAAACCTATAAACAGACCTCTTTCATCAAATATTGGAACCATCGCTTTGAAGCTCAAATCGTATTTCCCCACGCTCAAGCTCGTCATAATCTCTGGTTTTTTGAGCATAGTTTTGATATCTTCTCTCAACAGTGTAAGATTTTCATCTCTGCTCTCATCCCAGCTTCGTGAGATACTGTTACCATCTTTGTCGATAAGTTGGATCCAGATATTTTTAAAATCACTGTTATCGCGTATTCGTGAAGATAAATCCAAAAGAGATTCTCTGGCGGTTTTGTTTTGAAACAAAGCGACCATGGAAGCGGTATCTTGTGTAAACGCAAGCGCCAAAGCGAGTGTCGCATTATTTTTTTCTTCTATAAGTGCTGATATTTCATTGCTCACAGATAACGCGATAGAATTAAATTGTTTTTGTTTGTATTCCAAAATTTGATGATTTTTATAGACATGAGCACCATAAAAAGCCATTGTAGCCATGATAAAAAAAGTAGAAAATAGAAAAAAGTTTTTAATCTTCATGAATCCTCAATAAATATGATACAAACAAAAGTATAACAAAGTTTGCATCAAAGCCTCCTCACACAAAAAAAGGATAAATTTTAAAATCTTATATAAATCTTACCTTAACCTAAGAAATATTACACTAAACTCATGGCTATGAAAAAACACAGTGTAGTTGCAAAAAAAAAATATGGACAGAATTTTCTTCAAGATGAAAGAGTTTTGCGCAAAATCGTCGAAGCGATGCCCAAAAATGATAATAAAATCGTTGAAATTGGGCCTGGCTTAGGTGATTTAACTAAATTTTTAGTTGATGTCAAAAGTGTGGAAGCTTTTGAGGTCGATACCGATTTATGTAAACTATTACAAAGCACATTTAAAGAAGAGATCGCCACCAAGCGGCTCCGCATCCACTGCGGAGATGTTTTAGAAGCTTGGCAGAGCAGCCTCATTGATGAGCCGTACGATTTAGTGGCGAATTTGCCCTATTATATTGCGACAAACATCATATTGAAGGCACTCGCAGATCCAATGTGTAAAAATATGCTTGTAATGGTGCAGCTTGAAGTAGCAGAGAAGTTTTGTGCTGATGCTGGCGATAGCGTTTTTGGAGCTTTGAGTATTATTACTCAAAGTATTGCGGAGTCTAACATTATTGTTAAAGTTCCTCCGACTGCGTTTGATCCACAGCCAAAAGTTGATTCTGCGGTTTTTCTCATAGAAAAAAGAAGTGACAGAAGTGATAAGGATTTCGAGGATATGCTTAGAATTGCATTTTCGCAACCTCGAAAAACACTTATGAAAAATCTCTCTTCCAAATATGACAAAAACTCTTTGACTGAATTTTTCCAAGAATTGGAACTTACATTGACGATACGCCCTCATCAAGTCGCAACCGGAGACTATCACCAACTCTATAAAAAAATACAAAGGAGTTTGGATGACAGAAGAGAATCAAGGGACGCAAGAGAGTAGTCCCGCAGCTAATCGCAGACCAAATAATAGAAGACCAAATAATAGACCAAAGCCGAATGCGCCAAGAGTAGAAGGCGAAAAAGCCCCAAATACTAGACCTGCAAACGCAAATGCTAACACAAACGCAGGAAATGTAAACCGCAACAAAAACAGCGGTAAAAATCGTAATCGCCGCCAAAGCGCTCCTATAGATGAAGTTCTCAAAGATTTTGTGGTTAAAAATCAAGAATCACACAAACAAAGACTCAATCCGCACTATAAACTTGATCTAAACTCAAACGCAAAAGTGCGTATCACTCCACTTGGAGGCCTCGGTGAAATTGGTGGCAATATAGCTGTTTTTGAGACAGAAAAAGAGGCGATTTTAATCGACGTTGGGATGAGTTTTCCTGATGAAGATATGCATGGCGTGGATATTCTTATCCCTGATTTTACATATCTACGTGAGATAAAACACAAAATAGTCGGCGTCATCATCACTCATGCCCACGAAGACCATATTGGAGCGATGCCTTATCTTTACAAAGAGATGCAGTTTCCTATCTATGGTACACCGCTTCCTCTTGCGATGATTGGTAACAAGTTTGATGAGCATCATATTGCAGAGCATAGAAAATATTTCAATCCTATTGAAAAAAGGGTTATTTATAAAATTGGAAATGATTTTGAAGTAGAATGGATGCATATGACACACTCTATCATCGATTCCTCTTCGGTGGCGATTACTACGGATGCTGGAACAATTATTCATACGGGTGACTTTAAGATAGATTATACTCCAGTTGATGGATATACACCAGATTTGCATAGACTTGCATATTATGGAGAGAAGGGTGTTTTATGTCTTTTAAGTGATTCTACAAATTCATATAATACAGTTGCAACTCCTTCTGAGCTTAGTGTTGGTCCTGCTTTGGATCGTGTGTTCTCAAAAGCAGAAGGAAGAGTTCTTCTCTCAACATTTAGTTCAAACATCCACCGCGTACAACAAGCTATCCAATACGGTATCAAATACGGCCGCAAAGTGTGTGTAATCGGGCGTTCTATGGAGAGAAATCTTGAAGTTGCGATGCAGTATGATTATTTGAAATTTCCTAAAAATATATTTATTGATGCCGAAGAGGTTGCACACTGCAATGACAAAGAAGTTCTTATCGTTACAACAGGTTCACAAGGTGAACCAAATTCTGCACTTTTTAGAATGTCTATAGGTGAACACAGACATATCAAAATCAAGCCGACAGACCTTGTTATACTCTCTTCTCGTGCGATACCAGGAAATGAAGGTTCTATCTCAGGAATGTTAAATCATCTCCAACGTGCAGGTGCAAGAGTAGCAACAGACAGAGATATTCATGTCTCAGGTCACGCTTCTATGGAAGAACAGAAGCTTATGTTGCGTTTAGTCAATCCTAAATTCTTTTTACCGATTCACGGTGAATATAACCATGTTATGAAGCACAAAGAGACGGGTATGATGTGTGGTATTCCAGAGAGAAATATTATTCTTATGACGGATGGTGAACAGATAGAAGTTGCACCGAAATATATGAGAAAAGTTAAAACAGTTAAAACAGGTAAAACATATATCGACAACCAAAACAACCATCAAATCGAAGATGATATCGTTCTTGATCGTCAAAAACTTGCGACTGATGGTATCGTGATGATTGTAGCTCAAGTGGATGGACAACACTCAAAAATGATAGACAAACCTAAAGTTACGACGTTTGGTATTGTTGCGGATAGAAAAGATAAAGCTTTTGCAAAAGAGATGGAAGATATTTTAGAGCACTTCTTGCTTCATCTAAAAGAAGGTATGATAGAAAATCCAAGAGCGCTTGAGAATGATTTACGCCAAGTGGTAAGAAAACATATCTATAGAAAAATGAAAAAATACCCTCTTATCGTACCGCATGTGTTTGTATCGTAAAGGGGACACTCTGTGAAAAAAGAAGATTTGGACTTTGAAAACGCAGTAAAAAGCATGATGTTACATGTTGGAGAAAATCCTGAGAGAGAAGGGCTTTTGGAGACTCCAAAGCGTGTGAGAAAAGCCTATGAGTTTATATTCGGCGGCTACAAAGAAAATCCAAAAGAGATTTTAGAAAAAGCGCTTTTTACAAGCAGTAATGATGAGATGGTGCTTATCAAAGATATCGAGTTCTATTCGACATGTGAGCACCATTTATTGCCTATTATAGGGCGTGTTCATGTGGCGTATATTCCAGATGGCAAGGTAGTCGGTCTCTCAAAGATACCACGCGTGGTGAATGTTTTTGCGCGTCGTATGCAGATACAAGAACAACTTACTGAACAGATAGCCGATGCCATCATGAGCACGATAGAACCAAAAGGCGTAGCCGTTGTTATACAAGCGCGTCATATGTGCATGGAGATGCGAGGTGTGGAAAAAATCAACTCTACAACGACATCTTCAGCGCTTCGTGGTCTTTTCAAAAAAGATCAAAAAACCAGAAGTGAATTTTTCTCTCTCATCAACTCCCCAACTGGGACGAGATACTAAGCACTCCTGAGATGCCACTCAAATCCCTCAAAGAAAAACTCTCCTCCAAAGATTACTCCGTAGCTTTTGGAGAAGTTGTTAAGATAAACGCAACTATAGTCACAGCGACAGGTCTCAAAGTCAGCATCAGCGATATGGTAAGAATTGTCTCCAACACAACAGCTCATGAGACTATCGGTATGGTGACAGAGATAGACGGTGCGACTTTTTTTATCACACCCTTTAGTTTTGTGGAGGGATTTTGTTCAGGTGATAGAGTATTCTTGGACTCGACGGGTTTAAATATTCCCGTAGGTGAGTCTCTTCTTGGGCGTGTTGTCAATCCATTTATGCACCCGATAGACGGCAAGGGTATCATTAATAACTCTAAACTCTCTCCCATTATCAAAGCGCCTATAGCACCTATGAAACGCGGTATGATAAATGAAGTGTTTAGTGTGGGTATTAAAAGTATAGATGGACTTTTGACATGTGGCAAGGGACAAAAACTAGGGATATTTGCAGGAAGTGGTGTCGGTAAATCAACGCTCATGGGGATGATCGTTCGCGGAGCAGATGCACCTATAAAAGTTGTCGCGCTCATAGGTGAGCGTGGTCGTGAGGTTCCTGAGTTTATCCAAAAAAATCTCGGTGGCAATCTCGAAAACACAGTTATCATTGCTGCAACAAGTGATGATTCTCCGCTCATGCGAAAGTATGGAGCATTTGCGGCTATGAGTGTGGCTGAATACTTTAAAGATCAAGGACAGGATGTTCTTTTTATCATGGACTCCGTGACGCGTTTTGCTATGGCACAAAGAGAAATCGGTTTGGCTTTGGGTGAACCGCCAACTTCAAAAGGTTATCCACCTTCCTCTTTGACGTTATTGCCACAGCTCATGGAGCGCGCAGGAAAAGAAGAGGGCAAAGGCTCTATTACTGCTTTTTTTACTGTTCTAATAGAAGGTGATGACATGAGTGATCCTATCGCCGATCAATCTCGTTCTATTTTGGATGGTCATATCGTCCTCTCTCGAGAACTTACTGATTTTGGTATCTACCCACCTATACACGTGCTCAATTCTGCTTCTAGGGTTATGAATGATCTTATCAGTGATGAACACCTAAACGCAGTGATGAAATTTAGACGTTACCATACACTGCTCAAAGAAAATGAAGTGCTTATCCGCATCGGTGCATATACAAAAGGTAGTGATCAAGAACTTGATAAAGCAATCGCAAAAAAAGAGGATATGGAAGCATTTTTAACGCAAAAATCAACGTTGCAGATTCCTTTTGAAGATACGCTTAACACGCTTATTGAAATAATGAAATAGTCTTCATTGTAAGAGAAAATTTCAAGAAAGAGTTTTTGAAAATTCCATAATAAGTTCTGAGCTTAACCACGCATCTCTTGGTGTTCTCTCCCCTTGTTCAAAAGTTATAGCAAGCTTTTGCGAAGAGAGATATTCATAAGTCTTCATCAAAGATTTCATCTCATTATCATTGCCAAATATATCGATGTAGGAGTAGATGATATTATGTGCGCTCGTATAGTTTTTTGCAAAAAGTGATGCTTTTATTTTTGACTGGAAACTTACACGAAGTAAGTCACCTATTTTGTCTGTTCTCGTGCTGATACTGATGAGATTTGCCAAAGCTAACTTGATACTTTTAGCGTCTCCCTGAAGCGCATACTCTTCACATTTACTAACAAGTAAAGCCCAACGTTTGTTTAAAAGTATCCCTAATTTACTTGCGTTTAAGCTTTTATTTGTGTCAAGTATCTCATAGCATGTTTTTATATTGTTTGTTTTATATGCATTTTGCAGGCGTATCATGGCGTTTAGGCTTCTAATAAGTCTCTTGAGCTCTTCTTGCATAAAAGAGCTATTTTTAAAGAGTTGAAGATGTTCTTTTGCTTTTTGTAACTCTCCTTGTTTAATGAAACGTTCTATTTTTTTGATATTTTTTTCTATGCTTTGGTTGAGACTTATGTAAGTAGGTGCTTCTAAAAATATTTTGTTTTTGTGGCTAAGTTCATCTACTGTCTGAAAATCATTTACTTCAATTGCGCGTAAAAAACTCATAAAATCATTATCTTGTACTAAAAGGAGTTTGATAATTTCCCGTTTATTTAAAACGGTGAGGTATTCATGTAGAAGTGCTTTCGCGCTTTGTGTATCATTAACGGAAAGATATTTGTAAGCGTTTTTAAAGCTTTCTCGCCATGCCTCTTCAATCTTCTCATATATAGAGGTTAGTTTAAGTGCATTATATTTGGAACACATTGCAAAACAGAGTGCATATTTTTTCTCTGAATAGAGAATTTTAAATCTACTAAAATGCTCAAATGCTTTGAATAGATCAGAAATTTCACGTTCTTTAGAGCGTATCCCTTTTAGAGGAGAAACACATTGCTGCGCAATTGTTAGGTTTTGGTTAATGAGTGCATTGAGAGCTTCTTTATAGATATCTTTATAGCGTTTTTCTAGAAGTTTATATTCGATAGTAGCATCGAGAATAGGTTCATTTTCTATAAGCCTATAGGCCTCGTAAAGAGCATTTTTCATCACAAGCTCTTTAAGCTCTTCCCTATTTGGAAGTTTAACATTGAGTATCTCAGAGTCTTCTAAAGCTACAAAAAGGGACTCATCATGCAAAAGTGTAATTTTGTTTACTTTTTTCTCAAAACTTATATATTTTGCATGCGCTACTTTGCCTTTTTTGATATCTAAAAGCGCCACATAGTTTGTATTGCCACTTACGATAACATAATTGTTGTTGGGTGTTTGGACAATATCTTGTATATTTTTAAAAGGTGCATCTATACGTTTGAGTTCTTGGAGATTTTGTAGAGAGTGAACAATTACATCTCCATCAATATTCGCGCTAATAAGAGTATTTTCATCTATAAAACACAGAGCATTCACTCTACTCCCTTGCTCTATCAAGACATCTCTTTGAATTTTTGAATGTAAATCTATAAGGAAAATAGCACCTCCTTGCCCAGAACAAGCAAGTTTATCATTATACATAGCAAATGAACTGACAAAATTGTGCTGAGTGTCTCTGGCTTTATGAGGAAAAGAACACAATCGAGAAAGTATTGCTGAGTGGTTATATCTATATTGATAAACTCTCCCGCAATCTGTACCTGCGATGACATAAGTAGATGCGGGACAAAAACTAAGTAGTTCTATCTTTTCGTTGGGTATTTTTATGTTTTTAACAAGCCCTTTGGTTTCCAAATCCACCACATAAATGATATTTGTATTGGCGAAAGCCATCATTTTAGCATCTCGACTGAAGCAAATAGCAGTAGTCAGAGAACCTAACTCTTTATGAACAAGTTTGAGAATAGTAGTGTGTTTGTGTATATCTAAAATCTTAGCACCACTATATTTTGTAGCAAAAGCTAAAGAACTTTTATTAAGGCGATTAAAACTTATTATTTCGGATCGTTCTTTTGCGTAAGGATATATTTTGGGCATAGCAAACCATTTGTCTCAAGATTTGAACATTATAATTAAAAAAAGTTATGAATTAGTTGAAAAGTGACTAAATTGAGAGGCTTTTTCTCTCTAAAAGAGTTTAGAGAGAAAAATGAGGGATTAGCAAGCTGGAACGTTCCCGCTGTCACTTCCGTATTCGTGAAAAAAGTCTAAATAATGCTCAAGATATTCTTCTTTTACATCACCATCAGTAACGGCAGGACAGATTTTTTTGATCTCTTCTGCACCTTTTCCATCTTCTTTTATCTCAGCCCACTCAGCTTGAGTGTGTTTACCAGCCATTGCAGCACCCGTGATACCACATGGTTTTTTCAATTTTTTTGTAAAAAGTTTTTGACCTTTATCTGCGCTTGCAAATGAAGATGTAGCACCTACGCTTAAGATCAAAGCAGAGCTTAGAGCGATTTTAATTAGCTTATTCATATATTCTCCTATTTTAGAATGCGTTTATTTTATCTCACTAAAAATAAAAATACTATTTATTATAAAGTTAATCTATAATATTTATAATAAATGTAACTATTTTGTATAAAAAATCCTCAAAAAAGAGGATTTAGGATTTACGCTTTGCCTGAAAGCATACCAATCATAGTCATTGGTTTAAGTGCGTAAACTTTGAGTAACCACCATATCCATCTCTCTTTTGTTGGATCAAGTGGGAATGAAGGAGTTGGTTTTGCACTCCAGTCAAATTCTGCTAGCATAACAGTACCAATGCTTGTGATAAGTGGACATACTGTATATCCACCATATGCAGCAGGTAGCTCAGTTTTGCCTTCCATTACAGCTATCATATTGTCCACAAGCACTTTGTATTGTTTACGAACCGATCCACCTGTTTTACCCATTGGCACAGCCGCAACGTCACCTAGTGACCATACATTTGCATATTTAACATGCTGTAGTGTCTCTTTTTTGACAGGAACCCAACCTTTATCTGAACCAACCGCTGATTTACCTACAACATCTGGAGCTTTCATCGGAGGTGTTACATGGATAAAGTCATATTTTGCTTCGACACGCTCGCTCTTTTTAACAATTTCAAACTCTTCCAAGTCTTTATCATAAGCGCCTTTTTCTTCCCAGTGTTTGTTAAATACAGCTATTTTAGTCTCTGTATCTATTTCAATAAGGTTGTGTTTGTAGTTCCATTTAAAATCTCTATCTTTGAACTGCTGTAAGATAGCTTCGTGGTATTCAGGAACACCGAACATTTTTCCACCGTCTGGATAAAAAGTAAGTTCTACTTTATCGCGAACACCAGCTTCTTCAAGTCTTGCATGTGTAAGATACATGATTTTTTTAGGAGCACCACCACATTTAATTGGTGTGTTAGGGTCAGTAAAGAGTGCTTGAAGTTTTTCTGGTCCTGTATGAGCTTTTGCTTTTTCAATAAGCTCTTGAATACCTTTCCATGTATCAGATGCACCGTCTGCGAAGTAGATAGAATAAACGCCATTTTTGCCAACTTTTTCTTTTACGATTGCGTTGTCAGCTCCAGAAGAAGTGATAACACCGTCTAAACCTTTGATAGCAGCATAATTAAGCACTAAACCTGTAGCAATAATCATTTGGTCATAAGAAATTTCATCTTTGCCATCGATAACAACTTTGTTATTTTCAGGGTCAAACGCAGTGACGCTTCCTTTGATAAGTGTTACACCAGCAGGGAGTTTGTCATCTCTTTTGTATTGAATATCACTTTGTTCCCAAAGACCAGCAGCAACAAGAGTTTGTCCCGGTTGGTACGATACAGATAGAGGATCTGGCTCTATAACAGTGATATCTGGATTTGAAAGAGTGTTAGCGAGACGAGCAGCCGTACTCATACCTGCTAAACCGCCACCAACGATAACGATTTTACCTTTTGCATCAGATGCAACTGCTGCTGTAGTGCCAGCAGTTGTGCCAGCCAAGATAGATGCAGCGAGCGGAGAGATGCTCATGTATTTTAAAGCTTCACGACGAGACATAATCTCAGGGTGCTTATCAACTTCAGCTAATATCTCTTTTAAAATTTGATTTTTACTCATGGTTTTCCTTTTTTATTTTGGATAAAGTGCATCCATTTTACAAGCTTAGGGCTTAAGGTAAGTTTTAAATATCAGTATTTTTTAAGAAGTGTGTCTAAAGTAAACAAGTGTAGAGAGGAAGAACATTATAATAAAAGTTCTACTTATAGGTTATATAAGCAGAACTAAACTAAAGAGAAAAACTCTTGCGTTTTTAGTATCTGTATCTGAAATAAACGCGAAGGTCTGAAGCTGTTTTTACAGCACCACCACCAATGGCTTCATTGGAATCTATTGCATATGGCGTACTGTAATCACCAAAAAAAGCATTTGAACCAGTATAGTCATAGTCTATTCTTGTGTATCTCACTTGCATAGAGAAAGCATCTGCAACAATTGGTTGTGTCCAGTATGCTTCATATGCATTACCGCGAGCTGCAATTTTAGAGCCAATCATAGTATCTTCACCATAAGTAAATGGTCTCCAGTTGCTTGAACCGTGATTAAATTCAACTCCAAATTTACCGCCAGTAAGGTTTGGCATCTGTGTACCAATCCAGTAAGAGTAACCATTTTTGCTATCTTCGCTACCTAGCATAGTTTTACCACTATCAGGGTGAGATTTACTTGTTGCAAATGAAGCAAATATTACTGTTTCATCTAAGAACTCATTAATCTCATCACCGATACCATTAGACATAAGTGAAACTGCTGCTCCATCCATATCACCACGCGTTTCAAGGTAATCATTTGTTGGATCCATATCACCGCCACTAACAGTACCCGGAAGGTTCATCCCTCTATACCATGTAGTTTTGACAGAGTATTGACCGTCATTGTATGGCACAAAAATAAATCCAAACATATCCGATGTGTCAAGTGTATTGCCAGCATCTAAATAATTCATACCAGAACTGTTTGCCCAGCTTCTAGCATTTGTTAAACCACGGCCAAGGCAGAATTTAAATGACATACCTTGTGCAATTTGGTCTAATTTTACACTTGCAGATGCGCCGTCAAATTCCATGTTGATAACATGACCAAGTGGAGATTGCTCTTTGTCATCATCTCTTAGGTTGATAAGACTTCCGTTTGTTGCAGGACGACGACCAACGCTAAGAGTTGTTTGAAGACCACCAACCGTTGGCATCCATAACCAATATGCTTCTCTAACTTTTAGGCTATCGTCTGTCAATGTTTCATTTACAACCCAGTCAAATGCATCAAAACCATAAGCTCTTTGTGGATTTGTCCCTTCAAATGCTGAAGCACCAAATGCTTTATTAAAAGCAAGTTGGCCTTTAAAAATCATCTCATCTGTTGGCGCGTAGCCCATACCTAACCAAAGACGGTTAGAATAAAGTGCATCATTATGAAACTTTTCACCAGAAGCAGTTTCATAACTTAATGCATCAATCGAAGTTCTAAAATCCACATCAAATTTGATGTTGTCTTTTGCTGATTGTATATTGACTTTGGAGATTTGTTTCTCTTGAGAGTTTTGCGTTTTTTCAAGTTTTTCTAACTGTGCTTTGAGATCGTCGATCTGTTTTTGCATATCAGTCTCTGCAAAAGCGAGCGTGCTTAAAAAAGCAAGACTTGAGAGCACTATTATCTTTTTCATTGTCTATCCTTGTTTTAGTATTTGCGAAATGGTAACATAAATTTCTTATAAAGCGAATGACTGATTATTTGTACTATAATAATAACTTATACTAAAAGATTTTATGTACAAGTAGCTGCAAAGATATTCTATTGTTAAATTCGTTTTTTGTGACAGTGTAGGAACAACTTATTTTTCTATCTTGGGGCATCTCAAAAACAGTTCTAAAGGCAAGGAGTTCAAGCGTTTTTCTCTCATGAGCCCCTTGGCGTATCTCTATTTTTGAGTGGGATTTATCTGTGCCTAAAAGCTTGATACTGATTACTTCAGCATCTTCTATAAGAAAACGCGGTCGTAGGTTTGCCTCTCCATATGGCTCAAAATTTTCCAATAAAGTCAAAAGTTCAAAGTCTATTTCATCTGTTGCAAGAGAGCCTATAAGTTCATCTTTTGGTATAAAATCTTGGGGATCTATTTTTGAAGCACTTGCGTTTATGGCTTCTCTAAAAGTTTCGATATTTTTTTCTTTGAGTGCCAAACCTGCTGCCATTTTATGCCCGCCAAATTTTGTCAACAAGTGTTCATTAAGCTTGATGAGTGCGTAAATATCAACTTCGCCGACGCTTCTGGCACTTCCTTTGGCAACACCGTTATGAAGACTCAAAACAATGGCAGGCTTGCCAAATCTATCTACTAAACGCGATGCGACGATACCGACAACACCCTCATGCCAATCTTCTCCAAAGACAACAATGACATTGTCCTGCTCATGTACATTTTGCATGGCTTCTTTGGTGCACTGGACTTCTGTGGCTTTTCTTAAATCATTGAGTTTGCCAAGAATTTCAAATTGCATAAAAGCTTTTTCCGTAGTTGTTGCGGTAAAAAATTCCAAAGCAATAGAAGCATCTTCAAGTCTTCCTGCAGAGTTGAGGCGCGGTGCTATCATAAACGCAATGTCCTCAGAGTTGATGGAAGATTTGCCCAGAAAATCTCTGATGATGACAGAAGAAGGGCGTTGTGAGCGCATGAGTTCTTTGAGACCTTCTTTAACCAGCACTCTGTTGATGTTGACAAGAGGCATCACATCTGCGATGATAGCGATGGCTAAAATGTCCAAAAAGCTTCGCATATCTATATTTAGCCCCAACTCTTTTTTTAGCAGTGCCAAAAGTAGCCAAGCGACCTGTGCGCCGCATATCTCTTTGAAAGGGTATATGCATTGTGGCAATTTAGGGTCAACAATAAGAAAAGCGTCAGGCAGAACATCAGGCGGAGTATGATGGTCGGTGATGATAAGGTCTATGCCTTTTTGTTTACAGATTTCTGCTGCTTCACAGGCGGTGATACCATTGTCCACCGTGATGACAAGATCCGCTTCAATGCGCTCAAGTACATTTGCACAAATGCCATAACCATCACGAAAACGATTAGGAATAATAGCGTTTAGAGGGTAAGGTATTTGAGCGAAAAAATCAACCACAATAGCAGTAGAGCTAACGCCGTCAACATCATAATCGCCGACAAGCGCGATTCTTTTCTTCTCTCGTATAGCGTTTGCTATTGTAAACGCAGCGTTTTGTGCATTAAGAAGAAGTGCGGGATTTGGGATTTGCGAGAGTTTTGTCTCTTCCCTGTCAAAACGCAAGGAGAGCAGCTCAAAAAGAGCCGCTTTATTTAAAATATTTTTACTCAGCACTCAATGATGCTTCGACAAAGGCTAAGATAGAAGGGTTTGGACTTTGAAGTCTTGAGGTAAATTCTGGATGGAACTGTACGCCTAAAAACCATGGATGTCCTTGTATTTCAACAGCTTCTATAAGTCCGTTTGACTCACCTGTAACAATCATGCCAGCATCTTCAAGTTGTTTACGGTATGTCGGATTTGCCTCATAACGGTGACGATGTCTCTCAAAGATAGTTTTCGCTCCGCCATAAGCTTTTTGGATGAGTGAGCCGTCTTTTGTATCACAAGGATACTCACCTAAACGCAGTGTTCCACCCATTGGTGATTTGTGTGTTCTAAGTTGCGCATTGCCTGATTGATCCATAAAGTTATCGATAAGATAGATCATAGGATGCTGTGTGTTTTCATCAAATTCAATAGAGTTTGCACCTTCAAGTCCAAGAACATTTCTCGCATATTCTACAAGTGTGAGCTGCATTCCAAGGCAGATTCCAAGGTAAGGAATTTTATTAACACGTGCATATTCAATAGCTAGAATTTTACCTTCAATACCACGATTACCAAATCCACCTGCTACCAAAACGCTGTCACAGTCACTCAAAAGTGCTTCTGCACAGCGTTCTTCTATCATCTCTGAGTCCACCCAGCAGATCTCTACGCGTGTATCAAGATGCGCACCACAGTGGATGAGTGACTCTGTTAAAGATTTATAAGCCTCTTTAAGTTCAAGATATTTGCCGACAAAACCGACAACTGTTCTATTTTTAGGTTGTACGATTTTTTTGACCAATGAGTCCCACTCTTCCATATCTGGAACACACTCACCCAAATCAAGCTCTTTTGCGATAGGTTTGAGGATGTTTTGTCTGAGAAATGACATAGGAACATCATAAATACTCGCCGCATCAAGAGCTTCGATAACGCTGTCACTTGAGACATCACAGCTCATGGCAAGTTTTTTCTTAAATGTTTTTGGAAGTGCGTTTTCACTTCGTGCGATAATCATCTGCGGTGTGATACCAATACGGCGAAGTTCTTGAACCGAATGTTGTGTCGGTTTTGATTTAAGTTCACCTGCCGCTTTGATAAAGGGTATGAGTGTTACGTGGATAAAAAATGTTCCCTCAACTTCATCATCGTGTTTCATTTGGCGGATAGCTTCCATAAACGGTAAACCTTCGATATCACCGACTGTTCCTCCGAGTTCCACGATAAGGATATCATGAGCTGCACCAGCTTCTTTGATACGTTTGACGATTTCACCTACGATATGAGGAATAACTTGTATCGTTTGTCCAAGGTATCCACCTGCGCGCTCACGTTCGATGACGCTTGAATAAACCTGACCTGTAGTGAAGTTGCTTGATTTGAGATACGAAGTGTCGAGAAATCTTTCATAGTTTCCTATGTCAAGATCTGTTTCCGCTCCATCTTTTGTGACGAAAACTTCTCCATGTTCGAGTGGGCTCATCGTCCCTGGATCGACATTGATATAGGGATCGATTTTTAACATACCCACTTTTTTACCGGAGTGTTTAAGCAGAGTACCAACACTCGCCGCAGTGATCCCTTTGCCAAGAGAACTTAAAACGCCCCCAGTTACAAAAATGTACTTTGTCATATCTCACACTCCATAAAATTAGTTATTAATCGCGGATTATATTCTAAAATCTCTTAAAGTCTCTATAGAAGAGAGTTCCTTTTCTGCGTAAGAAGGCGGCAAATTATAAGAAAAACAGGCAAGAGAGGTCTATAAGCTTGTTGCGATATACTTTTGTATCAAAACAGGAAAAATGGAAAATGGAAAACGCACTTCTTTACGTCATTATTGCCCTTGGAATCTCTATCATACTCAATATTTTTCTTAAAAAATTCGGAGTATCACAAATCATAGGATATATTTTAACGGGTACAATTATCGTCTATGCGTTTAGTTTGAGAGAGGCGACACATTCGCATACATTGGAGATGATTGGTGAGTTTGGTATCGTTTTTTTGATGTTTACTATTGGGCTTGAAATATCTTTGGCAAAGATGAATACCATGCGAAAAGAGATTTTTGGCAATGGAGTTATGCAGGTAGGTTTTACAGCAGTAGTTGCGTATCTTATCGGGCATTATGTTTTTGATTTGGATGAAAAATCAGCCATCATCATCTCCCTTGCGTTTGGACTCTCTTCTACGGCGGTGGTACTGAGTTATCTCAAAAGTACAAAAGAGATTTATACACCCTACGGACAAAGAGCAACGGGTATTTTGATCTTTCAGGACATCGCTGTCATTCCAATACTCATTCTTATCAGCTTTTTGATGAGTGATGGCGAACAGAGTCTTGTAGATATCTTGAGCCATACCTTTATGAGTGCTGTTGTAGTGATAGGGCTTCTTTTTGTTGTTGGTAAAAAAGTTATGACTTGGCTTCTGCACTTCTCTGCTTCTTCTGAGCTTGATGAGCTTTTTATGGGTTCTGTTCTTTTTATTGTGGTTTCCGCATCTTTACTTGCTCATTACATGGGATTTACCTACTCTTTGGGTGCATTTGTCGCAGGTATGATTATTGCAGAGACGAAGTACCACCACAAAGTTGAAGTGGATATCTCGCCTTTTAAAGATATTCTTTTAGGAACTTTTTTTGTAACTGTAGGGATGAAAATTGATGTTACGTTTTTTATGGACAATATCTTTTTAATAGTGGGATTATTTGCGATTATCCTTGTGCTAAAAACAGCAATAATGTTTGTGCTTCTGCGTTTCTCCTCTTCCTCGTCTGTAGCCCTAAAAACAGCACTTTCTTTATCTCAAGTGGGAGAATTTTCTTTTGTTATCTTTGCGGTTGCAGGAGCAGGCGGACTTCTGGATGAAGAGCTTGCGTCTTTACTTGTGCTTATTGTTATTTTTTCTATGGTGCTCACACCATTTTTCATCACAAGGATAAACGTAGCCGTGGATGCACTTATTAAAGAAAAAGATTTTGCTACAGATATGACGCCCCTTGCTAAACGCAGGGATCATGTTATTGTTTGCGGCTACAGTGTTGTCGGAAAATTTGTAACAAAACACTTGGAAGAGATAGATGCGCCTTATGTGGTAGTAGATAATTCACATAAACATGTGAGTGAAGCTCTTGAGGATGGTATAGAGGCCTACCTTGGAGATGCCTCGAAACTTTCTATTCTTGAAGCGTTGTATCTAGAAAACGCAGCGGCTATCATTGTTACGCTTGACAATATGGAGAAAAAAAGACTTATTTGCGAAGCTATTTTAAAACATAGCAAAGATGTAAATCTTATCGTAAAAGTTATCTCCTTAGAAGAAAAAGAAGAGTTAAAAGATTTGGGGATTACAACGATTGTCGATGGAAAAGTTGAGGTTGCAAGGGTGCTGGTAGAGAGGATGATGACCTGTCAGTTACACTACAGATAAGCGAAGAGTCTATTTTTCGCTTATCTCTTTGTTTTCTGCAACAAGCCACTGCAGGTAGCTGATACTCCAAGTCAAATCTTCATATGCTTCATCAACCCCTTGTTGCGGTACTGCAAGATGCTCTCGAAGTTCTTTGAGTCTTTGTTTGAGGTACTGCGCCATAGAATAATAGAGATTGAGCGAATTATCGTCTTGCGCTTTAATAATCTCTTTTTCTAAGGTGCTAACAAGTTCCGTCTCATTGGGAAAAATATTGCCCGCTTTTCTGATGGTTCTGTGCACCTTTTGCAGGTGTTTGATATCTACTTTAAAATCTGTTATATTTTGCATTTTAGTATATTTTCTTCCTTTTTTGTCTTAAAAGAGACAAAGTTTTAGTGGGCATAGCAGCCCTGGTGAAGTAAAAGGGATGAGTTCCTTTTAAGGGACTATAAAGTAGTTTTTAATTACCTCTTGAACCAGGTTTGATAGCTTCGCTACCGTCTTTACAAAGAGGACAGTTCTCCGGCTCATAGATTTCAAATGTAAAATCTTCAAGAGCAAAAAATGGGATATCTTGAGGCAGTTTACAATTAGGCTGCGTTTGTACATCGCTTCCTTCTCGTTTACAAAAACCGCGGTTTGCAAGAGCAGCTACACCAACTATCTCTCCTCCGAGACTTTGCACAACTGCTGCAGCTTCCATGCACGAGCCGCCTGTTGTGATGATATCTTCGCACATGAGCACTTTTTCACCTTTTTTTATCTCAAATCCACGGCGGATACTCATTATGCCACCAACTCTCTCAGCAAAGATAGAACGTACATCAAGAGCCTGTGCAAGAGCGAAACCTGCGATAAGACCACCAAGAGCGGGAGCACAAACCGTGTCTATCTCTAAGCCACTTGCTTGTATCTGTTTTGCAAGGGCATCTGCTAAAAGTTTGGCTGTTTTAGGATCTTCCAAAACTTTTGCAGATTGGAGATAATACTGGGAGTGATTGCCACTGCTTAATTTGAAATGCCCTTCTAAGAGTGCATCAGCATCCATATATATTTTTTTAACATTCATAAGAGTTCCTGATTGTGAAATATTTTAAACCTTGAGTATTTCTACTTCTTTGTCTTTTAAGATTTGCTCGATATTTGCTGCATATTTATCAGTGATTTTTTGGATAGCTTCCTGTGCCACTTTTGATTCGTCCACAGTGATTTCTTTGTCTTTTTCCATTCTTTTGATTTTATCGTTCGCGTTTTTTCTATCATTTCTTACAGAAACTTTCGCATCCTCGCCCATACCTTTCATCTGTTTTACAGACTCTTTGCGTTGTTCAACTGTCATTGGTGGGAAAAAGAGCTTGATTTGAACTCCATCGTTGTTTGGATTGACTCCGATGTTTGCTCTTTGGATAGCGCCGTCGATAGCATTTAAAAGATTTTTTTCCCAAGGGTTGATTACGATAGTCGTAGCATCTGTAGCGATTACAGAACCAACCTGATCAAGAGCCGTCATTGTTCCATAGTAGTCAATTTTAATATTGTCTAAAACAGATATCATAACCTTTCCTGTTCGGAGTGTTTTAAAATCTCTTAGCATGTGATTGACGCTGCCTTGCATCTTTTTTTCACATTCGCTGTATATTTCGTTTAGCATAGGGTTTCCTTAGGTATTGTAAAAAATAATTGCATAATTGTAGCCAGAAAAATTTAAGCGTGAGTAAAAGAGGTTTTTTAGGAAGGGTATAGTTGCAAAAGATGCAACTATTTTGTAGTGTTTTCTTCTTGTGCTGGAGCTATTGGAGAGAGTGGAGCTTCAACTTGAGTTGTCTCTACCATATCATCTACTACTGAAGATTGAGCATCTTGAGAGTACATATACCCTAAAGTGATTGTGTTAACAATAAACAAAAATCCTATAGTAAAAGTAGCCTTTGCCAAGAAACTATTTGGTCCTTTTGCACCAAATACAGACTCGTTTGAGCCACTGTATGCGCCAAGACCGATGCTTGAGCTTTTTTGTAATAGTACAGCAATGGTAATAAGCACTACCAAAACTATTTGAACAATAAGTAAAAAACTAGTTGTCATATATTTATTCCTGAATGTATAAAGTGGCGAATTATATCTAAAAAATACTGTATTACAAAATAGGGTATAATTTCGAAAAAATTTGAGGATTTTATGAAACACTTTAAAAAGATAGTTTTGGTACTTGCTGCGTTTGGATTACTCATGATACTACTCTTTATAAGTCAAGAAAAAGAACCAAAAAGCCAAAAGCCACAGGTCGCTACAAGTAGTTTTGCTCTGTATGATATCGCTAAACATATCGCTGCTGAAAGTGTTCAAATAACAAATATTTTACCTTTTGGCGTAGATGTTCACAGTTTTGAACCGACACCAAAATTGCTTGCTTCTTTAGAACAAAGTGATCTGATATTTTATAGCGGAGCAGGACTTGAACCATGGATAGAGGGTTTTGTATTTAAAGGAAAATCCCTTGATATGAGTGAACATGTGACACTTAGAGAGCTTGATTCTCAAGCGTCTCATGAGCACAATACAGATCATAATGAGCATTGTGCTCATGTTGCGACCGACCCGCATTATTGGCTTGATTTGCAAAATATGGCGAAAGCAACAGAAGTGATTACGCATGAGCTAATCAAACTATCTCCACAAAACGCAACATTTTATACAAAAAATAAAGAAGTTTATTTGCAAATGCTTCTCAAGCTTGATGAAGTTTATGCAAGCAAACTTAAAGAGTGTGTGCTAGAGACCATTATTGTCAATCATAATGCTTTTTCTTATCTCTCCAAACGCTATGGGTTTCACGTAGAAGCACTCAGCGGTTTATCTCCAGAAGCACAGCCGAGTCCAAAAAATATGGCAAAACTAATAGAACATATCAAAGAAGAGGGAACAACAACTATCTTTTTTGAAAATTTTGTAAGTGACAAGGCGATAAAAAGTATATCGTATGAGACAAATGCAAGTGTAGATGTACTTCAGCCTTTGGGTAATATCACAGCCGATGAAGCTGCGCGAAATCTAAGTTATGAAGATATCATGCGACAAAATTTAGACAAAATCTCTAAAGCGCTTATGTGCAAATGAAATTTAAGATTCCTATTTTTGATGTAAAAAATCTTAGCTTTAGCGTAAGAGGACAAAAAATACTCTTACATATCTCGCTTGAGATTTTTAGCGGTGAATATGTTGCGATTATTGGTCCCAACGGCGGCGGAAAAACGACACTTATTCGGATGCTGCTTGGACTTGAGTCTCCAAGTGAAGGAAATATCAAGCTCTTTGGTAAAAAACTCTCAAATTTTAAATCTTGGCATAAAATAGGATACGTACCACAGCGGGCCTCTTTAGTAGATGCTAATTTTCCTGCAACAGTTTCGGATATTGTGAATATGGGACGAACGGCGCAAAGAAGCCTTTTTTCTTTTTTGAGCAAAGAAGATAAAGTGGCTGTAAATGACGCTATGACTAAGATGGATATCTTGGATCTTAAAAATAAGATGGTAGGAACACTTTCAGGTGGGCAACGTCAGCGCGTTATGATCGCTCGAGCACTTGCTTCGAAGCCTGAGATACTCATTTTGGATGAACCAAATACGGGAGTTGATATAGTTTCGCAAAGAAATTTTTATGCACTTTTGGCAAAACTCAATAAAGAAGAGAAGATAACTATCGTTTTTATTACCCATGATATAGGTGTTATCGCCGATGATATCGGACGACTTTTTACTATAAATCAAAAAGCTATCGTCTGTAATAACCCAAAAGAAGCTTTAAGTTGCGAAGAGATGAGTACACTTTATGGCATAGAAGCGCATCTTATTCACAATCACAAACATGAGCATTAGGAAATAGGGATGTTGGAAATGTTAGAGTACGAATTTATGCAAAGAGCTTTGATTGCAGGTATGCTTATAGCCCTTTTAGCTTCTATCAGCGGAACTTTTGTTGTGCTTAAACGCTACTCCATGATAAGCGAGACACTTGCACACTCAGCTTTAGTCGGTGTTGCAGTGGGACTGGTCGCAGGTTTTAATCCTTTGTGGATCGCTGTTCTTGTTGCGATTTTGTCTGCATGGCTTATTGAATATCTCAGAAGTTCCTTTTCGCTCTATTCGGATGCCATCTTGGCGATACTTCTCTCAGGTTCGCTTGCAATAGCGGTCATTATTGTCTCTTTGGGCGGCGCGTTTAATAACTCACTTTTTTCTTACCTTTTTGGCTCTATATTGGCAGTAAGTAATGAAGATGTTTTTACGATTTTATTTTTTGGAACAGTGGCATTGGTTTTATTGCTTGCGTTTGCAAAAGAGCTCTATTTTATCGCGTATGATGAAGAAGTTGCCAAAACAAGCGGAATAAAAGTACAATTTCTGAACTTTTTGCTTGTGACGGTTGTTGCCATTATTATCGCACTTTCTATTAGAATTGTTGGGAGTTTACTTATTGGCGCACTGATGGTCATCCCTACGGTGGCTGCGCTTCAGTATAGAGTGGGTTTTTTAAATACGATGTTTCTCTCTGTTGCGTTTGCGCTTTTGAGCGTCATAAGTGGGATGACTCTCTCATTTTATTTCTCTCTTCCTTCGGGCGCTACTATCGTCTTATGTGTATTATCTTTTTTTATCATATCCCTTATAGCGAACAAAAAATGAGAGTAAACGCAGAGTTTTCAAAGTATGCAAATCATTATGGCGTTTACAATGTCATCCAAAATCAAGTGGCGGCCAAACTTCTTTCGTATGTCAAAGGTACGCCAAAAAAGATTTTGGATCTTGGTTGCGGCAATGGAGCCCTTTGTAAAAATATCACCTGGAAATATGACTTTTTTAAAGGAATAGACTTTGCCCAAGGAATGTTGGAGCTACATCCAAAATCTAGTCTGATAGAAGCAGTGTATGGAGATTTTAACGATCAAAATCTTTTTGATCTCCTTCAAGCAGATAGTTATGAGTATGTATTTTCTGCTTCAGCACTGCAGTGGGCAGAGAATTTGGAGATGGTATTTGAAAATATAAAAAAATTAGCTGCACCCGTAGCTTTTGCAATCTTTACCGCAGGTACTTTTACAACTCTAAACGCAACGGCATCGCTTGAGCCTTTGCTTCGCTCAAAAGAGTCTATAGATGAACTGCAAAAAAAGTATTTTGACGCAGAGTTTGAAGTTGTGCAATACAAGCTAGAATTTGAGTCCACAAGAGAGATGTTCCGATATATCAAGCAAAGTGGAGTGAGTGCTTCACGAAGAGCGCTTGATTATAAAGCGACGAAAAAATTGATGCGTGAATACCCTCTAAACTACTTAGAGTTTGAGGTTGCGTTTATCTATTCTCGTTAAGCACTATCTCTTTTTCAAGCGCATATAATTCATAACGGATATATTTAAAATTTTCGCTGTAGCTTGCGTTTTGTAGTTTAAAAAGCTCTTCCAAAACACGAGATGATTCCTGCGCTCTTTTAAAATTTGCTGTGATGATACTTGTAATATCGCTACGATTGAATTCTGTTTTCAGGCTAGATCGCAGAACATCGTTGATACTGTCCCGATTTTTGAGTAGCTCATATGTCTCTTCTATGCGAGCTTTATGTCTGAGTTGTTTGAGTCTGAGTGAGAGTTCTTTATTATTGTCACGGTAGCGCATGATATCTTCAACTACACGGATGCCTTCTTTGAGGCGGTTGAGGTTTGCATCTATCACCCGAAAAAGTTCAGGTGATAAAATTGCATTATTCTTCATTGTTTCCAAAGATACCAAATAGCTGTAAAAGCGCCGTAAAGATATTGAGAAAATCCAAATAAAGTGCTATGGCTCCGTCTATAGGTGTTTCATATGAGCCATTCATGATATTTTGAGTATCGTAGATAACCAAGATACTAAATAAAACAACAACTGCTCCAGAGATGATGACATGTAGCATTGGATTGCCGAGAAAGATATTAAGAATCGAAAAACCGATGATAACAAAAAGAGCTATCATGAGCGGTTTACCATATCCTGTAAAATCTTTTGTTGTCTTAATAGCGTAAAAACTCATAGCACCAAATACAACAGATGTCATAGCAAAAGCATTTCCAATAATAGAAGCCCCACCGCTCATGCCGAGTGTACGCGAAAGAAGTGGTGCAAGCATCAATCCAGTCATAAATACAAAACCAAACATAACGGCTAAATTGATGCCAGGTTTATGTTTTACAAAATGTAAACCTATCAAAAGTCCTATTTCTAAGAAAAACAGAGGCCAAAAATAGGCTGCAATAGTTCCAGCCATAGGAACACCAACGTAAGCACCAACAGCACCAGCCATCATAGAAGCAGCAAATAGTTTGTACGTCTCTTTTACAAAAGAGATGATTTGTGTGTCACTTCGGCTAGTGTTTTCATAAGCAAAAGAGCCCCCTCTTGCATAATCACGATCATAAAGTCCCATATTATTTCCTCCAAATGCCCTTAATTAGGGTATTTATTAATATTTCAAAGAAATTCTATAGACAAAGAGTTAATAGATAGCAACAAAAAGAGCAAAAGAGCTTCTAAATCCTTATA
>MIBW01000081.1:0-147 GCA_001829625.1 Sulfurimonas sp. GWF2_37_8 | reverse complement strand
AATAGTGATATGAAAATAAACAAATTATATAAAAAATGCAAATTCTTTTAAAATACTCTTGACATTAAAAAGAAGTTTGTCTATAATTCCCGTCCACAAACACAGAGACCTAAAGTTTAGGCCTAGAGGGACTTCGACTAGAAGCCA
>MIBW01000080.1:17571-20415 GCA_001829625.1 Sulfurimonas sp. GWF2_37_8 | reverse complement strand
AATAAGACCTATATATGTGATAGTGATCTTCACGACTTAAGCGCTGATGAAATCTATAGAGAGCTCAAAAAATATTGTGAAACTCTTGATGCAATAATTCAATCTGAAAATCATCATATTGAAGCCCAAATCGATCATGATTTACGCAGAGCAGATGAAAACAGAATACTTAATGATGCAGAGAAAGAGGTTTTGCATAAGAATATCGCTCTTATGCATGACTATAAGATACAGAGGTCTATCAACAAAAGCGTCTATTACTGTGCAATTCACGCTTTGGCTCGAATTATTGAAAGAGAGAAAATAGAACATATCATCGTACCGATGTTTATCAAATACACCCATATTTTACACTCTGTCCAAGGTGTGCTTCAAACAGAAAAAAGACCACTTGATAGTGAACTTACTGTTTTTGAAGAGGATGAGAAACTTTTTACGAAACTTCAGATACGTTATATTTGAAGTTTAGCTATAACATCTCCAAATCTCACATGCTCTCCTGCGTTTACAGATAGCTCCAACATATCTTTTTGTGCCAAAATAACTATTGTAGAGCCCATCTCAAAACATCCAAAATCTGTTCCTTTATCAAGATAAAGACTTTCATATGTATAAGCGTTTTGTCTTGTAACTTCTGCGTTTGTCTGAATACGCTTCTCAAAACTCACCTGCATCACACCAACATTTAAAGCACTCACAAGTATTATATAAAATCTTTGTTTTGCACTTGTCTCACAGAGTAAAACAACACGCTCATTCTCTATAAAAAGGTTGATTCTTTTTTTCAGTGAAGGAACATTTACTGGATAAAATTTCCCTGGAATATGCAGTGCTTTTAAAACTTTTGTGTTTGTTGGCATATGATAACGGTGATAATCTTTTGGAGAGAGATAGAAGTTTATAAAAGTTCCATCACTTATGATTTTCTTCTCATCAACACTAAACTCTCCGCCTAAAAGCTCCTCGCATTTATAACGCATCCCTTTAATTTGGAGTGCATAATCCGCTTGGATACTACCACACTCAGAGATAAAAGAATCACACGGAGAGATAAAATCTTCTGCTGTAAGAGAATAGATTCTTTCTTCTTTGAGTTTTCTAGTAAAGAGTGCATTAAGGCTTTTATATGTACTTGGGGAGTGAAATTCGCTCATATCAAGTCCCATCAAAGAGACATACGTCCCATTGACGATTTTTTGAAACCACGTCGGAAATTTTTTAGAAGCAAATTTCCCAAAAGTTTGTGAAATCGCTGATGTAATATGTCTTTTTTCCATTTCTATCCTTTTTATGCTAATCTGTAATCTTGCGTTTTGCTATCTCTTCAATGAGAACTGTTGCGTAAGAGCCTTTTGGAAGTGTAAAGTTCATCTCATACTGAGCATCCATTGAAAGATATCGTCCCTCTACCTGTGTTGCATAGACCCACGCATATCTTCTTGCACCGTCTTCATTTATCTCTGAATTAAAATCTTTTTCTATCTCTCCTGCGATTCCCGTCGAAGTTTTCACTTTTTTACCACAAAGCAGACCTGTTACAGAAATATCGCGTTTGTCAAATCTCTCTAAATCGTGTTCAGTACCATCATAATCAAAGAGTCTTCCATACGGATAATGTTCCATAATATCGCCAGAGATAAGTTTAAATGGATGCTTTTGCGCTTGCATTTTACTCACTTCATCATTTGGAAAATTTAAAATAGATTCAAGCTCTTTTGCACTAAAACTACTCACAAGAGAGTTTATCTCAAGCCGACGGCTTAGCCAAAGGTTGAAGAGATGACTTTGATAAGCAGATATGAGAAGTTTTTTTATTTTTGGATTTCTCTCTTTCTTCTCACCTTTTGCGATCTGCTCACCCAAAATATGGTTATCTCCATCATTACCAAAACGCTGGTATCCAAAATAGTTTGGCATACCAAATAAAGAGATATTTTTGAGTGCTTCATCTATTTTTTTTGCAGATGTCGGGTTTACTTTTTTGAGTTTGATATAAAATCTATTTCCCTGAAGATGCCCTATGCGTATCTTATTGTTGTGATACGCTTTTGAGAGTATTTTGATATTTTCATGTTCAAACTTATCTAAAGCCTCTTCATGTTTTTTGTGCAAAGAGATATACTGTTTTGTCATCGCATGTTTGTCTTTGAGACCTGCATAGCCTATCTCTTTTTGCTGTATTCCAAGATATCTTGCAACTATTCCTACAAGTTCTAAAGTCGATAAACTTTTTTTTCTTACAAAAAGAATGAGATGCTCACCCTCTCCTGAAAACTCATAAAGAGGTATCTCTTCAACCACGAAATCTCTTGGAGTTTGTCTAAAATGAAAATCAATACTCGCATGAGCGAGAGAATAAAATCTGTCCATATTTTGCCTTTTTAAAAATGATGCGATTTGCATCTGTTTGTATATTTCGTTCTCGCCGATTTGGCAAAAATATTGAGCTTCACCCTACTCTGTGCAGCACGCCTAAGAAGTGTTTTTTTTTCTCTTTTATCAAACGCAACCAACATCTCATACTCTTCTCCGCTGCAGCCGACTGTTTTTCTTATTTTTTTAAAAAATTTAAAACCGACATTATTCACATTGGAAAGTTTTTTCAGGTCACTAAAAAGTCCATCGGAGATATCCATACCCGAACTCAAAAATCTACTTGCATTTTGTATAAATTTTTGTCTTAGTATAATATTTACAAATTTCGATTGTTTATGGATAGTTCCTAAGTTTAATAAATTTCTCAAATCCTTTATCGAAGTTCCTAAGGTGCCGGTGTATGCCAAAAGATAATTTTTTCGAACACCGCTTCTAAGCAAAGGTTTTTTGACTTTAGAGATAATAGTA
>MIBW01000080.1:11647-17433 GCA_001829625.1 Sulfurimonas sp. GWF2_37_8 | reverse complement strand
TTTGCATTCATCGCAATAGCATCTGAAATATTTACCAGCATCGATTTTCTTGCAATCTGATAATATGTCATCCATGCCGTTTTAAAGTGAACATTTTCAAAAAACGCGTCTTTGGAATAAACAAAATCTCCAATAACCGCGCCGTCATCTCCGATACGCTTACTATTAAATTGTGCGATAAAATAATTTTCTAAATTCATTAAATCTCTTAACTTTAAGTTTTCTTAATCGCTATAGCAATAATGGATTATATCATTTATTACAGAAAATATAATAAAACACTCTACCGCGAAAATATTAAACACCTCAATGTTATTTACTCATTTTTTTAGAGAAACTTTTATGAGCACAAAACAAGCGCAGAGATAATCTACAAAAAACTTATGACTCTTTTTTGTACTCCAAATCACCTGCAACGGATTCTTTGTCATTGATGATTTTTTCTATCTGCTGTTTGACTTTGTCGTAGCGATACTGCTCTTTAAAACCGATAACTCTTCCTCCAGCTGCGTTTGGATGTCCACCGCCGTTCGCCCACTCTTTAGAAATTTGTGAGACACTTACTTGATTGTTCGCACGCAAACTCATAGCACCTCTATAGCTTACATCTACAATAAAATCATACTCAGGAAACGCAAGTAAAAAGCCGTTACCGATGATAGAAGTATTACCGATACCATAACTGAGATAACCGCGGTATCCTTTGTAGTAAATAGTGTTTTTGTCTCTTTGCGTGCCGAGAAGTTCTACGATGTATTTTGTTGCCAAATTATCAAGAGTATCATTTTTATCTACACGAAAAAACTCTTTTTTTAGCATATGAATTTTATCATCAAGAAGGATGTGGGCATCTGCCTCATAGATAAGTTCAGAAGCTTTATGTAATAAAGATATTTTATATGTATTGTCCTCATTTGGGAACATAACACGATTAAGTTCCCGTGTTTCCGTAACAAGTCGCATACAGACTTTGCCATACTCAAAGTTCTCAACTTCTTCTTGTTTCCATAAATCGACTGCGTTTACCACAGCAACATATTCACTCATCCAAAGAGGTTCATTTAGTTCCCAGTTTTCTTTGACATAATCATAGGTTATTTTTGTTGCACAACGACTTGTATCGAGGTTGTACCAAGCATATTTCTTCGCACTCTCTTCTCCGCTTCCATGGTGGTCTAGGAGTAGAAGTTTTACATCTTTGTTAGAGTCATTGAACATATGGACTTTGTTGTGTATCCATTTGGATTCATCAGCACTTAGATTTAAATCTGTGACAAGGATAAGAGCAGGGCTTTTGTCATCTGCAATCGCTTCGACAATCATATCAAGCTTTTGTTTAACCTCTTCTCCATAATTTGCATTATAGTTTTTGATCTCATAGGGAGTATATTTCATAATCAATTGACAACTATAACCATCTAAATCAATATGAGAAAGATGATAGATTTTTCTGTTTTTCATTTTTTTCCTTGTTTTTATTTAATTGTAATCGAACCCATAACTTCAAAAGTTGCACTCGAATCTATCTCTGCATGTGAAAGCGTTACTACATCCAAAGAGAAACGCTCAAAAATCTCTGCCACACCACGTCTAATCTGCGGATCGACAATGATAACGACTGGAGAAATTCCTTTTTGCAGGAGTTCTGCAGCTTTTGCACTTGTTGCCTGTATGAGCGCATTTATCTCGCCTACGTTAAGATGCAGGCTTCTTACTCCATCTTGTTCACGCGATTTTTCAAGCATCATCTGTTCAGAATTTGTGTCAAAAGTGAGCAGTCTGATAACACCATCATCACTTGAGTACATCTGTGTGATGATACGTGAGAGTTTTGAGCGAACCTGCTCGGTGATAAGTTCCACATTTTTGGTGTATTCGGCGATATCGGCGGTAGTTTCAAGAATAGTTAGCATATCTTTGAGAGGGATTTTTTCATGCAAAAGTGCTTTAAATATTCTTTGAATCAGTCCGATAGAAGCGACTTTGAGTACATCATCTACGATAACAGGAAAATCATTTTTGATTTTATTTATGAGTGATTGAACCTCTTGGCGTGTGAGAAGATCTTCTGCATTGCGTTTGACAAGTTCGCTCATGTGTGTTGAGATAACAGTTGCAGGATCCACAACTGTGTAGCCATTGATAATTGCATCTTCTTTTTGATCTGCGTTTATCCACATAGCATCAAGTCCAAACGCAGGTTCTTTTGTTTTTTCACCTGAAATCTCGCCCGTTGCCATCCCGCTGTCCATAGCTAAAAATTTATCAGGAACGATTTTTCCTTCGCCTATAGAGATACCTTTGAGAAGAATCTGATACTGTTGCGGTTGCAGATGCAGGTTGTCACGGATACGTACCTGAGGCATCAAAAAACCATAATCCGAAGCAATTTTACGTCGCATAGAACGGATGCGTTCAAGTAAGTCACCACCCTGAGAATTATCCGCTAGACGAATAAGCTGATAACCAAGAGTGAGTTCAAGCATCTCAACTTTGAGGATATCTTCAAGTGCCGCTTCTTCTTCTTTAGCAATCTCTTCGTTGCTTTTTTTCGGGCGTGTTGCGGCGTGTTCTTTTGCCTGTTCTTCTTTTGTTTTTTGGTTTAGAATCTTGCCTACGTCCAAAATACTAAGCTCACCTCGTTGGTATTTGTAAATAGACCATCCCAAAAGAGCAAACATAATACCTACAAAACCCATGGAAACCGTAGGAAGTCCCGGGACAAGAGCAAACAAAATCATAATAAAGCCGACAATCATCATGATTTTTGCATTTCCCATCATCTGGTTGATGGTACCTTCTGCAAAGTTGCCTCCATCACTAGAACTTCGGGTAATCATAATACCAGTGGCAGTGGAGATGATAAGTGCAGGAATTTGCCCTACAAGTCCATCACCAATAGTCAAAAGTGTAAATGTCGTTGCGCTGTCACCGACGCTCATATCATGTTGAAAAACACCGATAAGAAAACCGCCGATAATGTTGATAAGTGTGATGATGATACCAGCAACTGCATCTCCTTTTACAAACTTACTAGAACCGTCCATAGCTCCGTAAAAGTTCGCATCTTGAAGGATTTCAGCCCGCCTAGCTTTTGCTTGTGCATCGTCAATCAAACCTGCGTTTAGGTCGGCATCTACTGCCATTTGTTTTCCGGGCATCGAATCAAGCACAAAACGCGCCGCAACTTCTGCGACCCTTGTCGAACCTTTGGTGATAACCATAAAATTGATAAGAACGAGAATGGAAAAGACGATGATACCAATAACAAAGTTGCCACCAACGACAAAATTACCGAAGCTTGTGATAATATCACTCATTGCAGCTTCACCTTCATGTCCGTGACTCAGTATCATTCTTGTTGTTGCGATGTTCAGGGCAAGTCTAAAGAGTGTGAGAATGAGTATCAGTGTTGGAAATGTAGTTAAATCTGTAGGTTTTGGAACATACAGTGAAATAAGCAAAACTAAAACAGCCAAAGCAATTGAAACGGTTAGAAGTATATCAAGCAGAGCTGATGGAAGAGGAACAATGATGATGGCAAGAATCGCCATAACAAAAACGACAACACTCAAATCTCTTTGTCCAAGAAGGAAGTTGAGACTGGTGCCTATTTGTTGTCTAAGTGTGAGTTTTTTTGCCAAGTGTTAATCTTCTAAAATATCAGCTAAGGTAAGATTAGCTAAAAAAGAATCGATTTTGCGTTGCAGTTTATTTAAAAAAGGCCAGATAGAACAGTTATCAGCTTTTTCAGAGGGACAATTTTTCATTGAAGGTGCACAATCAAAAACAGCAGGCGCTTTACCCTCTACAGCAGACATCACATCGAGCATATGGATCTCTTTTGGATTTTTCGCTAAAGCAAAACCCCCGTTAACACCTTTGTAAGATTTTAGTATCTCATTTTTGGCAAGTGCCTGCAATATCTTTGCTAAAAAACTTTTAGAGATAGAAAGTTCACGAGATAAGGTGTCACTATCCATAGGTAATGAAGCTTTTGAGAGTACGATGAGTGATAAGATAGCATATTCACTGGCTTTTGTTATGAGCATAAGTTACTTTTCTGATTTAAAATTTGATTCTGATTATATCTAAAGAAGTTAAAAAATTTGTCTATCTCCAAACCTTGAACAATATCCATTGGACAGAAAAATCCTTGAGTAGTTTCACTTCGTCAACTTTCCAGTGTTGCAGTATCTTTTCTCTAAACTCTCTTGCGTCTGTTTTATAGTTTACTATTTCTTATTCTATTTAGCTCATATTTATATAAAACAAGCTTTAATAAGCAAATATATTTTAAGTAACAAAAAAAGGAAGATGTATGGGATTTTTTACGAACAATGATAAAGAACTGGCACAAATTGCAAAGCTTGTAGAAGAAAATAGCAAACTTCAAGATGAAAATGAAGCTCTCTATAACAAGATAGCCTTTCTTCAAGATCCAAAAAATCAGCCTGAAGATACAAAAAAAATTGCTATGGATTATATGATAGAAATCCTACTCAAATCTTACAAAAGCGGGGTTGGATTTGTACAAGAGATTATGGAAGCCAATGTCTCTTCTCTTGAAAAAGCTATGGAGCTTAACCGTTCTACAAGTGAGCGTATAGAAACAGTCAAAACAAAACGAGAAGAGGTTCTTAGCAACATCGACTCTATCGCCCAAGAAACGCAGAACCTTGAAAATGGGGCTGGAACACTTAATAACAGTGTAAGTTCTATTTCTCAAATTATAGAACTTATCAAAGATATCAGTGACCAAACAAACTTACTAGCGCTAAACGCAGCTATCGAAGCTGCGCGTGCAGGTGAACATGGACGCGGATTTGCAGTTGTTGCGGATGAGGTTCGTAAACTTGCAGAACGCACACAAAAAGCGACACAAGAAGTTGAAATCAACATTAGTCAACTCAAACAAAACTCGATAGAAATCTTAGAGATGACGCAACACTTCAAACAAAACTCCAGTGTTATCAGCAACACTTTGGATGCTTTTTTTCAAGAGCTTGAGTTTGTTATCAACAACTCTGAAAATATCTCAAATGTCACACAAGGCATCACAAACGAGATAGGTATAGGAAATGGAAAAGCAGATCATATTCTCTTTAAACTTAGCGGTTATAACGCCTTTGTCCATGGTAATACGCCAAACCTTCAAACTGAAAATGAATGCCGTTTTGGAAAATGGTTTAGTACAAATAAAAATGCCATCAAAAATGAAACTCAGACACTTAGTTCTCTCTCAAAACATCACGCAAATGTGCATCAAGGAGTAAAAGAAGCTATCACACTTTGGAATCAAGAGAACAAATATACTCAAGCAGTTGAACGTATGAAAGATGTTGAACACTCAAGTGAAGTTGCGTTTGAAGAGCTTTACGCAGCTTTTGTTCGCAATAGAAAATCCTAATACAACAAACGCAGGCAGGAGTTCTCCTGTTTTTGCGAATTACATCTTCTTTTTAAAACTCTCCACCGCAATTTTTGCAGCTTCTTTATGATATACCATAGGTTTTGGATACTCTTTTAGGTTCAAAGAAAAAAGTGCCTCTTCATCATGCAGATACCTAGGCTCTATATGTTTAAGTTCTGGAATATGACGTTTGATATATAAAGCCTCTTTATCAAACTTTTTACTCTGTAGATAAGGGTTAAAAATTCTAAAATAAGGTTGTGGGTCAACACCTGTTCCTGCACTCCATTGCCAAGAAAGTACATTACTTGCTTTGTCGTAATCCAAAAGATGTTGCGCAAAAAAAGACTCTCCCCATTGCCATGGCAAAAGC
>MIBW01000080.1:10887-11603 GCA_001829625.1 Sulfurimonas sp. GWF2_37_8 | reverse complement strand
ACGATAGGCACACCTGTTTTTGCCTCACAGAAGCTTTGATATTTTTCAATATCTTCAATACCGTTAAAGCCGTATTTATAATTTTGATTTTCTAAATACGGAATATGAAAAAGCAAATAGGCATAAAAATCACGGAAAATAAGCTGGCGTATAAATGGCTCACTATGAGGAAGGGAGAGTATCTCACGCAAAAGCTGACGCACACCAAGCACCCCAAAACGCAGTTCAGAGCTTAGATGGGATGTGGCATCTGCGTCCAAAAAATCTCTTTGTTCTTTATAACTTTGCAGCTTTTGTTTGAGTGCTTCAATTTTGTGCTGAAGTGTTTGAAACTCTAATGAGACTGCTACAAAACCCAGAGACTCTATCTTAAACGCAAGTCTCCTAAAACGCAGCCCATCAAAAGAAAAAATACCTTTGTATTCTTCAATCAAAAGTGTATGGGATGCCAAATGCAGAAGTTTGAGATTTTTGTTTTCTAAGACTTTAAGCGCTTTTTTATAAAAAGGGGTGAAAACATAATAAGGGGTGCCATCATCTTTGATGAGCGCATCATGCCTAAAAATATAACTCTCCTCAATATAACGAAAATGCAAAATATGTGAAACTTCAAGATCTCTTTGTTTTGCATATACATCATAATCTCCACTTGCCAAAACTTCATCAAAATGATAAAGCGTCTGAAGCTCTTTGATAATAGCCACAGGCTCTCCATA
>MIBW01000080.1:0-10851 GCA_001829625.1 Sulfurimonas sp. GWF2_37_8 | reverse complement strand
CTCTTTGAGTTTTGAAACATAATAAAAAATATACGTGATGCGTTTATCATCTTTTTGGAGTTTTTGCAGGATATTGGTATCAAAAATAAATATAGGCAAAACTTCTCCACCAAAGGAAAGCAGAGAATTGTCTTCCGTGCGAAGGTCTCTTCTAAACCATAAGAGTCTTCTCATTTGACACACGCAATATCTGAGCGAAGTGCAAGTTCTTTTGGATATGGAGAGAGAAAAGTTTGCTCTAAAAGATAGTTCACCTCATACTTTTGCGCATAGAGTTTGAGTGTAGAGAGCGGCAATATAAGCGGAATGATTTGCGTAGCATAATCATCTATCTGCTCATGTAACATCGCATTTTCTTTTGCAGTGAGATGATTTTTTACAAAACCGCTCATATGTTCAAGAACATTACGCGTTTTTCCTTTGGAGCTCTTTTTGGCTATGGCAGTTTTAAATAAAAGCTCATATTTTTCAAGAATATCCGCAAAACTTTTTGCTTCGTGATTTCCTACGATTTTGCCTAGTTGGCGGTAAAGGTTTTCATCTTTTGATTGGAGCATAAATTTATAAACGCTGTGAAACGCAACTAAATCTTTCATCGTTGCGTTTTGTTTAAACTTCTCAAAACGCTCATAAGCAAAGAGCTGCATCACAAAGTTTTCCCGCAACCACGGATTACAAAGTCTGCCCTCTTCTTCCATCGGTAAAAGTGGAAACTTCTCCCTGCACATCGCAGCAAAAACTCCATCGCCTTTGGCTTCTACATACCCATTATTTTGATATATTTTCGCACTTCTCATACCGCAGCTTGGGGATTTTGACTTGAGGATAATACCGCAAAGTGGATGTGAAGCGATGGATTCAAGATCTTTTTTGGAGGCAGACATGAGCTGTTGGCTCAAATCTTCACCTGTTTTGTTTGACTCTACTTTGATACTTTCGTCTTGGTTTTTAACAAGTCTGAGAGAAGGTCTTGGATTTCCAAACGCCATATTCTCAGGACAAAAAGAGATATATTGCGCATATTTTGAAAGATCATCCATCACAAACGTATCGCGTTTATGACCCGCATCAAAACGAACTTTTTCGCCTAAGAGACATCCAGAAACTGCTATTTTCATGCGTTACCTTTTTATAAATTGTCTCTTAATTATAGACAAATCTCTTTTTTTTGATAGAGGAAAAATGTCAGTTTATACAAAACACCCTAGTTTCTCGCGATGAGTTGGTGGGATTTGATTTTGTTGATAAGTTCTGCTATATATCCTATCTTTTTATCTTCCTGCGCCAAAGCGTCGATGGCGTGAAGGTTAAAACCTTCCATCTTCTTATCAAGGTAGTTGGTTGTCAGTTTGCCTTCGATGAAGTCACCATCTCGCACGATTTCTCTATGAAGAGGAATATTTGTGATGATACCATCGATATAGAACTCATCCAAAGCGCGTCTGGCTTTACGCACGGCACCATCCCAATCAAGCGCCCAAACGATAAGTTTACCGACCATAGAGTCATAATTTGGTGGGATAACATAGCCCGCATACGCACTTGAATCAAGGCGCACACCAGGACCTCCTGGTGTCATATAGTTTGTGATTTTACCGATTGATGGCATAAAGTTGTTCATCGGGTTCTCTGCATTTATCCTAAACTCTATCGCATACCCTCTAAAGTTGACTTCTTCTTGCATAAATGAAAGTTTTTCACCCTCAGCAATTTTTATCATCTCTTGAATGATATCTATTCCTGAAATAATTTCTGTAACAGGGTGCTCTACTTGAACCCGTGTATTCATCTCGATAAAGTAGATATTATCCGCCGCATCGACCAAAAACTCGACTGTTCCCACACTCTCATATCCAAGTCTAAACATAGCTTTTGTAGCCACTCGAAAGAGTTCTTTGCGTACAGGAGCGTTGAGTCTTGGAGAAGGTGCTATCTCGACAACTTTTTGATGTCTTCTTTGGATAGAGCAGTCTCTTTCTCCCAGATGTATCACATTTCCATATTTATCAGCCACAACCTGAATCTCTATATGTCGTGGATTTTCTACATATTTTTCGATAAAAACATCGCCCTTGCCAAAATATTTTTTCGCTTCGTTTGTAGCACTCTCAAACATCTCTTTGAACTCTTTTGCTTTGCGGACAATTCGCATTCCTCGTCCACCACCGCCAAACGCAGCTTTGATGATAACAGGAAAACCGATTGAAGTAGCAATTTTTTCGCCCTCTTTCATATCAAGTATCGCTTCATCTGTACCTTCAAGCACAGGAACACCTATCGCTTTCATCGCCACTTTTGAAGCCATCTTATCTCCAAAAAGTGCAATATGTTCAGGTTTTGGACCGATAAAGATGAGACCGTTTTTTTCACAAGCAGTTGCGAACTCTTCACTCTCCGATAAAAATCCATATCCAGGGTGAATAGCATCACATCCTGCTTTAAGCGCAAGTGCGATAATCGGGTCATAGTTGAGATAGGCTTGAAGCGCATCACCAAGGATAGGATAACACTCATCCGCTTTGCGTACCCAAACTCCTTCGACATCTACCTCAGAGAAAATAGAGACACTTTGGATATCAAGCTCTTTACAAGCTCGTATGATTCTCAGAGCGATTTCTCCTCTGTTTGCTACAAGTATTTTTTTGATCTTTTTTTGCATCTTCTCACCTTTTATCAATAAATTGGCGGAATTTTAGAATAATGCCATTAAATATTCTTCACTATTTATGCTTATAAAATTATCTATTTGTGCTATTTTTATATTCTATTTTTGCTTATTATTTTTTCTTTTTGTGCTAAAATATTGTCATGAAAAAAGAGACACTCCATAAAAGAGTAGAGATATCTAATGATATTCTTTATTATATTTATACGCACATCGATATCTCCATCAACCTTGATGAATTGAGTGAGACCTTACATATCAGCAAGTTTCATATGCACAGAATCTTCAAAGAAGTTTTTGGCACAAATATCTATGAAACCATCAAACGCATACGCCTGCAAAAAGCGGCCAATCTGCTTCTTACCAATAAATACTCCACTATCACCGATGTAGCAAATCTTTGTGGTTATGCCTCACAAACCTCTTTTTTACGTACCTTCAAAGAACGATTTTTGATGACACCGAAAGAGTGGAAAAAAGGCGGATATAAACTCTACTCAGACTCTATTTTGCAACAGTCGCAAAAAGCTGTAAACTCCAGAGCAACCTTTGAGCATCTCGAACCCACCATTGTCAAACGCAAGGAGATACAGAGCTACTATATCAGACATCATGGATACAATGCAAACATCAAACAGACATGGCAAAAGTTACAAGCATGGATATTTAGCAACAATCTTCAAGAGTTTCAAGAAATCGCTCTTTTTCACGACAATCCAACGATAACTCCGCTCAATGAATGCCAATATGTCGCTTGTATAGCACTTGAAGAGAAAGCGGTCATACAAAGCCGCAAACTCCCAAATTTTAATATTGCAAGCGGTGTTTATGCAAAATTTGACCTTATCGGTGAACAGGGAGATATCCTCAAATTTATCCACTGGGTTTACCATGAGTGGCTGCCTCTAAGTGACTATGAGACAAGTGTCAAACCACCCTACGCTATTTACAAAAAAAACAATTATCTCAGAGAAGATGCTGCGTTTATTATGAGTTTTTATATCCCGATTCAATACTGATTTTTGGCTGGGAAAAATAATATCCCTGAGAGTAGTCGATGCCTAACTCTTTTACGACTTCATACACCTCTTTGTTGCAAACATATTCGGCTACGATTTTCACATCAAGTTTTCTAGCCATAAATACAAGCGATTCTACGATTTTGCGATGTTTTTCATTTGTGTTTATATCTTGGATAAAACTTCCATCTATTTTGATGAAGTTTGCATTCAAATCACTGAGTCTGGATATATTTGAACTTTCTACTCCAAAGTCATCAATCGCAATCACATAACCCTCAGCTGCAAGAGCACTAATCTGCTCAATAATCTCTTTCGCACTTTCACCCAGAGCGATATTTTCAAGAATTTCAAGTGTAACTTGTTTTGGATTTATTTGATGTATTTTGCACTTTTGTTTCAAAAACTTTATGAGGTTTTTTTCTAAAAAATCATTTTTTGTTATGTTGATACTAAAACATATATTTGTACCTGAAAAATAAAGAAAAGATTTTTGAATAATCTGCTTCGTAATTGCTGTCATCAAACCTGCAAGTTCTGCTGCTTGCAAAAACTCATGCGGTGACAAAAACTTCTCTTTATTTTTTATGCGTGCCAAAACTTCATATTTGACTATCTCTTGCGTTTGCGTATCAACTATCGGCTGATAAAAAGGTATCAAAAGATCTTCTTCTATGTACTTTTGCAAAATTCCGATTTGTTTGGCTATTTGTGTATAGGAACTGTATTCGCTCATAGAAGCTTCAAATTCTACGATAAGGCTTCGACCTCTGCGTTTAGCTTCTACAAGAGCTATGTTCGCTTTTGTAAAAGCATTTAACTGTGAGTCATTTGAAAATCTGGCTATACCAAAAGAGAAGTTGAGATGCGTACGAATACCTTTTGCTTGAAGCGGAGTGTTTTCAAAGTAAGATTTAATTTGTTGTGCTAAAAGTTTTGTTTGATTTTTACTAGGTCGGGTTAAAAGAATAACAAACTCATCAGCACGCAGATGATATAAAGTACCGTTATAAGGCAAATTATTTCGTAGATACAAAGCAGTTTCTTTAATAAAAATATCTACTGTATCGTTGCCGTATGTAGTATTAAAAATAGAAATATTGTCTATATCAAGCATCAAAACACTATAGTCTTCACAAAGCGCAATATTTTCATTGAGGATATTCATACTTGGAAGATTTGAAAGGTGATGGTGTCTTGAGTTAAAATAAAGCTCCTGCGTTTTCGCAAAAGCCTCATCTTGTTGCTGCCTGATAGTTTTTAGATAATAATTGATAAGAAAAAAGAGTGAAATAGTTATGATAGAAGCAAGACCTAGCAAAATAATGATGATCTTTTGAATAAACAATTCCCCCTGTGGAACATATTTATTCATAATTAGTTTACTAACTTCGTTTGGTTCATTAAGTATCTCTTCAAGCACAAAATCAAAAGAAGCGATTATATACCATATTAAAATTGCACTGCCGACACCCATCAACAAAACCACAAAAACTTTGAGGTACAAAGAGATACGCTCAAAAGCGGTCTCGTTACTTTTTAAATCTATCATCTATTTATTATTCTCCGTATATCCTCTTTGAAGTTGGGCTTTTTTAGCCAAAATTTTCACGCTGTCACTGATATCTTCTGTGGCAATATGATAGTGTTCATGGAGTTTGATAAGTGATGCGTCCATCTTATCGGAGAGTGTGGTGCTCAAAAGTTTTATCTCATTTTTCATATCTTCCATCTGTTTTGTCTCTACTTCTTTGAACTCTCTTGAGATTGCGCTGAGTTGGGATTGTGCCTTGACATAATCGGCTTTGATGATCTCCATCTCTCGCATAAGTTCTTTAATGATGGAAAAAAGATCATAAAGCCCTGCGTTTTGTTCTTTAAGTTCTTTCATTCTTGTCGAAGAGAGTACCATCTGCTTCATAATCATCTCACTTTGTACTCTTATGGCAGCAAGTGTATTTTCGCCTTCACTGAGAGATGTTTTGACACTTTGAGCATGGGATTTGAGTGTTATTATCTCATTTTCAAAAGCTTTTGTGACACCGGAGAGTTGTTGGAGTGTATGGCGCGTTATGGCTTTGGCGATATCATCTGAGAGGCCTTTCATATTTTGCATACTCTCGTGGAGTTTTTCTATCTCTTGCATGGCACTTTCTTTAGAACTCAAAGTATTTTCTACCATTTTTTTAAGCTGGTTAAAGTGATCTTGTTCTGCGATACGCAGCATATCTATATGTTTATGCACTACACCATCAAGACTCGGTACCTGTATCTCCGTAAAACTCTCTAAAGATTTGGAGACATCCTGATGCCAACCCTCAAGCGCATCAAACTTATCCAAAAATTTCGCCTGATTTGTTTGAATAGTATCGAGAGCATGGATATCTTGTTTGAACTTTTCGCGTATTTCGTTTTGCGATTCTCTATCTTGTGAAGCCAAAAAGACCATCCGCTCCTCAAGCTCTGCGATGAACTTTTTGAGCTGATCCATCTGCGTGATAAGCATAAAAGTAAATTCATCCTGAGCTCTTGCGTTTTGTGATACCTGCGTTTGGTGTAAAATGTTCATAACAATATAAAGAAGCAAAGCAACTAAAAGAGGGAAGAAAGATTCACGCAATAAAAAAATAACATCTTTGACATCAGGCTGTAAAATAAAGTGGATAACACTACTGATGGCGCCTATAGCTATCATGAGCGGTGCATAGTTTATCTTGTTAGGCTCTTTGAGTATAGAAACCTGTCTCAAAAAAAGTAGGGTCATAAAAGCAAACGCTATAAGCAAATCGACATCAAACATCTCAAATTCCCCTATTGCTAAATTTTAGCTATTTTGATTATTTTATCATATTTTTTTTATAAAACAATACCTAAAATCTCTTTTGGCTCATGGATAAGTATATCGTGCGCACCATCGGGAGAAAATCCCCAAGTTGCAAAGAGCGAAGCGATACCAGCACTTTTTGCACTAAGCATATCTTTGGAGTTGTCACCGACCATCCACGCCTGATGTCTTGTTGCGTCAAAATTGTAATACTCCAAAATATGATAAAGCATTTGTGGATCAGGTTTTGGCAGAGAGACTTTATCTGCACCGATAATGACATCAAACATCTTTGCTACTTGCAAATGTTCTAACATTCTTTGCGCAAATTTGGTGGGAGCATTTGTGGCTACAGAGAGTTTCACATCATGAGCGCGGAGTTCTTGAAGTGTAAGCGCCACCCCTTCATAAAGATAAGGGTTTTGGATACACTGCGTTTCATAGTGTGCTTCAAACATATCTTTCGCTTTTGCTTCATAATGTTGTGTTTCGTAAAAAAGTTTTGGAAGGTTTCGCACCTCCATATTTATCGCATCAACGATAAACTTTTCGCTCAATGGCTCAAGTGAATAATAGTATTTTCTCACATAATTGACAGAGATCGTGATATCTTTTTGTGAGTCCAAAAGTGTCCCGTCCATATCAAAGATAACTATCTTCATCATAGCTACTGCATCTTCTCATAAATCTCACAGAGTGCATCAACAAACAAGTCGCTATCATTTGGGCAACGGCAAACGCGATACTCTTTGAGACCTAACTCATGAGCCTTCTCGCGGTACTCCATATCCAGCTCATAATCGGTCTCAGAGTTATCTAGCGTAAACGCCAAAGGAAAGATGATAACGCCTCGGTTGCGTACGCTTACCAGCTTCTCTTCAAGTGAAGGTTTGAGCCATGCTAAAGGTCCTACTTTGGACTGATATGCAAGATGCGTTTCATGAAAAAACATCCCCTCTTCTTCAAGCATCTCTCTCAAAATCTCTACATGTTTGTTGATATGACGTTCATAAACATCACCTGCATCAACTATCTTTTGAGGCAAGCCGTGTGCGGAAAATATAAGGTCAAAATCCTCATACTTAGCTTCTATCATTGCGTTTTTTATACTCTGAATGACTGCTTTGTTATAGGTCACGTTTTGAAAAAAATGTTTTGTCTCTACCAGCACTGCGTTTGCGCCGACTTTGTGGTAGGCTTCTTCAAAATCTTCCAAAGAAGACTTCGTTGTCGTAGTCGAATACTGCGGATACAAAGGAATAAGATAGATTTTCTCCACTTCTGCGGCGTTGAGTTTCTCAATTATTTCAGGAGCAAAAGGAGGCGTGTAGCGCATAACGAAATCCACCAAAACATCTTCGCCGACTCTTCTTTGAAGTTTTGCGACAAGCTGTTTTGTAAGTCCTACAAGCGGTGATTTTCCGCCGATTTTTCTGTAGATTTCTTGGGAGCTTTCTGTTCTTGAAAAAGTTATCATCGTCGCTATAAAGTTTCTAAGCAGAGAACTTTTCATCGTCAATATATTTTTATCATGAAACATATTTGTTAAAAACATTTCAACCTCTTCTAGGTTGTTTGGTCCGCCCATATTTAGTAAAACAATCGCTTCTTTGGCCATTTTAATCCTCTTTAACTCTCAAACTTACTTCATACATTATCTGTTGCAAGGGCAGCATATCTTCATATATTTCATAGAGTGTATCTATGAGCTTTTGTCCATCTTCGATGAGATGCGGGTCTAAAACTTTAAAGGTCGCCATGCCTTTGTAAAGACTCAAATCAGCACTCGGCAACTCAGCGCTAAAACCTTTTGGATAGCGTTTATAGCCTTTTTCCAAATGCGTATAACCCTTTTCTTTAGCCTTAATACTCTTTAAAACGCCATCTAATTCTACTCTTTTTGTCTCATCTTTAATGTATTCTCGAAAGGCATCAAGCATCGGTTTTTCAAACCATCGCACACCCACTGCTACCATCAACTCCTCAGGTGAAAAGTGCAGATAAAACGCAGAACTTTGCATTCTTTTACCTCTTCCCTGCCAAAAGATAATACCGATTCTGTGTTTGATTGGAGCTTTATTCGCGCCCATACGGCGGGTATCTCTGTAAATGCGATAAAGTGATTGGTTGATTTTTGGTTCTGCGTTTATGCTAGGTTCAAGGGCTTGAAGGTGTTCTCCCATCTCGACCACAAAGGCACGGGACGGATTGAGAATGAGTTGCTCGTATTCACTTTTATGCGCTTCAAACCACTCTTTGTTGTTGTTTTCTTTTATGGCTTGCAAAAAGGGAAGTGTTTTTGGGCTAAAACCTTGAAATTCCATACTCAAACCTCTTTGCAATTTGTAATTCTATCTCTATATTTCAGACCGATTAGCTCAAAATGTTTTTTCGCATATTCCATTTGCCAATCTTCTCGTGCCCTACTATCTCGTTTTTTATCACTTCCTTTTGTTTCAATGATAAAGCTACCTTCACTCTCATCGTGTTTAATAATCGCAAAATCAGGAGAATAAGAACCTAAAGGGGTTTTGATTTTAAATCTTTTTGGTAATTTTGCAAAAAATTTAAACTCTCTATCGGCACATTTGATAAAATCTTGCTCTATCGTACTATCAAATTGTTCTGCCCCGTAAAGTCCATTTCTACAATCTTCCAAATCATACCCATGTATTTCATCTAAAAAGACATTACTAAATTCATAATAATCATCCACCTTTTTATACACAAGTCCATCTTCGCTTAACATTTGAAGCATCGTGTCCTCAAAAATTTCTATCGCTTTTTTAAGATACTCATCACTATTTTTAATAAATTCGCTGACAAATTCTTCTATCCCTAACTCATCAAAAATATCAATAATAGTTGATTTTGTTAAACCTAATTTTTCTTCCAAAATCTCTACAATATTTGGCAACTCCTCTTCAAAATCAAGCTTTATACTTTTAGCCTCACTGACATATCCATCAAAAGTGCTTTCAATATTTCCAAATTGTTTGACTATCTTTTTCTCTTTCACTTCTATTTTTTGGAGTTCTTTTACCACTAGTTCTTTAAATTTTAAGCTATTAAGTGAGATTTCATAAATCGTTTTTTGCCCCAGTTTATCCCAAAGTTCCCTAAACTCTTTTAGTTCAACACTTTCCAAATCATATTTTCTAAGTGCTTTCTTTTTTTTACCCAAATCATTTGGTTTTTGATAAGATTTTTCATTTCCATTTATTTCATACTCTAACTGTAAGCTTTTTGCAAACTCGTCAAAACTCTCATTTGCGATAACCGTGAGTCTATTTATCTCTTTATCTTCTATCCTTTGCCCACTAGAATTTACAGGAAGTCTCACCCCACGACCTATGATTTGCCTCTTTTTCATCTGCGATTTTGTGTCATTTAAAGTTGTGATAAAAAATACATTTGGATTGTCCCAACCCTCTTTTAAAGCACTGTGAGAAAAGATAAAACTTCTGTTTTCTTCAAAACTAAGTAGTCTTTCTTTATCTTTCATGATAAGGTCATATGTCTCTTTTTGAAGTTTTCTATCACTATCGTTATTTTTAAGCTCATCTACAAATTCAGTTTTTCTTTTTGCAAAATAGTAGGCATAAACGGCGTTCGCATCAATGTTTTTAAAGCTTTCAAATCCAATTTTTAATCTATCAAATTCATTTCTAAAATGCTCTTCCATCCAGCCATTTTCACTTGCTAAAAAGTTTGCAACCTTATCCACAAAAAAGAGACTTAAAACTTTTATATCTTGAAGTTTTAGCTCCTCAAATTTCATCATATGCAACTTTATAGCTTCGCTTATTTGCTCTTTTTGTATCTCTTTTTTTACTTGACCATTTATATCATTGACTCCTAGTTTTACACCATTTTCAAATTTTATAAACATCTCTTTAAAAGATATTTCATCGACAATAAATCCACTATAAATAGGATTATTAGTTTTATTTTTTAGGCTATCATCCCCTTTTATTTTGAGTTGTTTTGTGGCAAATTCATCTTTGTTTTTTACAATAAGTTCTAAAGTTGCTACGGGTCTTTTTGAGGATTTATCAATCTCTAGTTTCACAACACTGATATAGACATCATTTATAGTTTGATTCTCACTTAGTGCCAAAACATCTATCTGCTTTACAAGTCCACTTTCAAGTGCCTCTTTTGCTCCCAAACTATAGATAAGATTGTAGTAATTTTTATGAGTTGCTGAGTATCTAAGGGTAAAAAGTGGACCCAGTTCATTTAAAGCTGATTTACTTAAATCACTCTCCATATTTTGCGGCTCATCAAGTATCAAAATAGGATTTGTTTTTCTTAAACTCTCTTTTGGACTTCCCACAAAT
>MIBW01000079.1:2455-11570 GCA_001829625.1 Sulfurimonas sp. GWF2_37_8 | reverse complement strand
TGAGTGCAATTATCATCAAAAAACAGATTAAAAAGAAAAGTCCATTTCTTGCTCTGAGTGTGAGTGTGTTTGCGTTTACGCGCAGTTTTTCTAAGACCTCTTCGCTGAAAAAATGTGCTTGTTGTTCCTTTTGTGTGAGCAACAAACCAAAAAGTATAAAAAGCGGAGGCAACATAAAATACAAAAATTCAGGATGTAAAAAACTCATGCTTGCCCCCTTTTGTTTCGGAAATAGACGTACAACATCAAAGATAAAAGTGCTAAAAAGAGAGGATAAAAATAGTAATAATTCATATAGGTATAACTTTCATTTTTTATCTGTGACTTCTCAAGCGAATCGATTTTTGCATAGATATCTTTGAGTTCATTTGCACTTGATGCACCAAACGCGACCCCCCCTGTTCCCGTTGCAATCTCAAGAAGCACTTTTTGGTTGTACTCATACTCAGCGCCTATTCCTATCGGATAGACTTTGACACCCTCTTTTTTTGCCATCTCTATCGCTACTTCAAGCGGCACTCTATCTTTGCCGATTGTACTAAAACCATCCGTCAAAAGTATAGCCACACGACTTTTTGACTCACTCATTTTCAAAAGATTTACACCCTGAGCCAAAGATTCGTAAAGTGCTGTATATTGCCCCGCCATGCCTATCTGAAGCTGAGAGACGATGCGGGTCAAGATATGTTCATCATAGGTCAAAGGAGAAGCTATAAAAGAGTATTCTCCAAAAACCACAAGTCCTATATTGTCATTTTTTCTTGTATTGATAAAATCCCCTACGATACTTTTGACAACATCAAAACGGTTGAGACTTGGATTGCTCATGTCAAATCCTTTTGCCTGCATAGACTGTGAGGCATCAAGAATAAGCGCTATTTCATAACCGTTTTTTGGGTCAAGTTCGTAAGGCTCATCTTTTACGGGTGACATAAGCGCTACAATCATCATCACAATAGCGAACCACTTGAGAAAAAAAAGTCTCTTTGAAGCTGAGACTGTTTGTTTGATAAACTCTCTTGTATGAGGAAAATAGATCGAAGGAAGACGCATCTTGCAAAGTGCCGCACACGCTATAAAAATAAATAAAAATGAAACAACGCGCGGAAACTCAAAGTAAATCCCCTCAAACATCAATCATGCCCTTGTAAACATCAATATATCCCAAAACTTCGCTCTCAAATGCGGCAACACTTTTTTTATATTTATACTCTTGAAGTCTTGTCACTATATTTTGATACATCTCCGTGTGTCTTGGGCTGTCATCTCTAAATGTGAGTCCGTAGAGTGTGATGCCATAGGCTGCGTTTTTAGTATCACTCAGATCCACTGTTTTAAGCAAATTATAGTGTTCTGCACGTAAGTTCAATCTTTGTTTGGTTTTGAAATGTTTATACAAGATATACCCAAACGCAAGTAAAAGGAAGATTATAAGTATGCTCAGCGCTACAAAATAATAGAGCGAATACTCTTGCACTTCCAAAATCGGTTTTATATCATGCAGTGGAATATCATACTCTTGCATCATCGCCCCTCAAATAATCTTCTAAGTTCTACACCAGCATGAGAGTGTGTATAGATTTTTGTAAATCTCACCTGATTTTTTCGAAACATCTCATAAAGTGCCAAATCATGTTCAAGCACTTTGTCTGCATAATTTTTTACACTTGCAGCATTAAAGTCACCCTCCAACACAGCACCGTTTTCAGGGTCCATCAAAGAAGAAAATCCCATCTGCGGTGGTTTTTCTTCCAATAAATCCCGTACGACTATCGCAAGCACTTCATGTTTTTTTGCCAAAAGTCTCAAATCAGGTACTTCAAAAAAATCACCTACTACAAGGATAAGTGACTTGCGTTTAAGCCTCTTAAAAAGCGTGTCCAAAATATTTTTAAAATCCACTTTTTGATTGAGTGCATCAAATTCGAGGATTTCTTGTACATTTTTTTGTATTTGACTCAGTTTTTTACTTGGTTTTGAGTGGTATTCTATCTTGTCAGTAAAAATATAAGAACTCAGCAAATCACCATTTTTGAGCGTAGAAAAACTCAAAAGTGCAACGATTTCCGCAATCATCTCTTGCTTAAATATCTTGGATCCAAAATGCACACTTCCATTTAAAATAGAGACTATGACCACATTGAGTTCTCTCTCTTCACGAAATATCTTGATAAAAGGCTTTTGCATTTTTGCCGTGATATTCCAGTCTATGTGACGAATATCATCACCAGGCATATATTCACGCAGTTCTATAAAGTCATAACCCTCACCTTGAAAGATAGAGGGGTTGTTGCCAACCATTTCGCTAAAAACTTGACGACGCGCCCGAACCAAAATTCTCTGTAATTTTGACATCTATCAGCCTAAGGTATTGCTACAGTTTCTAACACTTGCTGGATAATTTGATCGGTAGTGATGCCTTCTGCTTCTGCTTCATACGTCAGAACAATACGGTGGCGCATCAACTCTTTTGCGATGTATGCCACATCGACAGGAGTCACAAAATCTTTGCCTCGCATAAACGCCATCGCTTTCACCGCTTTGAACATATCAATACTCACACGTGGACTAGCTCCAAACTGGATATAGTTTTTGAGGGCATCAAGTCCGTACTCTTGCGGATATCTTGTTGCGTTTACAAGTTCTATCATATACTCTTCGACCTGTTCATCGACATGGATATTTTTGATAGCATCTTTGAGCGCATCCAAATCTTCTGGACTTACAACAGCTTGTATCTCTTCAATTTTTCCGCTAGATATACGTCGTGCGATCTCTAGTTCTTGCTCTTTAGTGTTATAGCCGATGATAAGTTTAAGCATAAAACGGTCAAGTTGCGCTTCTGGTAGTTGATAAACACCCTCTTGTTCTACAGGATTTTGCGTTGCCATAACAAAAAATGGAGGTTTGAGCTTAAAAGTCGTATCTCCAAGTGTTACCTGCTTTTCTTGCATAACTTCAAGAAGAGCGGATTGGACTTTTGCAGGCGCACGGTTGATCTCATCTGCTAGAAGAAGATTGGTAAAAATAGGACCTTTTTTGATTTTAAAACTATTATTTTGCGGATCATAGATCTCAGCACCTAAAATATCAGAAGGAAGAAGGTCGGGGGTAAACTGCGCACGTTTGAAGTTGAGTCCAAGCGCTTTTGCCAAAGCATTGACTGTAGTTGTTTTAGCAAGCCCTGGGACACCTTCGATAAGAATATGTCCTTCACACAAAAACGCTATGAGAAGAGAATCAACCATCTTCTCTTGTCCAACGACAACTTTTGCAACTTCGTTTTTAATACTTACAATTTTTGAAATCATCTATAATAGCCTTTAGGAGAGTTGTTTTTTATTTTAATGTGGCAAAAGTATAACGCAATGGAGTAAATGCTTACATACTCAAACCGATAACCTTTTCGATGCCTTCTTGCTTAATGAGCTCATCAAGTTTCATAGCTACATTTTCTTTTGCTATTGCATACCCTTGCGTCGATTGACCTGTGATATTGAGTTTATTTGAGGCTATAACAGCGCCATTTGCGTCTTTTACATTTATCTCTATTGCACTTCTTGCAAGTGTGAAACCATACGCAAAAGCTTCTTGTGTATCTGAAGTGATGATAACTCTAAAATGGTCTGGATTTTCATTTTCATCGAGTGTAAGTTTTTTATCACTCAGACCTTTTGCGATACTAGGGATAAGTTTTGTGCCATCTTCATTGCTTTGAACACTAAAACTTATACTCTTTTGCAGAGCTTCATACTCTTTTTCCAACTCTTGCGCCATAGAAAGATACCCCTCAGGATCAAAACTTTTATCTAAGGATTGCATCACCAAAAGAGTATCGGGTAAATTGGCAAAAGTCTCTTGCGTTTGTTTATAAAACGCAACTCTTTTAAGTGCGCTTGCGTAGGCAAGTACATTTTTCTTTTTTTCTACCAAAGTGAAATTCTGTTCTATCTCACTGTGCATACTTGCAAATAGTTCTTTTCTATTGGATCTTACAAGGACTACAAATTTTTTGTAGCCGATCTCCTCCATCTCCATGAGTTCATAGTTACTTATGCGAATCTTTTTGACATCACTGCGTATATTGTTTGTATAAGTGGATTGGATAGAACTGTTGTGACCTTCTTTGACGATAGTTTCTGCTTCAAATTCGGAAGCTATAGAAACACTCAAAGTTGACACCATAAAACTCAGAGCATTGGCAACGGCCTCTTCTTTGTTTTTTCCATCGCCTCTGCCATAGATATATGTTTCATCATTTTCTGCGACATCAACATACCAAGACGGCACCTCTTTTTTCTTTGCTACAACCATCTGTTTATCAGAACTACAGCCGCTAAAAATAAAAAATATGATAAAAAAGAGTGCAAATATTTTCATCTTCTACCTTTGTATCTGTGCTTGTGTTTTTTGGTGCTGCTCGATAAGTGCCTGTATCCTTACATACGCCTCACTTACCTCAGCAACGGGTTCAACCATAAGAGAGTCAGCTTTTTCATAATACTCCTGCGCTTCTTCGTATTGTCCTTCAGCCTCTTTGACAACGCCTAGATTGTAAAACGCAACATAACTTTGTGCAGCTGTCGTGTCTATGAGGTCAAAAAGAAATTGTTCTGCTTTGTCATATCTTTTTTGCTTGATATATTTGATAGAAACTTCCAAAAGTTTTTCCTGCTCATCCGTATAGTCTAAATCCGCTTCTTCAAGCAATACTACTTCAAAATGTCTGTAGTGTGGCGTTAGCTTAAATGTAAAATCATCTGCAATCGAACTTGCCAAGCTTTGACCTGCGGCTTCAGGAGAGGGAATCGTTCTTGAGTCATCACTACAATGATAATAGTTTGCCACTTTACTCATAGTATCGGCATAGATGATATCTCCAGCTTCGATATCTACCATCTTCATCTCAGCAGACAAACCAACAACTCTTTTAACGCAGCCTACGTTATAACGCACTACTTCTTTACACTTTGAGTCTGCGCATCTTGCACGCTCTTCATAGTAGTTTGTATCTGAAGAACTCACTTGCCCTACATTTCCTGAGATGATAGCTTGTGCGCCGATAAGATTGCCCACTTCTACAACTGTTTTTGTTGCAACAAGTCCGCTGTTTTGTATCTTTTGTTCACTGATGATTCTGTCAAAATCACTGCGGCTTACAATAGTAAAATATTTTTGATTGTCGATTCTGTAGCCTGCGAGATTTGCTTCTATCTTATTTGCTAAACCGACTCTGTCGTGTTCAAAACCTGCAACGGTAATCTTTTTTGTCTGCGACGCTCTATCTATTTCAGCAGGTTCTAGTGCTCTTATAGATACTTTTTGTGCACAGCCACTTATAAAGAGAGAAACACCCGTACATACAAAAAATAAAAGTGTTTTATTCATAAAGTTCCTTTAATTATCAATCTTTTCGCTTCTTGCAAAGATGTAAATTCTTTGGTCTCTATCTTCAAGATCAATGATTCATATTTTTTTGCATCTTCGAGTGCTAAAATCATACACAAAGCATCAAGTGAGGCTGCGTTTTTGATTCGCTCATGCAAGATATCTTTTGGCGTTTTGTTTTCTTTGTGCAATTTTATCTTTATTTTTGCAAATAAAAACCCTGCGATGAATGTTAATAGATAATAAAGGTACTCTTTTTCAAATACAAAACTCTCTGGTATCTCATCTAAAAGCTCTTCTTGCTTAAACGCAGATGCCAAAACACTCACAGCTGTTTGCTCATGAAAGAGCTCTTTGATGGCTGCGTTTTTGGCATCAAAATAAACAATAGTGAGTTTAGGGATAGTAAAATCTTTAGTCGCAACAAAAACAAACTTCTGACTCCACACTCCTTCGTATCCTTCTTTTGTAAGTTTTATATTTTTCTGGGGTTCTTCTGAGAGGATTTTGACACCTTCTATCTCAAATTCAAAAGCTTTGATAAGATCAAAATTTGCCTTACCGCTGAGGATGATTTGCATATGATAAGGCGAGTAAGCCTTGATATCTGGCGTATCTTTTTTGACCTCCATCACCAGTTCTCCCACAAGTGTACTGTTGTGCTCATGTACAGTAACCGTGAGTTCTTTTTGTTTGATGATTTTAGTCTCGTACTCCGCATATGCGCCATTATCTCGTCCGATAACTGTGTTTTCTATCGAGTCTTTATTTGTTTTTTTCATTGCGACATCAAAGTTAAACTGCGTCACACCCGATTGATGTATATGCGCTATAAAGTCATATGTGCTTATCTTTTTGCCATCTTCTATCTTCTCATCTTTACTCAATAGTTGTATCGTATAGAGTGCATCATCGCTTATAGGGTCAAACTCTATAGCATACAGTTCGGCTCTGTCTTGAAATCGACAAATATATTGAAGGTGGATTGCTTCATTGACATAAGCCTCAGACTTACTTACCGAAGCACTCCACTCATATCCACTTGAAAAAAGCTGCGTTTGGAGTAAGACCCAAAATAGAACTGCTTTAATAAGGTTTTTTTTCATCTATTTGCCTTTATAAAATCTATTTCGATTTTATCGTTTTAAAAACAATCTGCAATAAGTTTTGATATAAAAATGAGAAACACCTTTAAAGTATATTTCTTAACTAGTTTTAGATAAAATAAAAACAATTTTTATCACAAAGAATAATCACAAGGCACATATCTGATGACTATCATAGAAATAGAAAACAATCTGCACGCTCTCATAACAAACTTTGACAAAGAGAGTTTTATTTTCGACTTGCTTTTAGCGTATGGTAGCCCAAAATCAACTATCAAAAGATTAGAGGGAAGTGACCACGACAAACTCTCATCGGATGGCGAACTCGTTTTACGAAAAAAGCTATTTTTTAAAGTTGTTGGCAATAATCCACATGCCACGATAGATGAGTTAAAATCAAAAAAAGAAGTCACAAAACACAGCCCAAGATTTATCATCGTAACCGACTATGAAACCTTACTTGCCTATGACACCAAAACCGAGGACACGCTCGATACCGAACTCTTAAACATCATAAACCATTATGATTTTTTCTTACCGCTTGCAGGGATGGAAAAAGCGACATTTCAAAACGAAAACCCCGCCGATGTCAAAGCCTCCCTCAAGATGGCAAAACTCTACGACGAACTTCAAAAAAACAACCATTTTGAGACAAAAGAGGACATCCACTCTCTGAATGTTTTTCTTACAAGGCTTCTTTTTTGCTACTTCGCAGAAGATACAAACATCTTCCCCGACAACCTTTTCACCTCTTCGGTTTCATCGCACACGCAAGCCGACGGAAGTGACACAGCGAGTTATTTGCAAAGACTCTTTGGCATGTTCAACACCCAACAGAGCAAAAGAGAGACGAACACACCAGAGTACCTGCTAAAGTTTCCGTATGTAAACGGCGGACTCTTTCGTGATGCACTCAGCATTCCAAGGTTTACAGCAAAATCAAGACAGATACTCTTAGAAATCGGACAGCTCCAATGGTCGCAGATAAACCCCGACATCTTCGGAAGCATGATACAAGCGGTGGTAACTCCTGAACATCGTGGCGGAATGGGCATGCACTACACAAGCGTGCCAAACATCATGAAGGTCATCGAACCGCTCTTTTTGGATGAGCTTTATGTGGAGTTTGAAAAAGCGTACGAGAGCAAAGCAAAACTTCAAAACATTCTAAATCGACTTACTAAAATAAAGATATTTGACCCCGCATGTGGAAGTGGAAACTTTCTCATCATCGCTTACAAAAAACTACGAGAACTAGAGATAAATATCTTAAAACACATAGACAGCTTACAAAATCAAAAAAGCTTTGTTTTTAGCGAGATAAAACTCACACAGTTTTACGGCATAGAGCTAGACGACTTCGCCCACGAAGTAGCCATACTCTCTCTTTGGTTAGCAGAACACCAAATGAACCTGAAATTTTACGAAGAGTTCGGAAGAACCCACCCAAGCCTACCACTTCAAGAAAGCGGCAATATCGTCCATGGAAATGCCACAAGGTTAGAGTGGACAGAAGTTTGCCCCAAAAATGAGGATGATGAGATTTATGTTTTGGGGAATCCGCCGTATTTGGGTTCAAGAAATCAAGAAAAATCACATAAAGATGATATGGAATTTATATTCAAAAAAGATTACAAAAGTTTAGACTATATTACTTGTTGGTTTTATTTAGGAAGTCAATACATCAAAGGAATAAATGCAAAACTAGCATTTGTAAGCACAAACTCAATAAGTCAAGGGGAACAAGTAGCTCTTACCTGGCAACGAGTTTTGAAAGATGATTTAGAAATATGTTTTGCACACCAATCTTTTAAATGGCAAAATAATGCAAAAGCCAATGCCGCCGTAATAGTAGTTATTGTCGGATTGGCAAATATTTCAAAAAATTCAAAATATCTTTATAATCAAAATATTAAACATCAAGTAGAAAATATCAATCCCTATTTAGCAAGCGGAAATACAATCTATGTGCAAAGAAGCCCAAAACCACTTTCTAAGCTACCCGAAATGCTATATGGAAACATGCCTTTAGAAGGAACTTTTTTAAGATTCACAGAAGAAGAAAAAAATACATTTGAAGAGATTGAATCAGGTATATCTAAATTTATTAAAAAAGTTGTAGGTGGTGAAGAACTTCTTAAAGGGCATAGACGATATTGCTTTTGGATTGAAAACGAAGAACTTGAAGAGGCATTAAATTTTCATGAAATTTCAAAACGAATAGAACAAGTTAAAAACTTCAGAATTAATGGTGGCGATGTAGCAAGAACTTTAGTAAATCGTTGTCATCAATTTAGATATAGAACTGTAGCGAAAGAATCTATGATAATCGTACCATGCACATCATCCGAATCAAGACAATACATACCTAGTCAATATTTTGATAATAGTTATATTTCGCTTAATTCTGCTCAAGTAATTTATGATGCCGAACCATGGATATTTGGTGTTATATCTTCACTAATGCACATGGTTTGGATGCGAACAGTTGCAGGAAGATTAAAAACAGATTATCGTTATTCATCGGCACTTGTTTACAACACCTTCCCATTCCCAAACATCACAAAAAAACAAAAAGATGAAATCACCGAGCTAGTATTTGGCATCATAGATGAGCGAGA
>MIBW01000079.1:0-2439 GCA_001829625.1 Sulfurimonas sp. GWF2_37_8 | reverse complement strand
ACTCTAGCCCAACTCTACGACCCAAATAAAATGCCAGAAGGCTTACAAAAAGCCCACCATAACCTAGATATTTTCATAGAACAATGCTACCGCCCCAAACCATTCGAAAGCGACGAAGAAAGACTTGAATACCTTTTTAGGATGTATGAAGAGATGACGAGCAAGGAGGGGAAGAAATGAGTGAGTTTGAAGAAAACTACCAATCAAAAAATCAATTAAGCAAAGAGTACAAAGAACATAAAATTTTCAATGAACTAGATACTTATATCAAATATTATGATTTTCTTTCATTTTCAACGTTTAGTTGGATTACTGTTGGTGTAGAAAACTTGATCAATTTTGACGATCGAATATTTACATCAATCAAAGGAACTTTAGATTCAATTCACATACTTCTTGAAAAAGGAAAAATTAATGATGCTTTTTCTTTAGCAAGAAGATATCATGACAATGTCGTCATTAATACTTATACTCTTTTATATTTGGAAGCAAATCAAAACTTAGAAAACTTCATAGTGGAAAAAATCAACAACTGGGTTCATAATAAAGAAAAATTACCTGAATACAAAGTAATGAACAGCTATATAAGAAATTCTAAAAAATTAAAAAATATAAACAATTTACTTTTTAGCACGAAATATTATACAAATATGAGGCAAAGACTCAATGACCACACACACTACAATTCTTTTCAGTATATGTTTTATAACGATAATCAAATGTTCGATGTTTATAACAATAGAATAAAATTTTTAGAACAACTTTCTATTGATTTGAGAAATATTTTTATAAAACATTTTGTTTGGTTGTTTAGTATCAAGGATAATTATATGATGTCGAGTGACTATATTGAGCATCTTGACATGAATATGACACCTCCTGAAAATTCACAATATTGGGTATCTCCTTTTATTCAAGAGATTTTTGATGAAATCATAAAACAGCATAGACCAGATTTAGCTGATGAGTTGAAAAAATCTACATATATGGAGTTGAAATGATTTACTTTAAGATAATACAAACTTTTGAAAACTTACGAGATACACTCTTACTAAAGCTTCTGAGTGGGGAAGTGAGGGTGGAACTATGAGTAATAAAAAATATTCCGACTGGCTACGAATAGATTTACATATTCATACAGATAAAAGCAGAGAAACGAAAAATGGAGATTACAAAGGAAATTTTAATGTCACTACTTTAAAATCAAAGCTTAAAGAAAATGAAGTTGGAATATTCTCTCTCACAGATCATAATATAATCAATATTAATGCTTATGAAGAATATTACAAGGATTCTACAGATAATGATTCTTTGTTACTTCTTGGAGTTGAATTAGATATAGAAGGTAGCACTGGCAAAACTTATCATTCTTTATTAATATTTAACTATTTTGATATAAGCGATGTAAAAGTTATATCGCAAAAATTAGAGAGTAAATATCAAGCTAAAGGTATAACAAATTCTTTTGATAGAAAATTAACATTTGATGATATTATTGAAATTTTCAAAGATGATGAATTCTTTTTTATTCCTCATGCAAAAAAAGGTGGGCATCAAAATATTGTTGATGCTGAACTTCCAAATATTCGAGATACGCAAAAAATGATTTTATTAATGCAGAGTGCATTGGAAAAAGTTACAGCTCAAGAAATGAAAGAAGCATATCAAAAAGGATTTGATGCACTTCAAAATGATGAGTTTAGAAATAGAAAAGATATAGCGTACATCAATTTTTCTGACAATCATAATATTGAACAGTATGCTTGTAGACATATGGGGGAAAAAGGAAATCATCAGTTTGACTATATAAAAGGGAAAAAAAGTTATGAAACAATTAGATTGGCATTTATCGATCCTCAATCAAGAATAAAATCGCAAACCGAATATGATAGTCTCAATAAAAAACTTAATACGATAGATAATCTAAAAATTAATTCACACGATTATTTCACTCAAAATGAGCTTATTTTTAGTCCACATTTGAATGTTGTAATTGGCGGTCGTTCTAGTGGGAAAAGCTTACTTATGAATTTGATAGGTAAAAAAATTGATAGTCTTACTATTAAACAAAACAACTATGATAAATTTCATGGAGAACATATTTTAATCAAAGCAAAAAGGGATAATGACTATAAACAACAAACAGCAATAGAAAAGCCGATTTACATCAATCAAGGTGATATTGTTGATTATTTTGAAAAAAATAGTTTAAAAGAATTAGCTGAGAAATCAAATAAAAAACCTGCATACGATGAAGCTAAAGCAGAGTTTATAGTACATAAGAATGGTCTACAATCGATAATTCAAGAAATGATAGACAAATATAAGGATATTCAAGAATTTGATGTTAAAAAATTTGAATTACACAAAAAAACAATAGATAGTTTTCATAGCACTAGCTACACTATTAACTTAAATATTGAAAGTCTTAACTCAACT
>MIBW01000078.1:4628-16396 GCA_001829625.1 Sulfurimonas sp. GWF2_37_8 | reverse complement strand
GTTCGCAGCTCCAATGGAGAACTGCAACTAAGACCTTCTATCAAGGTTGATGTCTTGTTTTTCGGTAAAAAATACAAGGCTGTTATCTCCTTAACAAACCGTTCCGATATGAAATATCCTATGCTTATAGGGAAAAAATTTTTAAGCGGAAAATTTTTAGTAGATGTGTCACAAGAATATTTAACAAAATAAATAACTAAAGGAAAAACCCCTGTGAAAATTTATATATTATCAAGAAATAAAGCGCTTTATTCAACACAACGGCTTATAGAAGAAGCGGAGGCAAAAGGCTGGGAAGTCAAAGTTATTGATTATCTAAAATGTACTATAGAAATCATGAAAGGAGAACTTGTTATCAACTATCTTGGAAAAGTTTTGCCGACTCCTGATGCCATTATCCCACGAATAGGGGCGAGCAGAACATTTTATGGGACTGCAATGGTGCGACACTTTGAGATGATGGATGTTTTTAGTACCTCAGGCAACCTAGCTATTGCCCGCAGTCGTGATAAACTCAGAAGTTTGCAGGTACTCTCAAAACATGGAGTAGATATGCCAAGAACGGTTTTCGCATCCAACAAATCAAGTGCAAAAGATGTTATAGCACTCAGCGGAGGTGTGCCTCTTGTACTCAAAATCCTTGAAGGAACACAGGGTGTGGGTGTTGTTTTGGTTGATACGGAAAAAGCCGCGAAGTCGGTTCTTGATGCGTTTTATGGCATGGATGTAAACTTGCTTATTCAAGAGTATATCGAAGAGGCTGGCGGTGCGGATATCCGTGCTTTTATCGTTGGCGGTGAAGTTGTAGGGGCTATGAAACGCCAAGGTGCTGAGGGTGACTTTAGATCCAATCTGCATCAAGGCGGAAGTGCTACAATCTATAAACTCAACAGAAAAGAGAAGGCAACAGCCCTTGCTGCCGCCAAAGCTATGGGACTTGGCGTTTGTGGTGTGGATATGATTCCATCAAAACGCGGTCCGCTTGTCATGGAGGTCAATTCATCACCTGGTCTTGAGGGGATTGAAAAATCTACAAGTCTCAATATCGCGGCAAAAATCATGGAATATATAGAAAAAAATGTGCCGCATAAATCGAGTGGTCTTATCAAAAAAGTCAAAAGAGATAACATCGGAGCTTAAAGGAGAGACGAAAAGAGATATGGAAGAATTTTACGATATTTTAAAACAACTTATACGTATCCCAAGTGTTGTAGGTGCTGAGCATCCGTTTTTTATGTTTCTTAAACGCGAGCTTGAAGAGCTTGGTGTGAGTGTAGAGTATTATGACGGTGTTTTAGTCGCAAAAGGTGATAAGCCAGAGAGTGGATATCTCTCTTCACATGCTGATAGACATGGGCTTTTTTGTACAGGGCACAATGAGTTTCAATACGCTGCATTTATCACAAAAAACCGCGCAGACTTGACGGGAAACTCAAACGCAGAACAGCTTTTACGCAACTTTACTTCACGTTTTGTAGATGAAAAAGTACAAGCTTATGAACCATGGTCAGGAGCATATCTAGGGATAGGAACTATCAAAGAGGCTTTTTTATGTAACAGAAGAAAAAATATCATCTTTAAAGTCGAGGGTTTTGACTATCTTTTTCCTTCAACGCCCATTGCGTTTATGGACAAACTTGAATTTCGCGGGGATATCATCTCAGCGCAACTTGATAATGTTATCTCCATAGCTATTATGATTTATATGTATCAGATAGGATATCAGGGAACGGCGTTTTTTACGGCTTCAGAAGAGGCTGGAAAGAGTTGGAGATTTTTGCTTGAGTATTTTAAGCGTTTTGATATCACGACAAATGAACTGCTTGTTTTGGATACAAGTCCTTATGAAAAACTTGAAGATATCAAAGCAATAGATATCGTACTCAGACACCGTGACTCAAACGCAGTCTTTCGTTCACCACTTAAAGAAAAGATAAAAAAAATAGCTAAAAAAGAGGGTGTTCGGTATCATTTTAAAGATACCTATCTCAAAGAGAAAATGGCAAAAAATGGTACAAAAGGTTCTTTAGGGACGACAGAAATGGGGCGAATAATCTATGCAACAAAGGGTGAGATACAAGGTACAACCCTTCAAATACCAACTATTGGTTATCACACGGTCAATGAAACAGCTTCTACAAAATCTGTAGAGAGTATTATAAAAGTATTAAAAGGTTTGTATATAAATGAGAAAGCAAAGGAGAAGGCGGCGTAAGAAACGCAGCCTTACATAAGCACTAAACGAGTTGTTTATAAAGAGAGTTGAGGTCTCCAAGAACCCAAATAACGATGATTTGCTCATCCTTTATCTTGAAAAATGAAGCTCCATAATAGACGATGTGGTTACCAGTAGCTTCAAAGTCAAGAAGTTTACCGCTATGTGTACCGTTGTAGAGTGTACGTGTTGCGACAAAGTTATTTTCAGCGACCATAATCTCAACAGAGTGATAAAGGTTTGGAATCCCTTTGATAATAGTATCAAAGTAGTTTAAAAACTCTTCTCTTCCTCGCGTTTCAATATTGAGTGAACCTCGAAAGACTATATCTTCGTGGAGTAGCTTTTCGACATAAGATTTGTCTTGTTTGTTCCATAAATTTTCATAGTATGAAGTGATGATTTGTTTTTTTACTTTCATGGTTTCTCAAGCGTTGAAATTTTTGAAATTATACTTGAATTTGTGAAATTAGTATATAATCATTTTCTTATGCAAATGAATAAAAAAAGGAGATGATGTGCTAGGTATCATTGTTGCAACGCTTTTTATTGCACTTGTAACAAATATAGCTCTGAAAAAATTTGAGCTGCCGACTATTATCGGTTATATTTTTACAGGAACGATTATTTCTTATCTTTTTGGACTGCATGAGGCGGTGAACAACCATGAGCTCAAAGAGATAGCGGAGTTCGGTATTGTATTTTTGATGTTTACTATAGGTTTGGAGTTTTCTTTAAAGCATTTGAGAGACATGAAATATGAAGTTTTTGTCGTGGGAACTCTACAGATACTCATAACAGCCGGCATAGTCTTGCTCACCTCTTATTATCTTCTAGGTATAGACAAATACAGCGCACTTGTTCTCTCCATGGCCATTGCAATGTCTTCAACAGCTATCGTTCTCAAAACATTTAATGAAACAGGTGAGATAAACAAGCGATACGGGAAAAACGCTTTAGGAATCCTCATTATGCAGGATATCGCAGTTATCCCGATTCTTGTTATTATCGGGGTGATAAGTTCTCAAGAGAGTTCTTTACGAAGTGTTGTAGCTGAAGTTACATTGGGGGTTGTTATCCTCCTTGTGGTAATGTATGTCATAGGAAAGTATCTTCTAAATCCTTTTTTCAACCAAATCATCAAAACAAAGTCTGATGAGCTTTTTATGGGCTCCATCCTTTTTTTAGCTATCGGGGCATCTTATGGCGCCAATTTATTAGGATTTTCATACTCTTTGGGCGCTTTTGTAGCCGGTATGCTTATCGCGGAGACAAAATACAAACACCAAGCGCAAGCCGACCTGATTCCTTTTAGGGATATTCTTTTGGGTATCTTTTTTATCACCGTAGGAATGCAGATTCATTTTAATATCATCTTTGAATATCTTCATTTTGTAGTATTAGTTCTTATCTCGATAATGTTTGTCAAATTTGTTGTCATCTATTTTTTGATACGTATGAGTAAGCTTAACAACAGAAGAACAACACTTAAAACAGCTTTTTCACTGATTCAGATAGGTGAGTTTGCCTTAGCGATTTTGGAGTTGGCACGTGTCAATTTCATCATAGAAGCCTCCTATAGTCAAGTGATGATTGTTAGTATTGTTATCTCTATGATACTCACTCCTTTAATACTTAAAAATCTGAGCTCTTTATCTGACTTTTTTATCAAAGAAGAATATACAGATATAGATAAAAGTTTTCAAAGTAGCCCTTTTGAAGAACATCTCGTCGTTTTAGGGTATGGAGAGTTTGGGCAGAGTGTTGTTGAACGCCTTAAAGCCGACGGTGAGCTTTATATCATTGTAGAAAACAATATGGAGCAGTTTCGTTTGGCAAGGGAAAATAATGAACCTGTTATTTTTGGCTCAGCTGCAAATCGTGACATACTCAAAAGTGCTTACCTTGATAAAGCCAAAAAGATTATTGTCGCCATAGACAATCCGAGAAAACTTCATATCGTATGTGAAAATGTCAAAAACATCATCTCCAGTGATAAAATAATTGTAAAAGTACACTCATTCAAAGAACAAGATTCCTTGCTTGCGATGGGCATTACAAATATTATTGTCGAAAATAAAGCTACTATAAAAGAACTTCACAATTATATATAATTGCTGCGTTTACTAAACTTACTTTAGTCTAATAGACTAAAGTAAGTTGATTTTAGTTGCATTTGTTAAGCTTTTTTTGTTAAAATCCTGAAAATTTTTAATCAAAAGGAATTTACTATGGCAAAACATCAATTTCAAACAGAAGCAAATCAAATCCTACATCTTATGATTCACTCACTCTATTCAAACAAAGAGATTTTCTTACGTGAGCTAGTATCCAACGCTTCAGACGCTCTTGATAAGTTAAATATGCTTGTTTTAACGGATGATAAATATAAAAACGTTGCGTTTGCACCGCGTATTGACATTGTTGCCAACAAAGAGGCAAAAACTTTAACCATTAGAGATACCGGCATTGGTATGAATGAAGAAGATTTGATGAATAACCTCGGAACAATCGCAAAATCAGGGACAAAAGCTTTCTTGCAAAATCTCACAGGTGATCAAAAAAAAGATTCAAATCTTATCGGTCAGTTTGGTGTCGGTTTTTATGCTTGTTTTATGGTAGCGCATAAAGTAGAAGTGACAACAAAAAAAGCAGGAGAAGATCAGGCATTTTTATGGACAAGTGCAGGGGATGGCGAGTTTGAGCTAGAAAACGCAACTCAAGATGGACATGGAACGACTATCGTGATGCACCTCAATGATGATGAGGATGAGTTCTTAGAAAGTTACAGAATCGAAAGTATCATCAAAAAATACTCAAACCATATTCCATTTGCTATTTTTATGGACAAAGAAAAATTTATTTCTGCGAAAAAAGATGATGAGGGTAAAGAGATAGAACCTAGCAGAACAGATATTGAGAATGTTCAGATTAACCGTGCAAACGCTCTGTGGAGTATCCCAAAAAATGAGATAAAAGAAGAAGAGTATAAAGATTTTTACAGTTCAATCGCTCACTCATCTGAAGAACCGCTTGCTTGGATGCACAACAAAGCTGAGGGTGCAATAGAATATACGACACTTTTTTACATCCCGAGCAAAGCGCCAATGGATATGTACAGAGTCGATTATCAAACAGGCATTAAACTCTATATTAACCGCGTTTTCATTACTGATGATGAAAAAGAGCTTATGCCTACATACTTGCGTTTCCTTCGTGGTGTTATCGACTCAAAAGATTTACCGCTCAATGTTTCTCGTGAGATTTTACAGTCAAACGCAGTGATGTCAAAAATCAAAAACGCATCAGTTAAAAAAGTGCTTTCAGAACTTGCTAAACTTGCTAAAAATGATAAAGAAAAATACGATAAATTTTACGCTGAATTTGGCAATGTTTTAAAAGAAGGTCTCTATAACGACTTTGCAAACCGTGAAAGAATTTTAGAACTTTTACAATTTAATACTCTTAATTCGGCAGAGAAAACTACAATCGAAGAGTTTGTCAAAAATGTAGATGAAACAAAAAAAGAGATTTATTACATTGCTGGAAAAACTTCACTTGCTATGCTCAAAAACTTTCCTTCTCTTGAAAGATTTAAAGCACGTGGTATAGATGTTTTGCTCCTTAATGAAGAAGTTGACACCATCATCTTCCCAATGGTTACAGAGTATAAAGAGTATAAACTTGTGCCTGTCGCAGATGCAAAGTTTGAAGAGAGTGAAGAGGAGAAAAAAGCTGAAGAAGAAGTTTCAAAAACGTATGAAAGTTTAGCAAAAGAGTTTAAAAATGCGCTGGGTGAGAGTGTAAAATCTGTAGAAACTACTTTTGATTTGACGGACTCCCCTGTTGCTATCAAGATAGACAAAGAAGACCCGTCATATATGATGGTGCAGATGATGAAACAGATGGGTCAAGGAGGCGATATGCCTGCTCCAGCGCCAATACTCATGATAAATCCAAAGCATGAGCTAATATTAAAACTCAAAGAGTCCTCAGATGTTAACTTGATAAATGATGCAGCTCATGTACTTCTTGATCAAGCAAAACTTTTTGATGGACAAGAGTTGAGTGATACAGCAGATTTTATCACTAGACTCAATAGAATAATAAGTAAAGCTTTATAAGTTTTTAATATGAGTGCATTTGTAGCACTCATAAAAATATGATAAATTTTAATCTTGATTTTCTCTATTTTGTAAAGAAGTATGTTATCTTGCTTAAATGATTAAATACCAGAGAGCAGAATGAACAAATCTAAAGAAGATCTTATCAAGGCATTTCTTGTCAGTGCAAATAATCTTTGTAAAGAAGTGTTGCTTAATGACTTGAAAGATCTTCAGATTGCAGGATATAGTTACTCTTCAAAAGAGGCTGTGGAAGAGCTGGGACTTGATGCTGATTTGGTGCATCATCTGGTTGAAGATTATGTAGCGCAGGTTATGAAATCTATTTATACTTTTGCAGACTATCTTTTAGAGTTAAAGATTGCTCAAAAAGCAAATACAACTCTTGACTATACACCGCTAAGAGAACTGGCACATAAAAATCTCGGTGTTGCAAGAAATCTTCGTATCAAAGATGCAGAAAAACTTTTGTATGAGTTGATGAAAAAAGATGACTTAGAATATCTCGAACTTTGCATACAGGCACTGCAAGCTTGCACTATCAAGCTAAAACCCGTTTGCGCATACAACACAGTCACAATGATAAAAATCAAAAAGACATTATAATTTTATTTAAGAGAACGAGAGACTTCTTCAAGTTTATTTTGAGGTTTTGTTAAAAATTTTTCTTCTTTGTCTAAAGGTAAAACAAAAGCAAGCAAGATAAATATAAATGAAAAAACAATAGCACTCAAAATACTAAGTACAACTTTCAATTTAAAATCATTCATAATAATCCTCTTTTTTAGCGTGATTTATTATAACATGTTAAAATCATATATGCATAAACTATCTTCTTTTTTTGTACTGTTGTTCTGGGGTGTTTTGATTGCAAATGAGCCAAATCTTGCGATACTTCAAAGTGTTATCTCAAATGATACACAAAAATTTTCTCAAAAAATGTCCCATTTCATTTGTAAACCTTACGGGGTTGTCACACTGGAAAAACTTTACAATACAAGTGCAATTGACTCTTTATGCAGAAAAAGTGTAGAGAGCTTGTATGCACAAGATCCAAACATAAGATATTTTTCTCTTCGTTTGCTCAAACCTATGCAAACGTATCATGTAGAGTTTCAAGAAAAAAGCTGCGTTTTGTATGCCAATGGTGAAAAAACACTCTCAGAACTTCTTTTAGCAGAAGGTTTGGCTTTTATAAAACCTGCGTTTGGTGATGATGTTTTTAATGCTGTTTTTTCAAAAGCACAAATGGCCGCAAAACTTTCAAAAAAAGGTTTATGGCGGGAAAATATACTCAAAGAGTGTATGGTTGAGTTGTATAAGGAATAGTCTTGAAAAAAGCATTTTATAGTGGTATAGCAGTTGCCCTTGTCGGTATTATCCTCAACTTTTCATTTAAAATACTTGCCTCACATTTGATAGATAAAGCAACTTTAACGCTTTATTTTACAGCGATAGATATCTTTACACTTACACTTTTGATTTTGGTAGGATTTCGCTCTTCCATGGTAGTTGCGTTTTCACAACTCAAAAACGCAAGTATGATTGTCAATATCTTTCGAGGTTTTGTGTTGGTAACGGTTATGATCTCTTGGGCTTTTGTGATACCTTTTTTAAAGCATAAAATGGGGATAGATATCCATTATTGGTATCTTGTGGCAACGGTGATAAGTTTGAGTTTGGCACTCTATTTTTCCAATATCATCGCGATGTATCGACTCTATTTTGTTATGAATGCAGTAACACTTTTAGAGCCTGTTTTGGTACTTTTTTGGTTTTCTTTCGCCTATTTTACTTTTGATTTAAGAGGCATACAGCCTCTTTTTATTGCAACTATTATGAGTTCAATGGGTATCAGCAGTTACATCTTTTTCAAAAAACGCAAAGAGCATCCTGCACTTTCACTCAAACAACCTATTTTTGATGCCAAAGCTCTTGCATTTATAAAAAACTCTGTGATATCTACCATAGAGTTTGGTTCTGGTATCGTGCTTTTGTATATGGTTGTCTTTATTATGATGCGCCATTACAGTGTAGAAGAGTTGGGTGATTTTCAAGTAGTTACTAAGCCTATATTTTCGTATATGGTGATGCTTTTTGTTTTTCCTATATTTCGTTTTGTTTTGCCAGAGCTCTCAAAACTTATTAGTGAGAAAAAGATTGAAGAGATATATGAACTCAAAAGATGGATACTACGTTACGCTTTTGTTGTTAGCGGCGTTTTTATTATTGTTTCATTGCTCTTTTCTTCAGAAATTTTGGCATATCTTTTCCCGCCTGAATATGCAAATGCATCACTGATGATAAAACATCTCTCTTTTTTCTTTATCTTTTTGATTATAAACTCCTATCAAGTTGCGTTTATCAAGGCAAGCGGAGCTTTTATGAGTGCGCTTTTGATTCGTCTGTTGGGGATTGTTGCTTTGGTGAGTGTTTTTTATGTTATCTATAACTTTTATTCGCAAAATGTTATATCAATTATCGTCGCTTTGGTTTCGAGTTATTTGATTATGTTTTTGGTTTCGTTTGTGGTTGAGAGAAGATTGTTAAGAGAACTTAAAAGTTCTCTCTAGTCATGTTTATGCGTCATATAAACCCAAAACTCTTTATGCGAATAACCTTTGTTGAGAAAAAATATCTGTAAGATGCCAACGCGGTAAAGCGTGATGATCATTTTTGCATAAGGCACAAAAAGACTCAAGCTTATCAGGATGTTTTGTTCTTTGTCGCCTTTAGAGCTTATCATCTCCTGCATACCGATATTTTTGCTTAAATAAAGCCCAAACATCATAGAAAACAAAAAGTTTAAAATAAGCCCAAAGATTATGTATGCTACAAAATCTTGCTCATGTATTCCTGCGATCATGTAAAAACCTCTTTTTAAATGTGTGAATTTTATCAAAAAAATTATTAGAGAGTGTTTTTACTCATAAGTTTTAATCTTTTTGCTTGTGATAAATGTAGCAAATGGAATCAGTGAAGCGATAAAAAATATGGCATTTTCTTTGAAACTCCATTTGGCTTTTTGACTTGCCAAAACAAGAAATAGAGACAAAGTGATAAACAAAACACCATGAAGCATACCCACGATTTTAACAGCAAGAGCAAAACCAAAAAGATATTTTAAAGGCATAGCTACAAAGAGTAAAATGAGGTAAGAATAGCCTTCTAGTGTGTTAATGTGCCTAAATGTTTTTACGATATTTTGCATTTAATTTTCTTTGTATTGATTTTTTTCGAAGTATATAATCAAAAGGTAACAAAAGGGCAAAGGCAAAAGAATTTATAGAATGTTGCAATAATTTTTTAAACATCTTTATACTATACTATCCGCACAAATTATTAGTATAAAAGGTAATTTAATGGAAACAAATCTCGTAGTAGAGGGTGTAAAATTTATGTTTTTAGGGATGGGGGCTGTTTTCCTATTTCTAGCATTGATGATAGTTACGATGAATCTTATGTCGTATATTATCCATAAATTTTTCCCAGAACCACAACCAAGCGTGAAATCAACTGTTGCACCACAAGAAGACAACAAAAAGATAGTAGCAGCAATCACAGCAGCAATTGCACACCATAGACAAGGATAAGGATACTAATGGCTAAAAAATTTATAGACATAATGGATACAACTTTTAGGGATGGTTTTCAGTCAGTTTTCGGCGGACGTGTCCTAATGAAAGACTTTTTTCCAGCTGTTGAGGCTGCAAAAACTGCAGGAATCAATCACTTTGAGTTCGGTGGCGGAGCAAGATTTCAATCTTTATACTTTTACCTAAGAGAAGATGCATTTGAGATGATGGATGAGTTTAGAAAAATTGTAGGACCTGATGCAAACCTTCAAACGCTTGCTCGTGGCGTAAATACAGTTATGCTTGATACAGGTTCAAAAGAACTTATCGATTTACACGCAAAAATGTTCAAAAAACACGGTACTACTACAATCAGAAACTTTGATGCACTTAACGATGTTGAAAATTTAAAATATTCAGCTGAAAGAATCACGCACCATGGTCTCAAACATGAAGTAGTTGTAACGATGATGGACCTTCCTCCAGGATGTCATGGTGCACATACTGTAGAATTTTATGAAAAAACACTCCGTGAAATACTTGATAGCGGTATTCCTTATACGAGTATCTGTTTTAAAGATGCATCGGGAACTTCAAATCCTCAAAAAGTTTTTGAAACTATCAAAATGGCTAGAAAACTTATCCCTGAGGGAACACACTTGCGTTTACATACGCATGAGACAGCGGGTGTTTCTGTTGCTGCATATATGGCAGCGCTTGAGGCTGGTGTAGATGGTATAGATATGGCAGCAGCTCCAGTCTCTGGTGGTACAAGTCAGCCTGATATCCTTACTATGCTTCATGCTACAAAAGGTATGGATTATGATCTTGGCGGTTTAGAGATTAGCAAGATATTGACATATGAAAAAGAGTTGGCACATTGTCTTTCTGACTACTTTATGCCACCAGAAGCTACAATGGTTTCTCCTATTATTCCTTTCTCTCCTATGCCTGGCGGTGCTTTGACTGCAAATACGCAGATGATGAGAGACAATGGAATTTTGGATAGATTTCCTGAAGTTATCGCTGCAATGACAGAAGTAGTAGAAAAGGGTGGTTATGGTACTTCTGTAACTCCGGTTTCTCAGTTTTATTTCCAACAAGCACTGAACAATGTGATGCAAGGTCCATGGAACGCTATCGCTCCAGGATATGGAAGAATGGTGCTTGGATACTTTGGTAAAACTCCAGTTGCTCCAGATCCTGAAGTTATGAGAATTGCGTCAGAAAAACTTGGACTTGCACCTACAACTGAAAAAGCACTTGATTTGGCAAACGCAGATGAGACAAAATCTCTTGCAAACTGGATCAATAAACTTAAAGAAGAAAATATAGAAATAACTGAAGAAAATATTTTTATTGCGGCTGCATGTCATGATAAAGGTATCGCGTTTTTACAAGGTAAAGGCGAGCTAAACGTTCGTAAAATTTCAGAAATGAAAAAAGAAAATAATGAAGGAAGTTCAAATATGGGTAGTGGAAGTTATACAGTAGTAGTTGATGGACAAAAGTTTAGCGTTCAAGTTGCAGAAGGTGATGTCAATATAGAAATAACTGAAGTAGATGGCGAACCTGTAGCTCCGGCAGCAAAAGCTGCACCGGTAAAATCTAGCGGAAACGGTTTGGATATCAAAGCACTTCTCCCAGGTAGCGTTTGGAAAATCGTTGCCAATCCAGGTCAAAGTGTAAACGAAGGTGATGTTATTGTTATTGTTGAATCAATGAAAATGGAAATAGACATTGTCGCACCAAAAGGCGGTGTGATTAAGTCTATTAATGTTGCAACAAATGACAAGGTAGTCGAAGGTCAAGTTGTCGCTGTATTAGGATAACAAGATGAAAAACATTATAATA
>MIBW01000078.1:0-4576 GCA_001829625.1 Sulfurimonas sp. GWF2_37_8 | reverse complement strand
AATGACTACACATTTAGAAGAGACATATAAAGCGCAGCCTTTTATGGACATGATTGAGGGTTTTTTACACTCTACGGGTATTGATGCCCTCATGAACCCAAGAGCAAATGAGATGAATGCTCATGGTGAACCAATTAGTGACTTTCATAAATCATGGGGACGCGTAATTATGATTTTAATTACTTTTCTTCTTTTTTATCTAGCAATTGCTAGAGGGTTTGAACCACTGCTTCTACTACCAATTGGTTTTGGAGGGCTTTTAGCAAATATTCCTCTTGCAGGAATAGGCGGAGATACAGGCTTTTTAGGTATTATTTATCATATGGGTCTCTCAAATCAGCTTTTTCCGATACTTATTTTTATGGGTGTTGGAGCGATGACTGACTTTGGTCCACTTCTGTCTAACCCTAAAACAGCACTTCTCGGCGGTGCTGCTCAATTTGGTATTTTTGGAACATTGGTTGGTGCTGTTGTTTTATCTGAATATACGCCATTTTTTGATTTTACGCTTCAGCAAGCATCTGCTATTTCTATTATTGGTGGAGCGGATGGTCCGACCTCTATTTTTATAGCGACAAACTTAGCCCCTGAATTACTTGGAGCTATTGCGGTTGCATCGTATTCTTATATGGCAATGGTTCCTATCATTCAGCCTCCGATTATGAAAGCACTTACAACAGATGCTGAGAGAAGAATCAAAATGACTACTTTGCGTCATGTGTCTCGTTTAGAAAAACTTGTTTTTCCAATTCTTGTACTTGTTCTCGCAATTTTGATTTTACCAGATGCTACGCCACTAATAGGTGCATTTATGTTTGGTAACTTTCTAAAAGAGACGGGTGTTGTTGATAGACTTTCAGACACAATGCAAAATGCACTTATTAACATTGTTACTATTTTCTTAGGTTTAGCAGTTGGTTCAAAACTAGCAGCAGACCAGTTTTTAGTACCAGATACGTTAGCAATCTTGCTTCTTGGTATCATTGCGTTTTCTGTTGGAACTGCTGCTGGTGTTATTATGGCAAAAATTATGAATCTTTTCCCAGGACATAAAGTAAATCCACTTATTGGGTCTGCTGGTGTTTCAGCTGTTCCTATGGCGGCTCGTGTATCAAACAAAGTTGGTATGGAGTATGACAGAACGAATATGCTTTTAATGCATGCAATGGGTCCAAACGTTGCAGGTGTTATTGGTTCAGCTGTTGCAGCTGGTATCTTAATGTCGATATTTAAATGATAAAGAGAGGGACATTTGTGTGTCCCTGCGACTTAAACGAACGCGTTCGTTTAAGTGTATAACATCCAATTAAAGAAGAGAAATTATAAGTGGGATAATCCCATGACTCTTTGTTTTATCGATAAATCCACTCGCACCTAGTGTTTCAGCTTCTCTTTTATTATTTTCACCAGTCATAGAACTATTGACTATTATTGGAATTTCTTTTGAGTGAGGGTTGCTTCTTAAAAGTTTTATCACAGTAAATCCTGACATCTCAGGCATCTCAATATCTGTAATAATTGCAGGAACCTCTTTTGCAGCCTCACCTAAACTAGTAACATAATCAACAAGTTTTTTCCCGTTGTCAAAAAGTATCATATTGATATTTGCATTTTTAAAGATTTGTACAAGAGATCTTTGAGCTGTTTTAGAGTCTTCAGCGATAAGTACGGTACCATTTTTAAGTTTAAGAGGAATAACCATATTTTTCAGTGCATCAGAGTCTTTCGCGACATCAACCATAGCGTGCGGTATAACTTGAGATAATAGCTTTTCATAGTCAAGTATCAGACAAAGACTACCATCTTCAAGGCGTGTATCATTCATAACAACACCGTCTTCTTTGAGACGATAACTATCAGGTGCATGCATCTGATTCCAGTTCTTTTTGATAACTCTATAAGCAGACATGATTCGAAGACCTATGATGATGCCATTAAAATCACATATGAGTATATTTGATTTTTTTATCTCATCTTTTGTTAGTGTTACGTTGAGCCACATTGGAAGATTCAGTATAGGGATTTGCAATCCTCTTAGTATAATAGTCCCTTCTAAAAGTGGATCGCAGGAGGGTATCTGCGTTAGGTAATGATTTTTTGATTCAACAACCTCTCGCGTCTTAAAAACATTAATCGCATAATATGCAGAGGCGGATTTATCACTCACTCTAAAAACTAAAAGCTGAAGTTCATTGTTTTTGGCGAGGTTTGTAGCAGCGTCAACTTTATCTAAAACAGACATGAATACCCTTTATTGAAAACTTCTTTAATCATACCGAAAATATAATGAATTATGATTAAATATTAATAATGAAATGGTAAAATATTTCTTATTAACCACAAAGGCTACGCAGGTGAAATTTATTATTATTTTGTTGAGTTTTTACTCATTTTTGTTCGCAAAAGTTTACTATGCAAAGGTTGAACCTTATGAGGTGCGCGATATCTCTTCAAATGTTTCAGGTCTAGTTCTTTTTGCAGATGAAGATAGTTTGGGAAAAAAACTCTCCGATAAATCCTACATCAAAATCGATACAGAATTGGATGCAGATGAGTTGAAATCCGTTCAACAAAAACTTGTATATATGCGTGATACGATAAAAGAAAATGAAGCTATTTTGCTCAATCTCAAAGAGTCGCTTCAAAAAAAAAGAGATAACTATAAACAGATAGAATCTTTGAAAATTAAGTCACGTGTTGAAAAAGACAAAGAGTTTTATGAGCTTGTTGCCAGTGAAAACTCTTATCTTACTACGCAAAAAGAGATAAACAATCTGAAAATTCAGATGGCCGACCTCTCACATAGGCAAACGCAGCTTCAAAGAAGTATCAAAGATAAAAATTTGAGTGATAAAGGTTTTGTCCTTTACTCCCTATCCGTAAAACCAGGGCAATTTGTGAATGTATCTACGCCGCTTGCTAAAATAGCCGATGTGTCCAAAGCTATTTTAATTCTTTATCTTGATGAAGAAGATGTGAAAAATGCTCAAACACGTTCTATTTTGATTGACGATGTTGTGACAAAATATAAAATCTCAAGAGTAGTTAATATAGCAGATGCAAAAAACATCTCAAAGTATATGGCTCAAATTGTCATAGATGCACCAGAACTTTTTTCCAAACTTGTAAAAGTTGAAGTAAAAGAGGAAAAATAGCTTGAAAGTTTTTACGGCGTGTCCTCTTGATTGTTATGATGCCTGTTCAATTATTTCTAACGAAGATACTCTGCAGGCTTCCAAAGATGGCCATACACAGGGTTTTTTATGTCCGCATATGAACCATTATGAGAAGTTTGAAACAATCCAAAAGCCAAGATATAAAGGGGAAGAAATTTCTTTAGAAAAAGCACTTGAACTGCTTAAAGAGATGTTAAATATATCGGAACCCTCTGCAGTGCTACATTATCGTGGTCATGGAAATTTTGGATTGATGCAAGCAGTGAGTGATCATTTTTTTGCCTCTTATGGAGCGACACTCACCGATGGCAATTTGTGTGATGGTGCTGGTGCTGCTGGAATAGTACAAGGGAGAGGTTCAGATAAAAATATGCCTCTTTTTGAGATAGCAAAGTCTGAAGTCGTCATCATCTGGGGGAGAAATCCACATACAACTTCGAGTCATCTTTTACCTTTGTTAAAAGATAAAAAGATAATCGTGATAGATCCTCTAAGGACAAAAATAGCGAAAATGGCAGATTTGCATATTCAGATAAAACCTCACGGTGATTTAGAGCTAGCGATGCTCATGAGCCGTTTTTTACATATCGAAAATGCAACTGATGAAGCGTATCTGAAAGAGTATGCAAGTGGGTATGAAGAGTTTTATGAACTCACGCAGAGCGTACGCATCAAAGCGACTTTGGATGCTATTGATGTGACACTTGGAGAAATAGGCAAAGTTTTGGAGCTTATTCGAGAGAAAAAAGTTGCCATAGTTTGTGGTATTGGTATTCAAAAATATGCAGATGGTGCAGATGTCATGCGTGCTATTGATGCATTTGCTGTTTATCTTGGGCTTTTTGGCAAAGAGGGGTGCGGTGTTGCCTATCTTGGAAATTCCAAAGAGAATATAAGCTCTCCTTTTTTTACAAAAGCTGCAAGAGTTTCAAAAGTAAATACAGACTTTCCAAAGTTTACAACAGTGTTTATACAGGGAGCAAATCCCCTTTCGCAAATGCCTGATACGCTTCGGGTGAAAGAGTCTCTAAACACAGTGAAAAATGTCGTTTATTTTGGGCTTTATGAAAATGAGACAAGCGAGCGAGCAGACTTAATCATACCGGCAAAAAGTTTTCTCCACAAAGAGGATATTCGAACATCTTATTCACATAATGCTATCTTGCCGATGCATAGAGTGGCGGTAAGTGCGGATGGGATAAGTGAATATGATTTGAGTGCGTATCTTTGTGCTGCGTTTGACATAAATCTCAAAAGTGAAGAAGAATATCTCAATCATTTTAGAGCTCATGGTGTTGAAAAAATAGATGGAAGTTTGTATGTGGATGGTCGAGAAGAGATACCTTATAGTGAGGGTTTTGATACAGATGATGGTGAGTTTTGCTTTTTGGATGCGATAG
>MIBW01000077.1 GCA_001829625.1 Sulfurimonas sp. GWF2_37_8 | reverse complement strand
AAAGTCCTTTGAGTTTTGAGTGGGAGTTTTTATCGACTTCTATGCCGCCCATTGTGTAATGCGCTGCGGGTTTAATCGGAATCAAATCATATACAGGGTCAACATTTTCATAGAGTTTTGCAAGTTTGCGCTCCTGCGGAAGTTCCGCATCTATAAAAGCTTCACCAAGATGTCTGATATCTAAAAAAACCTCTTCGCCTTTACTTATCTCGTCATGAATAGCACGAGCTACTGCATCACGAGGGGCAAGTTCGTTGGTGAAACGCTCCCCTTTGGAGTTGAGAAGATATCCACCCGCACCTCTAGCACTCTCTGAGATAAGTATAGAGGAGTTTTTAAGTGCCGTAGGATGAAACTGGACAAACTCCATATCACTCAACCTCGCTCCCGCACGTATCGCCGCAGCGATACCATCTCCAGTAGAGCTTGTAGAGTTGGTCGAGTGTTTGTCATAGATACGGCTGTATCCGCCTGTCGCGACGATAACAGAAGCACTCTCATAGACTTCAACTTCTCCGCTTTGGATATTGAGAACCGTTGCACCGCAAGCATAAGGTTTTTCATATTGGTCATGATTGACGATAAAGTTGAGCAGATAACGTTCAGAGAGTATCTCAATGCCCGCTTCAAGGCATCTGTCATAAAGAGTGTGAAGGATTTTGAGACCTGTATAATCCTGCGCATAACAAGCCCTAGGAGCCGAAGCACCGCCGAGAGTTCTTTGAGCGATTTTTGACTCTTTGGTACGCGAAAAACAGACACCGATAGTATCAAGCCATGCGACGGCATTTGGAGCCTCTTCGCAGAGATAACGCACCGCTGCTTCATTTGCTAACCCATGAGCGGATTTGAGTGTGTTTTGTATATGCGCTTCGACACTATCTTCACCTGCATTGCCAAGAGCTGCGTTTATACCGCCCTGCGCCATAGAAGTTTGACTGCGTGTCGGGTACTCTTTTGTGAGCACGCGTACCTTTGCACCTGCTTCGCTAGCAGAGAGAGCCGCCACTAAACCAGCTCCTCCTGCACCTATAATCAAAACATCACTTTTCATAATTATCCTCTAAAAAAAATTCTTAAATATTACACTAAAATGTTTAAATAATTTGTGCGATAAAATAGTACCTCACAACCCTTAAGCTTCCGGCAATGATAACAAACCAAACAAACCGCAAACGCAACACACCTGCAACAAGTGTTAGCGGATCACCCAAAATGGGCAACCACGAAAAAAATAAAATAAAATAGCCGTATTGATGTCCGTACGTTAAACTTTTTCTTCCTACTTTTGAAGCTGCAAGTTTTGTTCTTGTTTTCTCATAGAGCCAATATCCAAACCAGTAATTTAAAATAATGGCAAGAATATTGCCGCTAGAAGCAAAAAACATTGCGTTTATGAAAGGCATATCATTTGCCAAAGCAGCCACAAAAGCTACTTCTGAAGAGAATGGAAAGATGGTCGCTGCAAGAAATGCCCAGAGGAAAAGTGCTATTTCTTGCATGGGATTTTTATGCTTTGAGTGATTTTATATTCTCTATAGTTTGCGCTATAAGTTTGTCTCTCGCCTCGATGGAAGTCCATGCTATGTGTGGTGTGACATAAAGGTTTTGCTGATTTTTTATATCAAAAAATGGATGGTTTTTTCGCATCGGCTCTTGCATAAGCACATCCAAACCAAAAGAGATATTTTTTGTATCAATGATACGGGCAACTGCCTCTTCATTGATGATACCGCCACGTCCTAGGTTTAAAACAACGGCGCCATCTTTACACATTAACAACTGTTCATAGTCCAGAAGGTTATTTGTTTTTTCGTTTAAAGGAGCATGAATGGAGATGATATCACAACTCTGTAAAAGCACTTCGAGTGAGACGTTTTGATAGCTCATGTCACGATTTGCACCACTTGTGGAGTAGTAAAAAATCTCCGCGCCAAACGCAGCAGCAATCTTTGCTACTCCATGCCCTATAGTCCCAAGACCGATGATACCCCATTTTTTGCCTTTAATCTCAAAAAAAGGTTTTGATACATCTGTAAAAATCGAACTTCTTGAATAAGTGCCGTTTTTGACAACTTCATCATAATAGTGAGCATGACCGATAAGATACAAAAGCATAGAAAAAGTGTGCTGAATAACCGAATCAGTTGAGTATCCTGCTACATTTTTTACCTCTATACCTCTCTTTTTGGCTGCGTTTAAATCGACATTGTTCATGCCAGTTGCCGCTACGCAGATAAGTTTGAGAGAGCTTGCGTTTTGCATATGCATCTCATTTATAACAACTTTGTTTGTTACTATAACATCTGCGTTTGTTATCCTCTCATCTACTTCATGAGAGGCTGTCGTTTGATAGGCTTTTACTGCACCGAGTTTGTCAAATTCGCCGAGATACGTAGCACCGAAAGTGAGTGTATCGAGAAGAACTATCTTCATAGATTACGCATCTTTGATTTTTTTGATAAGTTCTCTTGCTTGAGCAAGTGCGCTATCCACTTTGTCAAAGACAAGCGCCACAGCCAAACGTCTGCCTTTATGTGCTTCTGGTTTGGAAAATATTCTTACAAAGCTGTTGGTAGAAAAAAGTGCGTCATCTACATCTACTACAGGCGCATAGTTATGTGCATCTGACTTAAACGCAGCCGACGCGCCATCTCCATAAAATGTAAATCCTAGCGGCAGACCAAGAACCGCACGAAGATGCAGAGCAAATTCACTTTGACTTTGTGTGATAAGTGTCACCATTCCCGTATCATGCGGACGAGGAGAAACTTCTGAAAAATAGACCTCATCACCTTTGATAAAAAGTTCTACACCAAAAAGACCACGACCACCGAGACCGTCTGTTATCTTTTTCGCCATCTCTTGCGCTTTTTGTTTTGCCACGGCACTCATTGCCATCGGCTGCCAAGAAAAGACATAATCACCATCTCTTTGCTCATGTCCGATAGGCTCACAAAAAATAGTCTCTTTGCCATTTCTTGCCGTCAAAAGTGCTATCTCGTAGTCAAAATCAACAAACGCTTCTACGATAAGTTCGCTTGCGTCTCCACGCGCTTCTTTCGCCATCTCCCATGATTTTTCTATATCATCTGCACTTTTAGCGACACTTTGTCCATGTCCTGAAGAGCTCATAACAGGTTTGATAACACAAGGGAAACCCATACGCGCAGCTGCTTCTTTGAGTTCCTCTAGCGTTTTGACAAACTCATAAGGTCCAGTTTTGAGCCCAAGTTCCTCTGCTGCGAAACGGCGGATATTTTTTCTGTTCATCGTTTTATTGACCGCTTCCGCGTTTGGTATAACATTGAACCCTTCCGCTTCTGCCGCAAAAAGTGCTTCTATGGATATTGCTTCGATTTCAGGGAGGATATAATCAGGTTTTTCACGACGGATAATCTCTAAAACAGCCTCTTTATTTTGCATATTGACCACATACGCACGGTGTGCTATATGGTGTGCAGGAGCGTTTTCGTATCTATCCACGGCGATAACTTCAAGACCGAGCCTTTGCGCCTCTATGACGACTTCACGACCAAGTTCGCCTGAGCCTAGTAACATTACTTTTTTTGAGTTTGATTTGAGTGGAGCGGAGAATTGCATTAAAATTCCTTCATTATTAGTAAAAAAATTATAGCAAAATTGAGTGGAAGCGAAGCTAAAGGAAACAATTTCCTCTAGCTCATGGAGAAGTAGGTTCTACTGTTTGAGACCGATAAGTGTCTGAAGCAGTTGATCTGAAGTTGTAATAGTTTTCCCGTTCGCCTGAAAACCGCGTTGCACGATGATGAGCTGAGTAAGCGCACGTGAAAGGTCAACATTGGACGCTTCAAGCGCAGAACTTTGGATAAATCCGCGTCCCGCCGTAGAAGCAGTACCGATGATAGGGTCTCCTGAGTTGGCTGTTTGGATATAAACATTTCCCCCCTCAGTTGAGAGTCCTTCATTGTTGGTAAATTTTGCCATAGCTATCTGCGCCAAACCAAAAGAGCGCCCGTTTGAGAATGAACCTACAAGCGTACCGCTCTGATCGATTCTGATACCAACCAAATCCCCACCTGTAAAACCATTTTGGCTTATACCTGAAGTAGATGAACGTGAATCAAAACTTGTCATACCGTCAAAAGCGTTCGCAGTACCCAAACTCAGGTTTACCTGCTGGTTTGGTGATGAACCGTTGTTCCCTGTAAATGAAAGGTTTGGCGGATTGTATGTGGCTAAAGAACCGTCATTGTTAAAACGAACCGAACCGTCTTTTTCATCATACGGAATAACCGTATCAATCGTCGCAGGAGCAGGTACACTCAGACGCATAGCCCACGTACTGCCTGTTGCTGCATCCACCGCAGTTTTTCTAAACTCCATTCGAAGCGTATGTTTAGAACCTAAGGAGTCATAAATATCTATCGAACTTGAGTGCGTAGCCGCGTTAAAACTTTGGGAAAAAGCTTTTCCCCCGCTTGCAGCTGGAAGTGCTGCGTTTAGCGCTTCCATATTTCGTGTAAAACGCTCATTTTCTGTAATACCACTTCCGCTAATACCCGTAATCGCAATATTTACATCATAATCATTTGCAGTTCCACCAGGATTTGTTATTTGAAATTTCCCCTGCTCGTTTACAATAACCTCAATATTGCTTGTAGTGCCACCGCCTTCAGAATTTGCCTGTTGTTCCATCGCATAACGCAAATCTGCTAATGTTGTAAAGGTTTTGTTACTATCCACCAGTGCTGAAGAGCCCGAAGAATCATACTGGTATTTATACGCGGTGATACTATCATTTGTAGCGCTTAAACCACTATTGTCCGCAGCACCTATAGAAGATATTTGAATATTATGTGATGCAGCAGCATTGTTATTGGCGTTTGTGAGTGTAATCAAATTCGTCGTCGTATCATAATTCGCTTCAACACCTGTTACAGATGTTTGCGCGTTGATTGCCGCAGCATAACGTAAACCGTTTTGATCTTGTGTATAGAGTGTACCAGCCGTGTTGGATGTAGTGATTTGTTTCGTTGATCCATCATCAAGCGACAATGTGATATCAAGATTTGCCGCACTATCTGCCGCACCGACTGTAGTTGTTGCTACGGATTTAGAACTTAAAAATGAAGCCCAGATACCTTGATCTTTTTGAAGTGAAAATGCTTCCCCTATTTCATTGAATAAAACACCGACATTACCCGAAGCTATCGCTCTTCCATTGGCATCAACCGCATCTCCTTCTCCAGGATTTGTGATATGATTTGGTGTCCCTGTAGCAACTGCATACGATGGAGAAAAACTTTGGACAAGTGGACCTGAGTTAAGATTTGCTTTTAACACCATTTCAGAAGTTGGACTTGCTGGAGTAGTAAGTCCCGGTGGTATATTGATATTTGTTATTGGTGCAGTTGCATCTACTTTACCTGTAGTCGAATCACGCAACCAGCCTTGTGCGATAAAACCATTGTTGTCCACGAAGTTTCCGCCAGCATCAAACTTAAAATCCCCTGCACGCGTGTATTTGTAAGTGTTCCCGCCATCTGGAGAGATGATGAAAAAACCGTCTCCTTGGATAGCAACATCGGTATTTTTATCTGAGTTTTGGATAGAACCTTGAGAAAAGATACGTGTCATAGAACTTACCGTAGATCCTAAACCGACTTGCACAGGATTTTTACCACCGAGTTGCCCTTGTGGAGCTGTAGCGATGGCCTGCGTTTGTGCTAAAAGATCAGAAAAGTTTGCACGGGAATATTTAAAACCTACCGTATTAACATTGGCAATATTGTTTGATTCAACATCCATCGCAATTTGGTGGGATTGTAACCCAGATACACCGGAGAAAAGAGATTTTAACATTTGTTATCCTTTACCTATAGTATGCTTCGCAGGAAAAAGCTTCCTTTGACTTAGCTTCTTTTGAAAAAGCTAGACTTTTATTAGTAAAGAATAGTTAGCATTTAGTGTTCCAACTTCTAAGTAAGAGACCCTAAATTATCTCTTATCGATGCATCTCAAGTGCTTTTTTTATCATCTGATCTGCTGTTGTGATAGATTTTGAGTTTGCATCAAATGCACGCTGGAGGAGGATAAGTTCTGTAAGCCCCTGAGACATTTCATAGTTGGAGCTTTCAAGTTTGAAGTTTATCACCTGAGTGCCGTTGATATTATTTCCATCTGTATCTGTGTAAAAAATAGGTCGTCCGCTGTTCGAACTTTCTTGAAAATGTGTTCCGTTGAGACGCTCCAAACCTTGATCATTTTGAAAATGGAAAAGAGCTACTTTACCGACACTGCTCTGCTGTCCATTGCTAAAAGTAGCGATGACTTCTGCGTTTTTGTTGATAGAATATCCCATCAAATCACCTCTGATAATACCATCTGCACTACTTGAACCAGAGAGTAGAGGAACATCTATCGAAACAATTCCATCATAACCACTTCCAAGATTTATACTTATAGGGGCGCCGTTGTTATCTATAGTTGAGAGAGTTTGCGAGACCAAAGCACCTGCCTCATCAAAAACTACGCGTCCCGTTTGTGTATCGTAAATCGTTGCGCCATCTAAAGTTTGTGTTGTCGCTGTTACGTTCCATTGACTTCCAGGAAGAGTTTGTATAGGATCCTTTGTAAACTCTAAACGCAGATTATTTCTATTTCCCAAAGGATCAATAACACTAGCACCTACGATTTGTACTTCTGGATTTACCCCAACATTTGCAAAAAACTTCGCTTCTGTCGTAGCTTCTGCAGGATAGGTAAGTGTACGTGGGAAACGCAGCTTCTCTTGTGCTGTAACATTTGCAAGTTTTACCTCATCTATCTTTGCGGTTAAGATATTATCCGTACTGATATTCTTACCCATCGTTCCCAAAACATGATAACCTTCAAGCGAGACTAAATCATCATTCGCATCAAAAGAAAAAGTTCCATCACGTGTATATATAGGTTCATTCACACCTTGTATGGCAAACCAGCCTTCCCCGCTGATGGCTAAGTCCGTACTCCTATCTGTAAGTAAAAGTGAACCTGTCTTTTGTGTCATAGAGATTGCCTGCACTCTTGAACCGACACCGACACTGCTATCAAGAGCATTTTTACCAATGCTTGCTATCTTCTCTTCAAATAAAGAGGTAAATTCCAAATTATACCCACGGTATCCCGTTGTGCTGATATTTGCAATATTATCTGTCACAACATCGATGCCCGTAGAGTTGGTTCTAACCCCAGAAATACCGCTATAAAAGGCTTGTGTCATCATAGGAGAACTCCTTTAGTAATTAAAAGTTTGCGTGCGTAATATCAGTTAATAGATCTCTACTACATTTTCAAGCGGAACATAGCTTGATCCGACTTTCACAAGTGTACTTCCGTTCTCAAATCTCACCGATTCTATAGGATAAGCTCCTAGTCGTGTTTTAAGAGCATTTCCATCTTGATCGCTGTAACTTGCGTTTACACGGTAAATACCGCTATCTACCTTGTTACCTGCACTATCTGTCCCATCCCATTTGAATTGGTAAACGCCGGAAGGGTTTGTTCCGACATCAAGTGTTTTGACAATTTTGCCAGCTAAATCTGTAATCTCAACCGTTCCTTTTTCTATGCTTGATGGGAAATAGACTTCAAATGTAGAACTACTTCCCTCATCGAGAGAGATAGCATCACTGCCCAAATCTGCTGTTTTACCTATTGCCGCCACTGTAGAAAATTGCTGCGAAGTGCTTAAAGAGGCTGCGAGTTCTTCTAAGGCTTTATTGGTATTGTCTGCGGATTCAAGTGTTGCAAGCTGAGAAGTTTGCGTCAAAATCTTTTCACTATCCATAGGTTCCGTAGGATCTTGATGCTGCAACTCGACCAACAAAAGCTTCAAAAAGTCATCTTTACCTAAGATACTTGCATCTTTTTGCGTGGATGCAACCGTATATTCTGGATTTGTAGCTGCATTTAGACCAGTTGATGTGATAGCCATAAAGGGCTCCTTTATCTTATTTTATGCGTAATTTGCGACAACGATTTCAAGCGAACTTACAATCTCTTCGTTGGCACTCTCTTCGCCAAAGTATTTATACTCTTCATGAGCTTTTTGCTCATGTTGCTTATTTTGACTTTGCCCGCCAAACGCACTGGAGTTATCGCTTTGCGCATTGTTACTAAAGTTCAATGAAGCATTATTTATTCCATTGTTACTCAGTTGCGTTTTGAGTTCGTTTGCATTAAGTACAAGGGTGTTGATTGCTGCGTTGTTGGAGCTGATATTGACATGCAAATTTTTACCCCGTTGCACTATTGTCAACTCTACTTCACCGAGTCTTTGAGGGTTGAGCTGGACTTTGACTCTGGTAAATGGAGATTTATAATCCTCAATCGCAGTTTTCACATCACTTGAGAGGTATTTAATCATCTGTTTCGCTTCATTGAGTTTGACTTCAAAACTATCAGATTTATGGACGGAGAGTCCATCCACTTTGGATATATTTGTGTTTTCTTTTTCTTCACCGCGAAGAAGCTGTTCGAAGGACTTTGCACCTTCACTTGGCGTATTTGAAACAAGCACCTTTGCCGTTGCTACAGAAAAATCAGGAGTGGCTGTAACTGTGTTTTGTGTAGGTTTTTCACCTCGCAAAAGGAGTTTGAACGTCTCATCCGCTTTTTCTTTTGGCGTTTTTTCTTCTACTTTAAACTGTTTGCTTTGCACAAGCTGCTCTGTTGTATGTCCGCTGCGCTCCTGCGCTTTAAAAAGGGGAGTCTCTTTGAGTTGCATCACAGAAATCGGCTCTTGCGTTTTTATCTCTTGAGCCTTTACTACTGTTACATTTTGCGTATCCACTTGAGTAACTTGTGTCTGTTGCAGCACCTCTGCTTTAGTCGGTTGCGTTTGATATTTGAGATTTTGCGTTTTTGGAGTCTCTTTTTCTTCTTTTTTGATTTCTGAAACTTCTTTCAAAAGTTGCATTAAACGCGGTTCTTGTTTTGAAGCTTCTTTTTGAATGTTTGGCTCTTTTACTATCTCTTGTTTTACGCTCTCTTTTTGGATGATTGACTCTTGCAAGATTTCCTTTGTTTTTGTCTGTACCTCTTGTATAGTTATTTTTGAGATATCTATATCAAACTTTTTTGCTACTTCAACTAAACCTTTGAGTGTAGTCGGTAGCTCTTTTATCTGCGCTTTTTTGTAGCCATCACTCTCTACAATCTTCTCTTTGAGATACTCTTTTGCGTCTTTGATGATGACCTTCAGCTCTGCTACAGAGAGATTTTGTGTGAGTTTAGGATTAAGCTCAAGCGGCTCTTTACTTAAAAGCGGAGCAGGTTTTTCTTCTCCTTTGAGTAGAGAACTTAAAGTCTCTTTTTGCGTCAAAGAGAGACTGCTTTTTGCCTTTGTTGTTGTCAATGTTTCTTGTTCTTTTAAGGATAAAACAAGAGCGCCGTTTTGGATAGTTTTACCTTCTTTTTTTGTACCGACTCCTTTGAGAAGCTCAGAAAAAGAGAGGGTAGATTCTTCTTTTTTAGCGGATAAACCAAGAGGTGATGCAACTTTTGGTTCAGATTTTGCGAGTAATGAAATCACCTTAGGCTCCCACTTTCCTTCAATAATAGAAGGGATATTTTAACTATTAAAGCATAATGTATTCCATTTTTTTGCCGATATGTGAAACATGAAAAAGATATTGATTTTATTGATGCCACTTTTTTTGTTTGCAGCTGGACCTTTTGATGTCCAAAAAACGCAGCATTTTGACCTCTCTGCGTTTGAGACAAAAAGCTCTAAGATACATGAGCTAGCAGATGAAAATAAAAAGATAAAGTGCCGCTATGTTTGCGATAAGAAGATATATAAAGAGAAGGAGATAGACAATGCCGTCTCCTTTTATAAAAATGCAAAAGAGTATAAATTTAAGGAGTAATCTCTCTTAGAGATGATTGGAAAATTTATCCAAACAATGCAGCTCGTTTTTCAAAAACAGACCCGTTGAATCCTGCATCGTACTAAAAAGCTCTTCAGCAGTCTCACCGTCCGCAGGATAACTGAGTAAAAATGCTTTTAAATGTTTGGCAAAAAACTCATCAAACATCTTTTTAACTATTTCTGCACCGTATTTGTCAGTATAAGGCAATACAAAAAAATAATCACCTTCGCTGTTTACAATAGAATCAGAAGTTCTAAGAATCTGCTTGAGTGAAGCATCAACGATTTCTGTAGGTATCCCTGAAAAATCACAGTAAAGAATCGTAAAACTCTCTGCACGATTTTGATCCAATCTATCTGAAATGCCTATATTTAACTGCATCAACTCTTTGAAATTATCAAAACTAAAATGTATTCCAGCCATACCTCTGCTCCTCTGTTTTTTCTAAAGTATATCGAAAATATTATAAAACGCTAAAAGGTTTGAGTGCATCTCGTGAATCTAGCGGAAATACTTCTACCACTTCGCCGTCACAACTAACGCTATAGCGCTCATGAGGTGTTGTTTTGCAGTAGGTTAAAACAGCTCTTCGTGCAAACTCCAAATCATTTTCACTTGCACCTTTACTGATTAGGGTGTGTGGACCATTCATATTGAGTGTTTTGATATGGACATATTTTTGATTCGCAACTGCTTCAAGTTGTATGTTGTCCTCAAGACTACGCCCAATGACGAGTTTCGCGCCATCCATCAAGCGAAAATGACGACCGTATTTGATAACAGGGATATCTTCAAGCTCAAATTTGTCATATTTGATAAAATCCACCATTTTTTTGGCAAAATTTTCATCTGTCAAAAGACATCCGCCACCAGGACTCTCAAAGTTTTCCAAACCTATTTCACGAGCAAGTTCCATTTGTCTCTCACGGTTTCTGCCTGTGATACCTTCGAGTCTGTCTCTATCAACCCAGCCCTCTAGTTCTGCTATAGTAGGGGCTAGCATCTTCGCACTCATAGGACGCAAAAGAAGTCCCTCACAGTTACTCTCATCGAGAACTTTCTGCAGTGAATCTTTGTTCTGACTCATAGGACGTTGTCCTAAAACCTCACCACTTATCAAAAAAGAAGCGCCTTCACCTTGCATAACACGTTTGGCAACCGCAAACATCTTTGCGTGGCAGTCGATACAAGGGTTGAAATTTTTACCGTATCCGTGTTTGGGGTCAAAAAGAACATCCTGAAGATACTCACTTTGAATATCTATGATACGAAGCTCTGCACCTACTTGTTCACACATATTTTGCATATGTTCAAGCCTGTCTTTTGTACTTCCAAAACCTGTATTGATGTTGACTGCGAGGACTTCTATACCTTGGTCGATGATGAGTTTCATAGCCAAAGTAGAATCAAGTCCGCCGCTAAAGAGTGCGATTGCTTTCATATTGTTTCCTTGTGAAGGCACATGAGCTGTTAAAACAGCCAGTTTACCTAAAAATTATCTTGCAATTTTAGCAGAGTAATCTTGTCACAAAATTTTTTACTCTCTGATGTTACGCACTTTTTATAAAAGCGCGAGGTCGGTTACTCTTTTTAAACTGTCTCTTTTTAGAGAAATTTTTTAGAGTAAAACAAGATATTATGCAGTACAATAAAGACCTTTACACCAAATATATCGAGAAATTAGGGATTTTCAT
>MIBW01000076.1:9742-11853 GCA_001829625.1 Sulfurimonas sp. GWF2_37_8 | reverse complement strand
TACAAATAGAAATGGCTGCTTAGAATTTATAAAAAAGTGTATGAATTTAAGTTACCACTCCAGTGACTCTTACGCAGTAGTTATTATCTTTGATAGTTTTAAGCTTGTCGATTGCTATTTTCATATCCATGGCATGTTTTTGATTTACGCAAAACACTATGCTCTTATCCATAGGGTTCATATTTTCTAAGATTGTTTTTGCGATAAGCACTGTTCGTTTTGGGATAACAACTTGCTTTTCAAACTGCTCAAGTGCTACTATCTGTTTATCTAATTCACCAGTTATGATGTCGTTAGGGTCAAATCTATACTCATCTATATTTGTCTGGATTCTCTTCACTTTGTAAGGAGTTAAAAAACCATCATTTATACCGTCTTTTAAAGAGTATTCATAGATAGGGTCACCAAAATATTTGTAAGTATCACCGTTGTCATCTCTCTTTGGTGTAGCTGTTAAACCTAAATGAACGGCACTTCCAAAGTAATTTAATATATCTCTCCAAGAACTTTCATCATTTGCACTACCACGATGGCACTCATCGATGATAATTAAGTCAAAGAAGTTAGACGGGTACTGTTTGTAGTATGCAGTTACATCATCTTCTTGTTCTTCCTCTGAGGTTTCTACAACTCTATTTTTATTTTCGGCTATTGATTGATAGATAGCAAAAAAAATGTTTCCTGCTGTTGGAACTTTGCCGCCTCTTTTTTTGATGATTTTTCTGTTGATTTCAACACAATCTTTCTCTAATGGATTAAAGGTATTCATAGATTGGTCTTTAAGTACATTTCTATCTGCTAAAAAGAGTATTTTCGGTCTTCTGTCTGTATTGTCTCTGTTCCATTTGGATTGAAAAAGTCTGTATGCGATTTGAAAAGCGATGTATGTTTTACCTGTTCCAGTTGCTAGGGTTAAAAGAACTCTGTCGCTACTATTTGCAATAGCTTCGATTGTTTTTTGAACTGCGATTTGTTGATAAAAACGAGGTTTCATCGTTCCTTCAATGTGGAATGGATGAGTGATTACAGCTTGTGCTTTGGGAGTTGCTTTGCCGTATTTTCGCTCAAACAGTTCATCGGGACTTGGATAGTTGTCAATAAACTTTCCATTTCCATCTTTGAGAGAGTGTTCATAGATTTTATGCCCATTTGTAGAGTAAACATAATCTATGCGAAGTCGCTCGGCATAATTTATGGACTGCTGTAAACCGTCAAGCGGGTCTTTTGACTCTGCTTTGGCTTCAATAATGGCTAAATTTGTATTTTTGTAGGTGAGTAAATAATCAACAAAGTAGCGTTTGCCTCTCTGACCGCCGATAAGTTTTCGCCCATCTGTAAAGTAATATTCTCTTACTATGTTAGATTCAAGCCAATCACTGCACTTTATCTTGGGGTCGATTAGCTTTGAGCGGGTATCGGATTCTGTATATGCCATTAAACACCAAACCTAACAAAATGTATTTTGGTTGATTATAGCTAGTATTTGTAAGCAGTTAGTTTAAAATGAAGAGATATTTTAAGGAATTTTTTATGCTAAAAGTTAACATCTAAATTAACATTCCATTATCCCTCTCAATAGAACTAAATAAACAATCCAAAATTTAAACTGATTATTTTAGATAATTTTGGAGTCAGTCCTCTCTTTGAGATAATTGAAGAGAGGATGTTTAGCGGCTCTTTTATCATTACAGTTCAGCTTCCCATTAGAAAATGCTACCCCAAGTTACTCATGTCATATCTTTATATCGATCTTCTAAACTCAGGATAGGCTTCAACACCACACTCACTGACATCCATACCCTGTTGCTGATCATCATCTTGGGCTCTAAATTTTACAAACTTATTGATAACAAATAAAATAACAAAAGAGATACTAAAGACATAAAAGGCAATAACAACTACGCCCTTGAGTTGGTCAAAAAATGAAACGCTCTCCACAAAAATACCAACAGCTAAAGTACCCCAAATACCATTTACAAGGTGAACAGAAAGTGCTCCAACAGGATCGTCTAGTTCTAGTTTATCAAACAAAGGAACAGCTAAAACAACCAAAGCTCCTCCGATTGCGCCTATTAGTATAGGCAGATACATATTATACAAATCAGGTCCAG
>MIBW01000076.1:5483-9719 GCA_001829625.1 Sulfurimonas sp. GWF2_37_8 | reverse complement strand
AAAGCTCCATTTAAAATCATAGTGATATCAAAAAGTCTGTATCTAAAATACATAAATGCACCGGCCACGATAGCGCCTGCAAGACCTGCTGTATTTGTATTCATGATCGTTTTTGCTACTGCGTTTGCGTTTTCTACACTTGAGATACTTCCAACACTGCCACCATTAAAACCAAACCACCCTATCCACAACAAAAAAGCGCCAAGTGTAACAAGAGGAATATTGGATGCGGGGATAACACGGACTTTCCCATCTATATAACGCCCCTTACGTGCTCCCATGATCATAATTGCTGCCAGAAGTGCCCATCCACCAGTAGAGTGTATCACCGTAGAACCAGCCAAATCGTACATTTTTATGTCCAAAAATGTTTCGGCTAGGATATCTGCTCCCCAGCTAATATTGACCACGCTTGGATAGATAAAAGCACCCATGATAACAGCAAAAATCGCCAAAGGAATAATGCGTACTCTCTCACTCACACCACCGCTCATAATGTTGATGGTCTTACCCACAAAAGCCATTTGAAACAAAAACGCAGCCCAAATGCTCATATTGGCGTTTTCCCAAGCACCAAACGCAACACTGTAGCCCACAAGTAAAAACGCAATAGAAGCTACTGCATAAATCATAACATTGATTGTAAGAACGGATGTAACATTTTTTGTACGCACAAGTCCAGCTTCAAGCATAGCAAAACCTGGGACCATGAAGATTATAAGCACCATTGAAAAAAGTGCAAAGAAAGTGTCTATTATGTATTTAAAATCTGCTTCGAGCATCATTACTACCTTTAGAATAAAGTCAAGTTGATGATTTTAGCAAAAAAAAAGTGCAATAATAAAAAAAAATGATTAATTTTTAATCAGAAAGAATTTCCGCATGAGGATATGCGGAAAATACGAAGCTGTAACTATATAGCTTCGTTATCTGTTTCACCTGTACGGATACGGATAATTTTTTCTATTTCACTCACAAAGATTTTTCCATCACCGATTTTACCTGTTCTAGCAGCTTCTACGATTGTAGCTGTAACTTGATCTACATCTTTGTCATCTACTACCATTTCCATTTTGATTTTTGGTAGAAAATCTACAACATATTCTGCACCACGGTAAAGTTCACTATGACCTTTTTGACGTCCATAACCCTTTACTTCACTTACTGTCATACCAGTAATTCCTATCTCCGCTAATGCGTCTTTTACATCTTCTAGTTTAAAAGGTTTGATAACCGCTTCTACTCTTTTCATAATTTATACTCCATATGTATGCAAAGAGGCTTTTTACCTCTTTATTAATTTTAAAATTGTAACCACTTTTAGTGTTTAAATCAACTCCAAAGGACGCTTCTCCTTTGAAGATCAGCTTAAAGGTTTAAACCTTTTTCACCATGAACACTTTCATCAAGACCAACAGACTCACTCTCTTCATCTACTCTGCCGCCACCTGTTAGCGCTGAAGCGATATAGTAAACTACTATTGTTCCAATCAAAGTAAAGATTCCTACAACGACTACTGATTCAAGTTGTACCATGAATTGACCCATTCTATCACCCGAAGCTTTAAGTGGACCGTCCCATAATAACGCTTGATCATTTACAGCGAAGATTGCAGTCGCTAAGGCTCCCCATAGTCCAGCTAAAAAGTGAATACCGAATGCATCTAATGAATCATCATAACCAAGTTTTTTCTTTAAAGTAACAACACCGAAGAAAGCGATGATTGAACCAAAGATTCCTATTGCAAACGCACCGCTAACATCCACAAAACCTGCTGCCGGAGTGATTGCTACAAGACCAGCCACAACCCCTGAAACTGTTCCAAGAAGTGTTACTTTTTTAAATACTATATACTCTAACACCATCCAAGTAATCGCTGCTATTGCAGGAGCTAAAGCTGTTGTAAGATACGCTAAACCAGCGATTTCTGATGCACCAAACGCAGATCCACCATTAAATCCAAACCATCCAAACCATAGTAATGCAGCACCTAAAGCTGTAAGCATAATACTCATAGGTTTCATAGCAGCTTTTTGGAAATCTTTTCTTTTACCAATAAGGATTGCAAGAACTAAACCAGCCAAACCACCATTCATGTGGACAACAGTACCACCAGCGAAATCTAAAGCACCAGCATCAAATAGTAAAGCACCAGCTCCACCCCAAACCATGTGTGCAACTGGAGCATATACAAATACTGTCCAAATAGCTACAAAAATCAACCAAGTTGAGAACTTCATTCTCTCAATAACCGATCCAGCTGCAATCGCTACCGTAATCGCTGCAAATGTTCCTTGAAACACTATAAATACATACATAGAATATGATTGAGCCGTTAAATCAGACCAACTAATCCCATTTAAGAACATATTACCAAATCCACCAATGAAACTTTGCATCGCTCCACCGTTTCCAAACGCCATTGAATATCCAGCAACTATCCAAGCAACAAACGCAACTACAAATGCACCAAATACCATAGCATAAGTATTGAGTACATTTTTACTTCTTGTCATACCTCCATAAAACAAAGCCAAACCCGCTGGTGTCATTAGAAGTACTAATGCTGTAGATATCATCATCCAAGCATTATTACCACTGTCTATAGTAGGCGCATCTTCAGCAAGCACTAAAGAAGGCAAAAGCGTTAACGCTAGCAATAACCATTTTTTCATCGTAATTTCCTTTTTTTTCCGATTTTTGATTTTCGGATTTATGTATTTCGGGGAAAAGTATAACATCAAGATGTATGCTTGTTGTGCAGTATGTTGATTAATTTTTAATCAGTATTTTTAATTTTACATTTTAAGCTTCACATCTTCACACGAATAAATAAGTAAGCATAAACTCTCCCTCTTTCCATGTTTCTTAAGGGATTGTTGGATATTATAAAAACAATTTTATTTACATAGGGTGTTTTATATGAGTGATTTATTAAGCAATGATGATATTCAGACTGTAAAGATTGAAGAGACTCTACAAAGTAGCTACCTCGATTATTCAATGAGTGTAATCGTCGGTCGTGCTCTTCCAGATGTTAGAGATGGACTCAAACCAGTTCACAGAAGAATTCTTTATGCGATGGATAAATTAAGTTTATCTCATGGAGCTAAATTTAAAAAATCAGCACGTATCGTTGGAGACGTTATCGGTCAGTACCATCCACATGGTGATACTGCTGTTTATGATGCACTCGTACGTATGGCCCAAGACTTTTCAATGCGTATGCAGCTTGTCGATGGTCAGGGTAACTTCGGTTCTGTTGATGGTGACTCCGCAGCTGCGATGCGTTATACAGAAGCGCGTATGACAAAATATGCAGGGGAACTCTTAAAAGATCTCGATAAAAATACAGTCAATATGATAGACAACTACGATGGAACTACAAAAGAGCCAGACGTTATGCCTACACGTGTTCCAAACCTTCTTATTAACGGCTCATCAGGTATCGCTGTTGGTATGGCCACAAATATCCCTCCGCATAACCCTACGGAGATTATGAGTGGTCTCAAAGCGCTTTTAGCAAATCCCAATATCTCTCTTATAGAGATTATGGAACACATCAAAGCTCCAGACTTTCCAACAGGGGGAACTATCTTTGGTAAAAAAGGGATTATGGATGCCTATGAGACAGGCAGAGGTCGTATCAAAGTACGTGCAAAAACGCACATAGAACAAAAAGCTAAAAAAGAAGTTATTGTTATTGATGAACTCCCTTATCAAGTCAATAAAGCGCGTTTGATTGAAAATATAGCAAATCTTGTAAAAGACAAAATGATAGACGGTGTTTCTGAGATACGAGACGAATCAGACCGTGATGGAATGCGTGTCGTCATCGAACTTAAACGCGATGCAATGAGTGAAATAGTTCTTAACAATCTTTTTAAACAAACAAGTATGCAAACCACTTTTGGTATCATCATGTTATCTATATTAAATCAAGAGCCGAGAATTTTTGGTCTTATAGATATTCTTAAATACTTTATAAATCACCGCAAAACGATTATTATCCGCAGAACTATCTTTGACCTTGAAAAAGCTAAAGCACGTGCACATATCTTAGAAGGTCTCAAAAAAGCTATCGATATCATAGAAGATGTCATCCGCGTAATTCGTGCATCAAATAGTGAAGAACTTGCAAAAAACAACCTTGTAACTGAGTTTGATTTTTCAGAGATTCAAGCGCAAAGTATCGTCGCTATGAGACTTGGAAGACTTACAGGTCTCGAGATTGA
>MIBW01000076.1:582-5461 GCA_001829625.1 Sulfurimonas sp. GWF2_37_8 | reverse complement strand
GAACTCATCGAACTCATAGCATACTTAGAATCAATCCTCAAAAGTGAAGAGGTACTTCATGGTATTATTGCACAAGAATTTGATGAAGTTGCCGCAATTTATACAGATAAAAGACGTACAGAAATTGAAGATGACTATGATGATATCGATATTGAAGACCTTATTCCAAATGAACCAATGGTTGTTACAATTACTCACCGTGGTTATATCAAACGTGTACCGCTTGGTGCATATGAAAAACAAAAACGCGGTGGTAAAGGTAAAACTGCTGTAACTACTTATGAAGATGACTTTATAGAGAGATTTTTCACTTGTAATACGCACGATACTCTTCTGTTTGTCACAGACCGTGGTCAGCTGCATTGGTTGAAAGTTTATCGTATTCCTGAAGGCAGCCGCATCGCAAAAGGAAAAGCAGTTGTAAATCTCCTAAGCCTTGTAGCAGATGAAAAAATTCGCTCAATCATCCCTACTACAGACTTCAGTGATGAAAAATCACTTGTTTTCTTCACACAAAAAGGTATCGTAAAGCGTACAAATCTGAGTGAATTTTCAAATATCAGAAGTAATGGAGTTCGTGCGATTGTTCTGGATGATGATGATGCACTTATCACTGCAAAAATTGCCGATCAGAGCATCAAATATCTCTTTATTGTCACAAAGCTTGCTCAGTGTATAAAATTTGAGATAGAAAAAACACGTGATCAGGGAAGAAGCACTCGTGGTGTACGTGGTATCAAATTTAAACATGAGACTGATGAAGTTGTCGATGCAAATATCATTGCAAGTGATGATGAAGAAATCTTAATCGTCAGTGAAAAAGGTATTGGAAAACGAACGGATGCAGGCGAATATAGACTCACGAATCGTGGTGGCTCTGGTGTAATCGCTATGAAAATGACAGCAAAAACAGGTAAACATGTAGTCGGTATCCTTATGGTAGATGAGAGCATGGATATGATGGCACTCACAAAAGCAGGTAAAATGATTCGTGTAGATATGCAAAGTATCTCTAAATCAAGCAGAAACACCTCTGGGGTATATATAGTAAAAGGTGATGATGTAGCAAGTATCTCTCGCTGTATAAGAGAAGAAGAGGATAATGAAGATGAGTTCGATACAGATTCATCTTTATTAGATTTGGAATAGTAGTTGCTTATTGGCAACAAGATACAACATAAGCACCTTTTGGTGCTTCTTTAAAGAAGGAAAACTTATGAAATACTCTTTGCTATTCATCGCATTTTTAACTGTGGCTGCAGTTACGGCAGATGAAACTCCCTCAAGCAACATTACCATTAATTGTGAAAATGCAAAAACAGGTGCTGCGTGTTCCAAGCAACAGACCCAAGTCATTGATTCTACTGGCTTAGATACGGTAGTTACAGATGTCCCTAAAAAAGAAGATTTTTTAGCAAAGGGGGCTGAAGTTCGCATCAGTGTTATTGGACAAGGTGTTGCTCCTATGAATACCTCTTCTCCCGCACAAGCTTATGCTCTAGCAAAACGTGCTGCTACTGCAGATGCATATAGGCTGTTAGCTGAAAAAGTTAAGGGCGTACGAATTGATGGTCAAGATTTGATTAAAAACATGATGGTTCAGCGTTCTACTGTTCGTACTACCGTACAAGCTATGGTTAAAAACGCAAATGTCGTTGAGACAACTTTCAAAGAGGGTTTATGCGAAGTAGAGATGGAAATCGTCTTGGCACACGCTCAATTTTCAAACTAGTATTTCTCTTCTCTTCACTCGTCCTTAGTGCGAGTGAGTATCTTATATCTTACCGTTATGTTGTTCAGGATGCCATTCTCCGTAACGAAACACTCTCTATAGCAAAAACTATGCAAAAATGCTCAGGCAGCACTTATGATTCACTCCTTTTAGAAAGTGACGGAGGTGATAATCTTAAGCAAATAATTTTTCAAAATGAAGATAAATTTTTCTCTTTTATTCATGCACTTGGGCTTGATGTAAAACACTCTGAGATAAATACCAATCTGCAAAACAGTTCTACTACTATACTCACACTCAAAACCACTTGTTTCAAAGTCGATTTTAATGATAATTTTGCTAAAATCTCTCCTTTAAATTAAGGGCATTTTATATTGAAAATAGCAATAGTTGAAGATGATATCAACATGAGAAAATCTCTTGAGATTTCTATGAGTGATTATAAAGAGTTTGAGGTCAAGACATTTAAAAGTGCCAAAGATGCACTTAAAGGTCTTGATGAGAGCTTCGATTTGATTATTACAGATATCAATATGCCATGTATGGATGGTATAGAGTTTGTAAAAACTCTCAATGGTCGCTTTGAAGTCATCATCATGACAGCAAATGCAACACTTGGTCGTGCTATCGAATCTATAAAACTCGGTGTAAAAGATTTTTTACTAAAACCATTTGATATAGATACTTTAGTTGATGCAATAAAGCGTGAAGACAAGATCCAAAAAATCAAAAAAACTGTTCATGTAGAAGAAAAAAACGCAAGAGGTTTTTTAGGCAACTCCAAAGCTCTTGAGGTGATTCTTAATATAGCCAATAAAGCATCTAAGACTGATGCCAGTATCCTTTTACTTGGAGAAAGTGGTGTCGGTAAAGAAGTTTTTGCTTCCTATATCCACAGCAACTCATCACGAGTAAATAAACCATTTGTAGCTATCAATATGGCGGCTCTTCCTGAAAACCTTATTGAAAGTGAGCTTTTTGGTTTCGAAAAAGGTGCGTTTACCGATGCAAGCGAAGCAAAAACTGGACAATTTGAACTTGCAAACGGTGGAACACTTTTCTTAGATGAGATTGGCGAGATGCCTTATGGCGTTCAGGCAAAACTTTTGCGTGCTCTACAAGAGAAGGAAATTCGTCGTCTTGGTTCTTCTAAGTCGATTAAAATTGATATCAGAGTAGTATCAGCAACAAACGCGAAATTAGAGGATAAGATAAAAAATGGTGAGTTTAGAGAAGATTTGTATTACAGACTCAACACTATTCCTCTACATATTCCACCACTTAGAGAGCGAATAGAAGAGATACTTCAGATAGCCGAAGTTATCATGGAGCAAAACTGTAAAAAGTATGGATTTGAAAAAAAGCACTTTTCTGAAGAAGCAATTAAGCAGCTTCTAGCTTACAAATGGCCTGGTAATATACGAGAATTACTCTCTGTTGTAGAGAGAGCTGTTATTTTAAGTGAAACAAATGAGATAAAAGCTGATGAGCTTTTTTTACACAATAGAATTTAGGAGATACAATGAAAAAATATAATGTAGCAGTTGTCGGAGCAAATGGAGCGGTTGGGGAAGAGATTTTAACACTTCTCTCGGAGATAAATTTTCCACTAAACAAGTTGGTACCTTTGGCAAGTGCAAGAAGTCTTGGTAAAACAGTTGAATACAATGGGCAAAATTTACCAATCATAGAACTGACACACGGTGTTTTTGAAAAAGAAGAAATTGACATCGCACTCTTCAGCGCAGGGGGAAGTGTAAGTGCCGAGTTCGCACATTCTGCAGTTGCAGCAGGTGCTGTTGTCATCGATAATACATCACACTTCAGAATGCAAGAGAATGTTCCTTTGGTAGTACCTGAAGTCAACCCTGAAGATATAGCAAAATGGAGAGACACAGGTATCATCGCAAATCCAAACTGCTCAACTATCCAAATGGTTCAAGCACTTAAACCTCTTGATCTGGCTTACGACTTAGTACGTGTCGATGTTTCGACATACCAAGCTACTTCAGGTGCAGGCAAAACTGCAATGGAAGAGCTTGTCACGCAGATGCAAGACTTCTTTGCGTTTACACTTAATGAGTCTGAACACAAATCTTTTAAGCATCAGATCGCGCTGAATGTTATCCCTCAGATTGATGTATTTACTGATAACGGTTATACAAAAGAGGAGATGAAAATGGTCAATGAAACTACAAAAATCATGCACAAAAAAATCCCTCTTAGTGCAACTTGTGTACGCGTACCTACACTTCGTGGTCATGCAGAAGCATTGACACTTACATTTAAAAATGAAGTAAACGCAGATGCTGTAAGGGATGTTCTCAGTAGAGCACAAAACATAGTTATCCTCGATAAACCTTTTGAAGCACTCTATCCTATGCCGGCTACTTGCGTTGATATGAATGAGACTTTTGTCGGGCGAATCAGAAGTGACACTTTTGATAAAAAAATAGTCCATATGTTTGTTGTAGCGGATAATCTTCGCGTTGGTGCGGCTACAAACGCAGTGAGAATCGCTCAAAAATGGGTTGAAATGGAAGGAGAAAAATAATGATTGAGAAAATATTTGAACATTCACTTTGGAATTCACGTTTTGTGATTTTGCTTGCTGTAATTTTTGGTCTTATCGGAGCTATTTTACTTTTTGCAGTTGCAAGTTTTGACATTTATGACACAGCAAAATTTGTCATCAATACCTATCTAACTCATGCACATCCTGAAAACTTTCACGAAGATGTCGTTGGGGGAATCATCGGTGCAGTAGATCTTTATCTTATCGGTGTGGTAATGCTTTTATTCTCTTTTGGTTTGTATGAGCTCTTTATCTCCGATATCGATCCAGCAAAAGATGAAAATGGGGAAGAGAACCAGCTACTCGCTATCCATTCACTTGATCAACTCAAAGACAAAATCTCAAAAGTTATCGTTATGGTTCTTGTCGTAGGATTTTTCCAAAAAGTAGGACACACAGAATATCATGGTGCTTTAGATTTGTTATATCTTGCACTTTCTATCACAGCTGTGGCAGTTGGTTTATACTTTTTAGGTAAAGTTGGCAAAAGCCACTAAATAGTGTCAAAGTCAAAATTAATAATTTAAATACAAAGGCTGTTTGATGAGTAAAATATTTGTAGATGCATGTTT
>MIBW01000076.1:0-534 GCA_001829625.1 Sulfurimonas sp. GWF2_37_8 | reverse complement strand
ACGCTATCTTCCTGAGTATATGAAAGTTCGTGCACAAGCCGGAAACTTCTTAAATCTTTGTCATGACCCTAAAAAAGCTTGCGAAGTAACACTTCAGCCAGTCGACATAGTCGGTGTTGATGCTGCGATACTTTTTAGTGATATATTGGTAGTTCCCGATGAGATGGGAATGGATTTGGAATTCATCAAAGGTGAAGGACCAAAGTTTAATGATCCTATCAAAAATGAAGCTGACCTTGATAGACTCATTGGCGGTGAAGAGGCTGCTTCAAAACTTACTTACGTTTATGAAACTATCAAACTTATAAAAGCAGAGCTGGCAGACGATAAGGCTCTTATCGGTTTTACCGGAGCGCCATGGACACTTGCAACATACATGATAGAGGGCGAAGGCACAAAGACTTACAATATCTGCAAAAAAATGATGTACTCAAACCCTGAGCTTTTACACAAAATCTTAGCAAAAGTGACGGAAGTTGTAAAAATTTACATGGAAAAGCAAATCGAAGCGGGCATTGATGTGGTTCAAATTTT
>MIBW01000075.1 GCA_001829625.1 Sulfurimonas sp. GWF2_37_8 | reverse complement strand
TTAAAGGCTATGAAAAGCACTATTTTATAGGTGGTTCTGCTTCATGGGGAAATATCCGCGGTATGCTTAACCAGTCGATGGATGATTTGCATCTGCATGAGGAAGAGAGTTACGAATCTCCACGAACAGATGTCTGGGGTATCTCAGATATTGATCTCTTCCGTGAAGCCAATAAAGCGCTTCAAGTCGCCAAAGAGCCATTTTTTACTATCATTCAAACTTCAGGAAACCATAGACCTTACACCATCCCAAAAGAGAGTTACGGCTTTGAGATACGTGAAGATGTGAGTGATAGTGAAGTGCAAAAATACGGTTTTAGTTCGGTGGACGAATACAACTCTTTTCGATTTATGGACCACTCCATCGGGCATTTTATGAAACTAGCACGAGAGAGCAACTACTATAAAAATACCATCTTTGTGTTTTGGGGAGATCATGGTATCTCAGCAAGTACAGGCGTTCATGTGACATCGGGAGAGGGAAGAAGCAGTCTTGATTTGGGTGCACTTCGTGTTCCTTTTGTCATTTATTCACCACTTATCGCAGAGCCAAAAATCTATGATAAAGTAGTCTCTGAAGTAGATGCGATGCCAACTATCGCTTCGCTTGCAAATATACCTTATACAGCAACAACTTTGGGACGCGATATGTTTGATACGCGTTTTGATGCAAGCAGATATGCTTTTACTATCACGCACTCTTCTAACCCGCTTTTAGGACTTGTAGGTGAAAAATACTACTACAGAACACGTGCTGATGGGACAAATGCAGGTCTTTTTGATATCCATAGTGATTCCCCGCTTGAAGATCACTCAAAAAAACAACCTGAACTCACGCAAAAGATGAAAGAGCTTATGTACGGTATCTATGAGACAAGTAAATATATTCCTCACTTTAACAAAAGAGAAGATTTAGATAAATAGCTTTTCTTTGTTTGAAGTTTAAATTTGTTATGGTTTCGCTGATGATAAAAAATTATGATGTATTAGTGATTGGTGGTGGTCCAGCTGGAGCAACAGCAGCGCGCTTTTTAGCACAAAAAAAATATAGTGTATTGTTAGTGCAAAAAAGTTTTACTTTTGAAAAACCATGTGGCGGTGGAGTGTTATTAAAAGCTTTTGATGAATTTGCTTTAGATAAAGAGAAGATTTTGCATCAGGTAAATAGTATCAAATTTGTAGCACCAAGCCTATTTGGCGTTGCTGTAAATCTTGAGAAAGAACCGTTAGCTATTGTAAATCGTTTAGAATTTGATGCTTATTTACGTACTTTGGCTCAAAATGAAGGTGCAGAAATAATAGAGGGTTATTTTAAATCCTATGATGGACAACACGCTTCCATAAAATCTAATGGCTCAGAGCTTCGCATAAAATCAAAATACCTTATAGCCGCTGATGGTGTCAACTCTACAGTACGAAAAGTGCTAACAGGAACTCTGCCAAGAAGAGTATTGACGCTCTATGCTAAAGTAGAAGAGCCATTGACCGCACAATGTGAATTTTGGTTTGGTAAGGATATTGCACAGGGTTATTATGCGTGGTCTTTTATACATCATAAAGGAGCGCACATAGGACTTGCGTGTGAGGATGAATCAAAAGCTCACAAGTTTTTTGACGATTTTTGCGAAAAATTAGGAGCAAGTCATTCACCAAAAGCGAAAGGTTACTATATCCCTCTCTGGGAAGATAATCTGTATCGTAAAGATAATATTTTGTTTGTTGGAGATGCCGCTGGACAAGTTTCTCCTTTCACTTATGAAGGGATCTATTATGCGATGCGTTCAGCACTCTACGCTGTCGATGCAATCGTTGATGGTGATCTTGATAAATATAAAGAACTTTGGCAAAAAAATCTAAAAAAACGATTTAAAGCGATGAAATTGCTGCAAAAACTTTTACTACGATGGGATTGGATAATTGAAAGAGTTATAAAACTATTGCAAAATACAAAAATACATCAAGCAGCGTTGCGTTTTTGGAGTGGTAAAAGCACTCCAACATCTGCGCTGCAAACAATAAAAAAAATAATAAAGCTTTTAAGTCAAAAAATTTGATAAGCCAATAAAAGGAATAAAAAATGTTTGAAATCAATGTTTTAAATACTGTATTTTACAGTGTTGGATTACTTGTAATTTTTTATGCTTTTTTTTGTATTGTTGCTAAAAAATTATTACGCCCTGATTGGAAAAAATTAGTTTACATTGTCTTTTTATTTTCATTATTGGGTGTTATCGGAGAAGATTTTGTTAATACCGTATATTCCATAATCTTTGAAACTCCTTTATGGGAATACCGTCTGTACCCGACTCATAACGAAAATATCAGTTATTTTTTTCGGCTTGTATGGGGTACGCTTGGTTTTTATACATACTGGCGAAGTATTGTTTTTATACACAATTCGTACATGAGTACATTAAAAATGGGATTATTGTTGGGTACCGAAGCAATTTTTATCGAACTGATTGTGAATATCCCTTACCATATGTTATTTGGTGATTATATTTTTTACTATTTACCAACCAATCTTGGTCCATTGTCACATTTTTCTTGTTTAGAGGTTATACCTTTTTATATGCTTGTTGGAATTGCAAGTGCCAATATGCTTGAACAACAAGAAAAAATGTATTACAAGCATTTTCGTACAACTATACTTTTTTATTTGATGATTATGGTGACAGTTGTTTATTTATAAAATGAGAAAACAAAAAAAGTTTTTAGCAGAAAAATATATTTGAAAACTAGAGATATTTTATCTCTAGTCGCAGTAGGAATCTTCCTCTTCGTCGTCGTCCAATTCGTAATAATCTTCCTCTTCATTTTCTAAATCGTCGTCTTCATCTTCGTATTCATTTAAACTATCATAGTATTCATCTTCTTCAAGATCGTTATTGAAAGAAATTTGTAACATATTATTCACCTCGTATAAAAATTGTTCTATTATTTTAGCAACTTTTAGAGTGATATGAAGCTAAAAATGAAACTTTTTTTCTTTGATTATATATTATTTAAGAGATGAACTTACAAATAAAGTGTACAAAAGTATTACAATAGTGGTTACAATTTATAAAAATATGGAGGTGTGATATGAAAGTAGCAATCACTGGTATTAGCGGTTTTGTCGGATCAAATATAACAAAATTTTTTAGAGATTTTGTAGCTATTCATAGAAATGATACCGAAGATGAGATACTCAGCAAACTTGAGGGTGTAGAAGTTGTTATAAATCTTGCGGGTGCTCCTATTATCAAAAAATGGAATGAGGAGTATAAAAAAGTTCTCAGAAGTAGCCGCGTCGATACAACAAGAACACTTGTAAATGCTATCAATAGAAGTCAAGTGCGCTACTTTATCTCCACTTCTGCAATCGGTGCATATCCTGATGGAATAGCATGCGATGAGCGTTTTGAAGGGTATGGAGATGACTTTTTAGCATCTTTGACAAAAGAGTGGGAAGCAGAGGCGCAGAGATGTAATAAGCCAACTGCTATACTGCGTTTTGGAGTGATACTCGGAAGTGAAGGTGGTGCGCTTGCCCAGATGTTGTTTCCTTTTAAACTTGGTCTCGGCGGTAATATCGGTGATGGAAAAATGATGATGAGTTGGATAGATATAGGGGATTTGATGGGTATGTATAAGTATCTCATTGAACATAAACTTACAGGTGTTTTCAACGCAACTGCACCGTATCCTCTCACAAACGCTGCGTTTACAAAAGCTCTTGGTAAAGCCTTGCATAAACCGACATTTTTTCCTCTGCCGGTTTTTGTTCTGAAACTTCTTTTTGGGGAAGGCTCAAGTGTACTCACAGGCTCAAAAGAGGTCTATCCAAAAGCGATTATGGACGCAGGATATGTGTTTCACTATAAAGATATTGATGCTTCCTTAGCCCATCTTTTGGACTAGAACTTACTCTTTGAAATCAATTTTGAGACATAGCTCCATGGTGGTGTTCTAATTTTTTAGCACCGTATGTTTTAAAAGCATAGACTTTGTAAACATTGAGCCCTAGATAAAAAAGGATGAGATTTGAAGCGGCTATAAATGCAATACTCTTACGAAGTTTTGTGGCACTAAAAAAGTTGATGCGTTTATACATAATGATAAATGACCAAATTACCGCGACATAGTTTATAAGTGCAAAGATTTTAAGCCAGTTTTCTTTTCTCGTTGCAAGTGCTTTGACTTCATCTCCAGATATGTTAAAACCATTCATAAAACCGTTGACGATAGAGTTATAGTGTTCTAAAAAGAAAAACTCATAAGTATGCGAAAGTCCACCGATGATAAAGAGTGGTGCAAAAGCATAACCAAGTGTGTAAAAGAGTTTTGAAAAATCTTCTTTCAAAGCTTTTGAAGCGATATAGATTCCGCTATAAACGAAAAAAAGTGTACTGAACATAGCAAAAAGTAGGGCAGAAAACCCTATATAATCCACTCCAGGTATTGCAACAACTTCTTCCAAATAAACCCCAAGTTTTGACCACACAAAGGTATCTGCGATTGCAACACGTCCAAGTGCGTGATGAAAGCTCATAGTGATAGTAATAGCTGCAGTTATGAGGATAAATGCCCATACTTCTGCTTTATGTATTTGAAATTTTTTAAAGAGGTTTTGCGATGGTGGAACAAGCTTAAAACTTACAGCCTCACACGCACTTGAACAATCCATACATAAAGTACAGTCTGTGATGGAGTTGCGTTTGTCAAAAGTAAAGGGTTTGAGATTATAGGAACAGGCTGTTGCACACTCAAAAGTTGTGCAGCTTTTACATGACTCCTCATAGGTTCCAAGTGTAGTAAAAGATATCTTTCCAAAACCTCGCATGAGTGAACCGATAGGGCAAATGGATTTACAGTAACTCATATCTTTATAAATATAAAAAAAGACAATGGCAATAAGTGTCAGAACAAGAAAGAAGATAGCAGCAGCAAGGGGCGCTTTATATGTTTGCGGATAAGTATAATAGACCAACCAAAATCCGATAATAAGTAAAAAAACACCTATATAAGGGTTTGCAAGAGCTTTTGGCATTTTCTTTTTGAGCCCAAAACGCGTGAGATATTTTCCTATAAAGCCATGTGGACAAATTCCGCAGAATACTCTTCCAAAAGTAGAGAGCGACACGACTACAAAAAGTGGCCAAAAAAGTGACCAGAAAACTGCCGTTGTAAAGATGTTCTCTTCTTTTGTTGGATAGAGAATACCAAAGACGATAGCATAGAAAAATAGTGCCAGCACAGAGAGTTGTAACCCTTTGATAAAGATTTTGTTTTTAAATAAAAATCCCAAAAAAGGGATTTTATAAATGTCATTATTGTTGCGTTTTTGTTCAGTGACCATTGTATTTCCTAAAATGCGTAGCTATATGTCAGCATACCGCTCATAGGTGCTGCTGCTTTATAAGATTCGTTGCCATAGACATCTTTGAGCGCTTCCATAGCATAGTATTGATTGGTAATGTTTTTTATATTGAGTTGGATGTTATGAGCTTTGTATTCATAGCCAAGCATTAAATCCGTCACAAAAGCATAACCGTCATATTTTTGCGTGTTTGCATTATCCATGTAGTATTCGCCCCAAGTTTTTGTAGTCAAACGCGCTTTGAAGCCGTTTTCCATTTTGAGTGCTGCAAATATTGAGTATTGTTCTTTTGGGATATATGGCAGATAGTTACCATCTCTTGAGACTAAAGCTCCTCGCACAGACTCATTAAATGTTACAAATCTGTAGTCACTGTATGCATACGCACCACCGAGTTGTAGTTCTGAAGTAAACTGATACGCTGTATTGAACTCTAAACCTTTCTTCTGCGTTTTTCCAGCATTATCGTAGATGGAGTTGCCATTTGCATCTAATATTTGGATAATTTCATCATTAACATTGTTTTGATAGATGGCTACATCATAAGAGATTTTATTGGCACGTGTTTTTACACCCACTTCATAGTTGACACTTGTGGATTTATCAAGATCGATATTTTCCTGCAGTGCTGATTGAATTTCACTGGCTGTTGGTGTTTGATTTGCAGTTGCCATGGAGGCGTAGATATTGGTTGTATCTGTGAGTTTATAAACAGTTCCAAGTTTTGCAGAAAAAAGCGTATAAGATTTTTCTGTATTATAAAGTCCGATACCATCAACATAATTTTTTGTTGTGTAATCATATGTTGTTATCTCATTGCCGCTCATGTCAAAACTAAGTTTGTCAATGCGTGAACTAATATCAACAGTCCACTTTTTGTTTGGAGCAAAAGTTTCCATAGCATACGCACCGATGAGTGTTGTTGTACTATCTTCTACACCTGCAAGATTACCTTTATTATTTGATGTAGTTTGTCCTATTACAGTTACTGGTGCCATAGTGTGTGTTACCGGATTATAAACCATCGTCGTGATATAATCTATAGTCGCATATTCATATTTTTTGGCATCATTTGTCACATCTGTTTTAGCAGTTACACCTGCTACTAAAGAGGCTTTCTCTCCAAAAAGTTTGTGTTCATAGTTAAACTCTTGATCCGTTCCATAGACCTTATTATCGGTAGCATCATTGATAAGACCCGTTACAGGGTGAAAGTGTTCCCAACTATTGAAATAAAATCTCGGTTTATAATCCACACCTCCAAGATCTTTTTCATATCTTGCGTTTAGAGAAAATATCTTCGAATCTCTCGCACTATTTTGCCATTGATAGCTTGTGTCGTGCTGTTCACCAGTCTCTTTAAATACTTCAAACTCTGTAGCTGTCATAGAAGCGGGGATGTTCATATTTGATTCTGTGTAAGAAAACTCAGTCTCTATCGTCGAGTCATCTTGAAAGATATGGCCGTATTTTAAACTCAGCTGTGTAGAGTCAAACTCGTTGTTGTCTCTCCAGCTGTTGTCTATGTTGCGTTTACTAAATGTTGCAGAAACAAAATCGTTTTCATTCAGAGCTTCTCTTACTTTGAGATTGATATTTCTCTGTCCGTCGTTGCCAAGACCGATTTTAACTCTATTTTTCTCCTCTTCAAAAACGGATTTAGTAATGAGTTGAATAACTCCACCTGTAGTATTTGCTGCGTTTATAGAACCTGGACCTTTTTGTACTTCGAGACTTGTCACATCCTGCATATCTATAAAGTCAAAACGCGTAAATGAATCAGGATCACTCAAAGGCACCCCATCTTTCATAACCATGATTTCTCGAACACCATAACGAGATTTGAGTCCTGCACCTCTGATAATGAGTCTGGGACTCGGAGAGTTTGTAGAAGACTCAGCATTTACACCAGGAATATCTTCTATGGCTTCTTGGATATTCAAGATATTTTTATCTTCGATAGTTTGTACGTCAACAACAGCAATAGATTGGGATATATCTTTTGTAGCAGTAGATATTTTTGTCGCCGTGACACTTATGGGGTCTATTATAATATCTTGGGCATAAAGAGTTGAGATTGCCATCAAGGCCGTGAGTGAGTATTTGATTTTCATTGTACACCTTATAAATTTTTTAAAAAGAAACTTTAACTTTTTAGTGTTAATTTTATGTTAAGTTTGATGCTAAAAATATTATTTATTACGTAAATTAAAGCTATGTTTTCTTTAAATAGCAAAGTTTAACTAGATACATTGATTTCTTATTCAATAAAAAAAGATACCATTAGCATCAAAAAAATAAAAAGAGTGTATATGATAAAATTACTTGTTTTGGTACTACTGTTTTTAGGAGTGTCAGCTGATGAGGTCGATGGGAGAAGTGCGTTACATAACCATGTTTATTATGAGCACTATGAAGCTGTAGCGAAGATGCTTCAAGAAGAAGCTGATACGGAAGTGATTACAGCTGCAGGGCTTACACCTTTGCATATTGCTATACAAAAGAGTGATCTGAGGATGGCAAAACTCCTTGTAGATGCGGGTGCCAATGTCAACGCGCAGGACAACCGTGACAATACGCCACTTATTTTGGCAACAAAAAAGAAAAACAAAGAACTTGTACGTTTTTTAGTCATGCGTGGAGCGGATCTCAATCTAGCGAATGAAGAGGGTATTACACCTCTGCATCAGGCAGCTTTTAGCGGAAATCCTATTGTTGTAGAGTATCTGCTTGGTGTCGGTGCCAATCCGACTACAAAGTCAAAATCTGGATATACCGCATATGAATTTGCCCTTGAGAAAAAAGATTTGGCAGTGATGGATGTATTAAAATTATATGAAAGAGAAAAAAGATGACACTTATTATTAACGGTGAAACAAGAGAATTTAAACAAAACGCAACGCTTTTAGAAGTGTTGCATATGCTGGTTTTAGATGGTAAAGTTATGGCTGCAGCGGTAAATATGAATATTGTAAAACAAGATAAATGGGATACATATGAACTCAGCGATGGCGATAAGTTGGAGTTACTTGACTTTGTAGGCGGCGGCTGAGACTAGTTCGTCTCGATGGCAACAACTGCTATAGCGTATTCTCCGTCATGGGTGATGGAGACACTGGTATCTTTAATCTTGAAGTTCTGTATGAGCCGTCCAGAGAGTTCTATCTTTGGCGCGCCTTTGGAGGTTTTGGAGATGTAGATATCAAAAAAAGAACATTCACTTCCAATACCGACTCCTAAAGCCTTGGAGCAAGCTTCTTTAACTGCCCAAAATCCCGCAGCATTTTTGTAGTTTTTAACAAGAACTATCTCATCAGGCGATAAAAATCTTTGCAGTGCTTTTTCACCAAAACGCTCCATCATATGCTCCATACGAGAGCTTTTTATAAGGTCTATACCTATCATTTTTTGATACCAAATCGTAATTTTGCATATAACATAAAGTTGTAAATCTCCCTCAATATAAGGTCGCTGTAAGCTGCGCAATTATAGCAAAATTACTTTTTATATTTTAGAGATGTGCGCTAAAGCCTCTTCTATCTGCGCTAAAGCAAGTTTCTTCGCGTTTTCTTCTTCATTGGCACTCCACCAATATTCGATTATCTCTTGTTCTATCGTTCCAAGAAGAGTTACGGGAAGGTTTGCAAAAATCTCATAAGAGCTTATCTCTTGTATCTTTAGCCCACTTTTTTTTGCAAGTTCTCCTGCTAGTTCTCGGATGGATTTTTCTACATCTGTGGGTTCGCTCAGTGGCTTATTATCTGTAGGCTGTTGTATCTCTCTTGCATAGTCTATCCATGTTTTTATCTCTTCTTCGAGATAGTTATGTCCATAAACTTGATAACATAAGAGTTTTTCAGGAGTATAAAGAATCGCTTCATCCTCTTCTAAAATATCTGAAGTTATAATATTAGTGTTATGTGTATAGACCTCTATACGTTGCGTTTCACGTAGTGTTGAAGCCGTTTCAAAAGCATTTCTCGCCTGTTTTAGCAACTCTTTTTTGATAGTCTCATAATCCATAAAAATCCTTTTATTTTATTTTTTTACATCTTTTGTAAGTTATTGTAATCCCAAAGCCTTTTGTAAAAAGAGTCAAGTTTTGAGAGTGTGGCATCTACAAGCATTAAGTCCTGCATACTAGGAAAATGTTCTCGTGGATGTTCATCATACCACTCTTGCATCTGTGTTTTGAGTGAGTTTCTTTGTGCCACTGTTTGGGCTATCATTATTTTGATTTCACTCATTTCTGGAGTGACGATTTCATTTGTTAACGCTTGTTTTGCGTGGCTGAAGTTCGTATTAACAGGCATTGCAACCATTGCAGCTCCTTTTTTCGAGGGAAGATTATTATTGCTACTAGTGCAACTTTGGTTCTAGAATAACTTATGCAGTATCTTTAGAAAATAAATAGCCTAAGCGCTGTGTGAAGGATAGAAGCATGAATGTACTATTGGATGAGACATTGGAAGCATATAAAAATGGGATGAGCGCGGGTGCGGATGAGACTAAAGCTTTAGAATACTTCAAAATAGCCGCTGATGCAGGTTATGTAGAGGCGCAGGTAAAAACTGGATTGCTTTATAAAGCCCAAGGGAACAATCTTCAGGCTATGCGTTATCTCATCGCGGCCGCATACAACAACAGCGCGCAAGCACAAGCGCTTATCACCTATGTAAGTAATATTTCTGACTCCAATCCTTTAAATAAAGATTTTCGTTCTCTTGATGCTCTGCGTCAAAAAGAACTTATCGAAGCTCTTATCAAAACGCAGATCAGACCGACACTGGCCTATGATGGCGGCGGTCTAGAACTTGTAAACTTTATACCGGGTGAGACACCGCAAATATGGCTCAGTTATCTGGGGGCGTGTTCTGGGTGTCATCTGAGTTCCACCTCTACAGCAGATATGTTGCTTGACAATTTTCAAACAATGATAGACAAAAATGTCGTACTTTATCTGATGTAGGTCAAAAAATGAATCACATAGAAGCCAAAGTCACACAGATAAACGCAACAGATGTAGTTACATATATTGATGTAAAAAGTGCTGATACAGAGATCCGTCTTATCAAATACAAAGCTCCATCTTGGTTGTGTGTAGGAGATACTATAGATTGTAGTTTTCCTGAAGCTTCAGTTTGTGTGAGCAAAGATTGTCCAGGCAAAGTTTCTATAGAAAATAGACTTCCAGCCAAACTTTTGGAGATACGTAAAAGTGACTCTTTGTGTGAACTTACATTTGAGAGTGATATGGGCAAGGTTGTCTCACTCATCACTATGGAAGCGTTTGAGAATCTTGAACTTGAAATCGGTTGCAGTGCAACGATGCTGCTTCGCGGTGTTGATATCTCATTCGCACCTATCATTGAAGTAGGACAGAGTGTTTTAGAACGCAATATGCAAATAAACAAATAAAGAAAAAAAAGGATTTAAAATGGCAGTAATGATAACAGAAGAATGTATAAATTGTGACGCGTGTGCGCCCGAGTGCCCAGTTGCGGCGATAATAAGTGATAGTGATGATAAAAACCCTTTTGAAGGTTCACGCTACTACGTAAAACCTGAGAGTTGTGTTGAGTGCGTAAGCCACGCTGATACACCTCGTTGTGCAGAGGCTTGTCCTACTGAGGGCTCTATTGTTTGGGATATGCCATATACGACAGATTTTGAAGAGTATTTTACTGCAGGAAATGAAGCTGGAACTTACAAAATTCGTGAACATAAGAAAAAAGGTTTGATGATGCCAAGTGTAAAAGCGCAACCATTTATGGAAGAGATTGGCATGGGTGTACGCGAAAGTCACTCAAATGTTATGGATTCGTTTTAAGTTCCTATGAACATTACATTTGCCTCATCAAACGGAGAAACAATTGATCAGCATTTTGGCTGGTCAAAAAGTTTTTATCTTTACAAAGTGAACAAACAAACGCGAGAGTTACTTCGTGTAATTGATAGTTCACAAGAACCAGAAGGTGAAAAAGAGAAACTCGACTACAAAATAGGAACAATAGAAGATGCAGATATTATGTACTGTACACAAATCGGTCCTATGGCTTCGAAGATGATTCAAGCTGCAGGTGTGCATCCTGTTCGTGTTGCTGAGGGTGAAAGTATTGAAGATGCGATAGCAAAGCTTCAAGAGATGCTCAATGATGCTCCAGCTCCTTGGTTACTTCGTATCTTTTATAAAGCGCAAGCAAGAGAAAACGCTTAACTAAGTACTTTCATGTCCCCGCTTGAGGCGAGTAGAGTATTTTTAGAGTGCATTTGTTTTGAGTGCTAAAAATTTGATGATTTAAAGGAAAAACGATGTCTGTAATAATAGATGAAAGCTGTATAACCTGTGATGCTTGTATGCAAAACTGCCCTGTAAACGCAATCGTAGATGATACGAACAATCCAACTGGAAACAAACGCTACTATGTCCAGCCTGAAAAGTGCGTGGAGTGTGTAGATTTGTTTGATGACCCACAGTGCGCGGCTATATGCCCTAGTATAGGGTGTATTACTTGGGATATGCCATTTACAAAAGAGTTTGATGCACACTTCCTAAACGAAGAACTTTACAAACTTGCGAGCAAAGAGG
>MIBW01000074.1:12197-13900 GCA_001829625.1 Sulfurimonas sp. GWF2_37_8 | reverse complement strand
GGAGAACATATCACATACTTTATAATCCACCAAAAGTAGAAAATAAAGATGATATGACTGGTGAAGATTTAGTACAGCGTGATGATGATAAAGAGTCGGTTGTTCTTGACCGTTTAAAAGTCTATCATGAGCAAACGCAACCTCTTATAGGTTACTATAAAAACCAAGCGACCAAAGTTAGCACTTTAACGTATATAACTGTTGATGGTACAGCTCATATCGATGAAGTTGAAGCAGCTATAGTTTCTAAACTAGGCTAATTGAACCTTGTGGTTCAATTATATCTGAGAGTTGATAAAACTTCCCATCTCAAGAACTATCTCTTCGATAGTTCCTTCACCGGAAATCACTTTTAAAAGATCTTTTGCACTGTAAAAAGCTTGTATCTCAGAGAGAGGTTCTGTGTAAACTGTCATACGGTTATTAAAGACTTCTGTGTTGTCATCAGCACCACGGGCACGCCCTAAAACTCTGTCTCTTGCAGTCTCCTTACTCACAGCAACTTCTATAACACTGCAAAGTTCTAAGGATGTGTCACTGCTCATGTAGCTATCGAGTGTACTTAATTGCTCCATACTTCTTGGATAACCATCAATGATAACAATATCCGTAGGAGCATTTTTGATAGCATTTACGATAGTTTCTATAGCTATTTTGATAGGAACGATGAGACCTTTGGAAATATAGTTGTTTATTTCAAGTCCGAGCGCGCTGCCGCTTGCGACTTCCCCACGGAGCATATCACCGGTAGAGTAGTGTGTTATCGCTGCGTTTTGTGCTGCGATGAGCTCCGCATCGGTTGTTTTACCAGAGCCAGGTGCTCCGATAATCAAAAAAAGTTTTTTCATAATAAAAATTACGCTTTTGCTTTATCGCGTAAACGGATATGCAGGTCTCTAAGTTGTGTTGCATCTACTTCACTAGGAGCTTTCGTAAGGATACAAGAAGCTTTTTGTGTTTTAGGAAACGCGATAACATCACGGATACTTGATTTTTTAGAAATTAGCATCATAAGTCTGTCGAATCCTATAGCAAAACCGCCGTGTGGCGGTGCGCCAAATTTGAGCGCGTCAAGTAAGAAACCAAATTTTTCTTGCGCTTCTTCTTCGCCTATACCTAAAAGTTTAAATATCTCTTCTTGCATCTCTTGTTTATGGATACGAATCGATCCGCCGCCAAGCTCTGTACCGTTGAGTACGATGTCATAAGCGATAGAATCAATTTCTTCTATATCATCTTTGTCTGTATTTTTTGGTTGAGTAAACGGGTGGTGAAGGGCTTTTACTCTGCCATCTTCTACTTCAAACATTGGAAAGTCAACAACCCAAACAAACTCATAAGCGTCTTTGTCGATTAAGTTCATTCTTTCGTGTTCAGCTATGAAAATTCTGAGTCTTCCCATGTAATCCATTACAGTTTTTTTCTCACCCGCGCCAAAGAAGACTACATCACCGACTTCAAGTTCAGTACGTTCAATTATAAGTGCAATATCTTCTTCAGAGAAGAATTTTACGAGTGGACCTTTGAGACCATCTTCTTTCATTTGGAAGTAACCAAGACCTTGCGCACCAAACTTTCTTACAAAATCTTCAAAAGTTTTCATTTCGCGTTTAGAAAAAATAAGGTCCGCACCAGGAACCTTAAGAGCTTTAATACGGTTTTTATGTGGCTGTTTTGCGATATTTGTAAAAATCTCATTATCA
>MIBW01000074.1:10424-12185 GCA_001829625.1 Sulfurimonas sp. GWF2_37_8 | reverse complement strand
CATTTTCAAGTCATATCTTAAATCCGGTTTATCAGATCCATACCATTCCATTGCGTTTTTGTACGTAATGCGGTTAAATGGAGGTTTAATATCAACGCCGCAAGCGCCAAACATTGCAACAAGTAATTCTTCGGCGATTTTCATAACATCTTCTTGGTCACAAAAACTCATCTCAACGTCTATTTGAGTAAATTCCGGTTGTCTGTCCGCTCTTAAATCTTCATCACGGAAACATTTTGCTATTTGAAAATATCTATCAAATCCGCCAACCATTAAAAGTTGTTTAAAGAGTTGTGGAGATTGTGGAAGTGCATAAAATTCGCCACTATGAACACGAGAAGGAACCAAATAATCTCTTGCACCTTCTGGCGTTGATTTGGTAAGAATCGGTGTTTCAACTTCTAAAAAGCCATTCGCATCCAAAATATTTCTTGCCGCAATTGCAGCTTTTGAACGAAGACGAAATGTTTCATACATATCAGGGTCTCTGAGCTCCAAATAACGGTATCTTAGTCTTGTTTCTTCTCCTACATTTTTATCACCGATAACAAAAGGAACAGGAGCACTTCTATTTTCGATGATAAGTTCTGTTACCATAATCTCAATGGTCCCTGTTTTAAGGCGAGGGTTTACCAAACCTTCTCCACGATGACGCACTACGCCTTTTGCGATAAGAACGAACTCATCACGAACTTCATTGGCAACTTTATGAGCAACTGCGTTGTGCTCCGGATCGCAGGTGAGTTGGATCAAACCTGTTTTATCGCGTAAATCTATGAAGACAATACCGCCATGGTCACGGCTATTGTTAGCCCAACCAGTTAGAATGACACTCTCTCCTACGTTTACTTCACTTACATCTGTACAATAATGGCTTCTCATAAATAGTGAGTCCTAAAAAGAATTTTTGCGATTATAACCAAACTAGCCTTACATAAATATGAGTAGCACTTTTATGAAATTTCACATGACAATATGCAATATTTTTTATTTTTAATTCTCAAGAGTGTATAATCAAGGAAAATATTTAGATTTTTTACTTGTATTTATAAAGGACAGTGTGTGCAAAAAAGAGAGATTAAAAAAGTTGGTGTAATTTTGCGCCCTTCGACGCCTGAGCTTAAAAATACTTTTTTTAAGCTGGAAAAAATTTTTAATAAATATGAAATCGAAGTTTATATCGACAGCAACAGCGGCGGCATGATAGATGTGATGGGTATGAACTTTGAACTTCTTTGCAAACAGTGTGACGCACTCGTAACTGTAGGCGGTGATGGAACACTTATCTCAGCTGTGCGTCGCAGTTTCAATTATGATATCCCTGTTTTTGGCGTTTATGCAGGAAAACTTGGATTTTTGGCTGATGTGAGTGTCGATGAACTTGATGCGTTTGTAGGCAATTTGGTTTGCGGCAAGTACCGTATTGATGAGCGGTCTGTATTAGAAGCAAATTTTGTCAAAAACGGTGAAGAGATTAAGATGTTTGCGTTTAATGATATCGTTTTAACCCGTCCTTCGATATCCAATATGATAACTATTCAAACACTTGTAGATGGTAAAGCCTTTAACACCTATTATGGAGATGGTGTTATCGTTTCTACTCCAACAGGTTCAACAGCGTACAATCTTTCAGCTGGAGGACCTGTTTTGTTTCCCTTAACGCAGGTATTTACACTAACACCTATTTGTCCGCATTCTCTCACACAAAGACCGGTTGTGCTTCCCGGCGCATATTCTATAGAGATGCGTACACCAACAAAT
>MIBW01000074.1:0-10414 GCA_001829625.1 Sulfurimonas sp. GWF2_37_8 | reverse complement strand
TGATTGTTGATGGACAGGATATGCTTGAGATAGAGATGGATCAAAGTGTTTCTATCAAACTTGCTACTAAAACCGCAAAACTTATACATAGAGAAGAATTTAACTATTTTGATGTTTTGAAACAAAAGTTAAATTGGGGAGAATAAAAAATGATTGAGAGATTTTATCTCAAAGATTATCTGAGTTTTAAGGAAGTCGATCTTGAATTTTCGTCGGGTTTAGTAGTATTTACAGGACCAAGCGGAAGTGGAAAATCTATTCTCGTAAACTCTATACTCTCTTCACTGGGTGCGAGCAGCTGTGAGGCTGCCTTGTGCGAGTCAAGCGTGACTTGGGATATTAACTTCAATGAAATCGGTATAGAAAGTGATGAAATCAATGTTTTTAAGCAGACAAAAAAAGAGAAAACACGCTATTTTGTAAACAATCAAAGTGTTTCAAAAAAATCGATGAACGAACTCACTTCGGGATATTTACGACATTTGAGCCTTAAAGACTACAGTGACTTTGAAAATGAGAATCTGCTTGCCATACTTGATGAGAGACTTGATGTTAAAAAAACAAAGATACGAGCAATACAAGCGAGATATAAAAGCTGTTTTGTAAAGCATAAAGAGACAAAGTCGGCATTACAAAAAATCGAAGATGAAGAGAGACGCATTGTAGAACTCAAAGAGTTCGCATCTTTTGAGATACAAAAGATAGAAGATATAAATCCTCAAGTATCTGAAGATGAAGACCTTTTAGTCATAAAAAAAGAGCTTTCTAAAAAAGAAAAAGTTTTACAGAGTATTTCACAGGCAAATAAAATCTTTGAAAGTGAACATCATGCGATTGCGGCGCTTGATGCATTGGACGTAAACAGCTCCTTTTTTAGTGATGCGCTCAATGAGCTAAGAGCGACACTTGATAGTGCTCAGGAAAAATTTTCTGCACTTGATGAAATCGATGTCGAAGAAGTTCTCAATCGTATTGAAGAACTAAGTGTGTTAAAACGACGTTATGGTACAATAGAAGATGCGCTCATATACAAAGAAAAGAAAAAGATTGAACTCGAAAAATATGAAAATATAGAGATAGAAAAAAAAGATTTAGAACAAAGATATATATTTTTAGACAAAGAGCTGCGTTTATTCGCACAGGAGATGACAGAACTTAGAACAAAGGAACTCCAGTTTTTTGCAATTGATCTAAACAAGTATCTCAAAGAACTTTATCTTCGAGAAGCGCAGGTCACCATGCAAGTGATGCCATTCTCAGAGTTTGGCAAAGATATAGTAGAGATAAATCTCAATGATGTTGCACTTCCAAAAATCAGTACGGGAGAGTTTAACAGACTCAGACTCGCTATTTTGGCCTTAAAATCAGAATTTATGAAACAAAACGGCGGCGTTTTGATGCTTGATGAGATCGATGCAAACCTTAGTGGAGAAGAGTCTATGAGCGTAGCAAAAGTTTTGAGACAGCTCTCTAAATATTTTCAGATTTTTGTAGTTTCACATCAGCCGCAACTTACATCTATGGGAAATCAACACTTTCTTATTTACAAAAAAGGAGAGATTTCTTTTACAAAAGAGCTCAATTTTGAAGAGAAGATTGATGAGATTGCACGGATAATAAGTGGAGAAAAAATTTCAGATGAGGCAAAAGTATTTGCCAAAGAACTTTTGGAGGCTGCAAAATGTGTTTCATAATTTCCATTATTTTTGCCATTATCGCATATAATTTTTTTAGAGCAGGCAACTTATTTGTAGTTGGTGGTTCGGCTTTAGTTTGCTGCTTTTTGATCTTCTTAATGGTGAAAAATATATTTTACGTTAAAAAAATAAAAGAGAAAAAATAGTGATAATTGATACACATATACATCTAGATGATAAAAGATACAATGAAGACCTAGATGCGATGCTCGCTCGTGCACAAGAGGGCGGAGTCAAACGCTTTATTATTCCCGGTGCAGATCCTTTGACACTTCCTAGAGCCGTAGAAATCGCAGAGAAATACGATAATGTTTATTTTGCAATAGGTGTTCATCCTTACGATATGGCTGCGTTTGAAGCGCTTGATTTTGAGATTTATGTGCACCACAAAAAATGTGTAGCTATTGGAGAGTGTGGACTTGACTATTTTAGGCTTGAAGGTAGCGATGAAGAAAAAGAGCTTGAAAAACGCAAACAAAAAGAAGTTTTTGTAGCTCAGATAGAGATTGCTAAAAAGTACAAAAAACCTTTGATTGTGCATATTAGAGACGCTTCAAAAGATTCAAAAGAGTTATTGCTTGCTTATGATGCAAAAGAAGTAGGTGGCGTTTTGCACTGTTATAATGCGGATGATGAGCTACTTACTCTGGCAAAAGAGGGGTTTTATTTCGGAATCGGCGGTGTTCTGACTTTTAGTAATGCCAAAAAACTTGTAAATGTTTTGCCGAGGATCCCTCAAGATAAACTTCTTATAGAAACAGATGGTCCCTATCTTACTCCAACACCACATCGTGGAGAGAGAAACGAACCATTATATACAATTTTTGTTGCTCAAAAAATCTCTGAATTATTGGATATAAGCTTAAAAGATATAAAAAATATTACAACAGAAAATGCCCTGAAACTTTTTCATATTTATTAATATTTAGAAGGTGTAAAATTTCTAGAACTCTTACTGCAGTTCAATGTTAATTAAATTTCGCTAAAATATTAGCTTTAAACCAATATATGTGAGTTGTATGAAATGAGATACTTTTTTATATTATTATTCCCTTTTTTTCTTTTTGCAAACTTAGCTTATGAGTCCAATTACAATAAAGAATTGGCTATTTTAGAATCTTTAAATATAGATCCTTCATTTATGTACGACCCTATTATGAATGAAATGAGAGAGACAAAAAGTGAAGTGGGTGTGGATCAATATTTTATCAAAAGAATGGATGATGCCTCTCCTTTTCTTCCGACCATAAAAAATATTTTGGCTAAAAATAATATACCGCAAGAGTTTTTATATCTTGCTATGGCGGAATCAAATTTTGCAAATGAATCATCTTCTGCAAAACGTGCTTCTGGAATTTGGCAATTTATGCCAGCTACCGCGAAAAAATTCAATCTCAAAATTGATGAGTATGTGGATGAGAGACAAGATTTTGTAAAATCTACAGAAGCGGCTTCAAAATATCTCACAAAACTTTATGCTCAATTTGGAAAATGGTATTTGGCTGCAATTGCGTACAATTGTGGAAGTGGCAAACTAACTCAAGCGATAGAAAAAGCAGGAACAGATGATTTAGCTGTTTTACTTGACAAGGATGAAAAATATATTCCAAAAGAGAGCAGAATATATATACGCAAGATTGTTGCTCTTTCGTTGATAGGAAATGATGAACAGTTTTTGCTTAAAAATGAGTGTGAGTATCTTTTAAACAGCTCATGTGCATTTCCTATTTCGACTATAAAAGTTTCCCACGGAGAATCTTTGCAGAGATTGTCTGAAATAATTGATGTGCCTTTGGCAGATTTACAAAAATTAAATAGACATCTTAAACATGATTTGGTTCCACCAAATATGAATAACTATGCTATTCATATTCCATATGAAAAACTCGCTGAGTTTAACCAAAACTATACACAACGACTTACTGAAAATATCTATAAACATCATGTGGTTGGAAAAGGAGACAGTTTATTATATCTGAGTAAAATGTATGGTGTCTCTACAAAAGATATCATGGAGTTTAATCATCTTAAAACGAGCGCACTTAAAATCAAACAAACGCTTATTATGCCTGTGCCAAACACACAAGCTTTTAAAAAAGTTCCAAAAAAACTTTTTCATACAGTACAGAAAGGTGATTCTTTGGTTTCGATAGCAAAAGCACATAAAGTGAGTATTCACGATATCAAAGCAAAAAATAATTTGCGTAGTGATATGCTTAAAATAGGTGATAAATTGGAGATTTATGAATAAGTTAAGTATATTATTTTTGAGTGCAACAATATTATTTATCAGTGGATGTAGTACGCGTGGTGTAGGTACTTACAATAGTTCTGTGGCTCCTGTTGCATCTGCAACACCAACAGTATATTCGGCGGACATAAACGAATACCGTACAGGTTTAGATCAAAAAGATTTTGCTCATCCTACGATGCGATCATATGTTGTATATGGTATTGAGTACCAACCGATTCCAGTTTGTGTTGGGGATGAATTTAGCGGAAGTGCAAGCTGGTATGGACCTGATTTTCACGGAAAATTAACTTCAAACGGCGAAACCTACAATATGTATGACATGACCGCGGCACATAAAACAATGCCAATGAATACAATTGTTAAAGTCACAAACCTCAATAATAATTTAAGTACGGTTGTACGTATCAATGATAGAGGGCCATTTGTAGGAACTCGAATCATAGATCTCTCCAATACCGCAGCCAACAAACTTGATATGATAAAAAATGGCACGGCTCCTGTAAAAGTCGAAGTTTTAGGATATTATAAATACGATTTAAATGATCGTAATGATATAGGTTCGCCTATGAATAAAAATAAAAAAATTGATTTTGCTGAACCAACGATTCATCCTCGTCCCACTGCTCCAAAAGTAGTGCCGCCTGGAACTTCGTATGCTTTACAAATAGCATCCTTTAGTAAAATTGAAAGTGCCATCAAAACGCAGGAAACTTTCAAGGATGATAATGGATACAAAGCAGAGATCAAAGACGTAGAAAATGAAAACGGAAGAATTTTTAAGGTTTGGATCAAAGGTTTTAAAAATGAACAGGAAGTGGAAGATTACAAAGCACTCGGTTATTTTAAAAATGCATTTATCGTAAGAGAGGATTGATAAAAAATGATAACTAAAACAAGAAAAACAAAAGAGACGGATATTACTATCTCCCTTGATATCATGGGAAGTGGTAAAAGTCATATAAATACGGGTGTTGGCTTTTTAGATCATATGCTTGAGAGCTTCTCAAAACACTCTCTTATGGATATAACGATTGAGTGTGTAGGTGATACACATATAGATGATCATCACAGTGTAGAAGATATTGGTATCGTTCTTGGATCTTTAGTGGCAGATGCGCTTTATCCTGTTGTAGCAATGGAGCGCTTTGGAAGTGCAAATATCGTTATGGATGAAGCATGTGTGGCATGTGATTTGGATTTAAGTAATAGACCATTTTTAGTATATGAGGTTGATGTTCATGGCAAAGTAGGGCATTTTGATACAGAACTTGTAGAAGAATTTTTTAGAGCTTTTGTCCTAAACGCAAGAGTCAGTGTACATATAGTTGCACAGAGAGGAAAAAATAGACACCATCTTATTGAGGCTGCGTTTAAGTCTTTGGCTGTAGCACTTCGTAGAGCAATAGCTAAAAATGAGAGAGTGGGTATCCCAAGTACAAAAGATGTTCTATGATTAAGCTTTTAGTATTGGATGTGGACGGATGTTTGACGGATGGAGGTATTATTTATTCGGAAAATGGCGATGAAATTAAAAAATTTCATGTAAAAGATGGTTTTGGCATACGCGCATGGATAGAACTTGGAAATGAAGTCGCGATTATCACAGGAAGACAGTCAAGTATCGTTGCTAAACGTGCGAAAGAACTTGGTATCAAGCATCTATTTCAGAATGTGAAAAACAAAAAGCTTGTATTGCAAGAACTCTTGCGCTCTTTGTCTCTCAATTCAAGTGAAGTTGCTGCTATTGGAGATGATATCAATGATTTTGCAATGTTACAATATGTTGCCAAAAGCTTTACTCCTAAAGATGGTGTAGTAGAGATACAAGAGATAGTAGATACTGTTTTGAGTAAAAATGGCGGTGACGCTGCGGTGAGAGAGATGATAGATATTCTCATCGCTTCTAATGGGCAAAAAAAAGAATTTTTGGCTTTGTGGATATGAATATAAACGGCTTTTTTATCGTTATTTTTATTGGTTTAACTATGATTTTTACACTGTTTAAACCTCTTAATATAAAAACGCAGGACTTTGTTGAGACACCTTCTCTTGATATTAAGACATTTACGCTTTATGAACTTGATAGAGCTGGAATCACTACACTGATGCATGGTATAGGTGCGCTGAGATATGATGACCGTTATGTTGTAGAAAAGATTGACTATACGGACAATGCAAAAAAATATAGAGCTACTATGCTTGCAGACAATGGGATATACAAAAACAATATTGTCAATTTGAGCGGAAATATCATCTATAATAGAGAAGATGGTCTTGTCTTTAAAACGCAAAAAGCTGATTATGACAGAATCGCTAAAATCGTCTCTTCAACAAGTGATTACACAGCGTATATGGGGAAAAGCAGTGTGAAAGGCTCTTCTTTGAAATATAGCAGTGAAGAAAAAAAACTAGAATCTACAAAAGTACAAATAGTATATCAATTTAAAGAGGAAAAATTATAATGCGTAGTATCTACTTAATATTTTTTTTAGCACTATCACTCTATTCACAAGAATTAAAAATTAAAGCGGATTCATTCTCGGCAGATGAGAAATCTGGCGTTTCTGTTTTCACGGGTAACGTCAATATTCTCAGAAGCAATGATGAGTTAAACGCAACCGAAGTTACGGTGCATATAGACAGTAATCATAAACCACTTAAGTTTATTGCAGTTGGTAATGTTTCTTTTTATATTGAGACAAAAAGTGGTTCAATATACAATGGAGTTGCACAAAAAGTGCTGTATCTTCCGGAAAAGAAAGAGTATTATTTTTATAACAACGTTCATCTCAAACAACTCGATGAAAACAAAGAAATTATCGGTGATGAAGTTGTGCTAAAAGCGACAGAAGGCAAAGCGCATGCCAAAGGTAAAAAAGATGGTCCTGTTGTTATGATATTTAATATGCAAAATCAAGAAGAAGAAAAAGGAGAATAATAATGGTAGAAATCGTTGAATCAACCTTTATCACTTCAGCCCCTAACGTTCAGAGTGCTCCTGAGTCTCTTGAACAAAATGAGGTTGTTTTTATGGCTCGCTCAAATGTGGGTAAAAGCTCACTTTTAAATGCGTTTACAAATCATAAAGGTTTAGCGAAAGTTTCGTCAACGCCAGGAAAAACGCGTCTAATAAATTATTTTGATGTGACATTTATCAATAGAGAAACGGAAGAAAAAAGTTATGCAAAATTTGTGGATTTACCAGGTTTTGGTTATGCGAAAGTTTCAAAATCTATCAAAAGTGACTGGGAAAAAAATCTAACAGATTATATTTCACAGCGTGAACAGATAAAACTTTTTATCCATCTTATAGACTCAAGACATCCTGATTTAGATATTGATAAATCGGTAACGGAATTTTTGTTGGATAATTGTCGAGAAAATCAGTATATATTGCAAATATTTACTAAAATCGATAAGCTAAATCAAAAAGAACAAAGTGCCTTGCGCAGAGAATTTCCTCATGCTCTGATGGTTTCAAGTTCTAAAAAACGCGGTCTTTCCAAAGCTATACAAACTGTTTATGATATGCTCAATGGTGAAATAGATGAAAATTGAACTTAAAAAAGCCAGTCTCAGTAATATTGAGATGATGCAAAAGCTCGTGGCCCCTGAAGTAGAATCAGGCATTATACTTGCCAGAAGTGAAGATGAGATTGCTACAAATATCAGATCATACACTTTAGCTTACTTTGAAGATGAAATTGTCGGTTTTTGTGCGCTTCATATACATACGGCTGCACTTGCGGAAGTGCGTTCTTTGATAGTAAAAGAGAGTCTTAGAGGTCAAAAGATAGGTGAACAGATTGTCAATAGATGTATTAAAGAGGCAAGAGCACTTGGACTGCAAAGAGTGCTTACACTCACATACCGTCAGGGCTTTTTTGAGCGATTAGGATTTGTCGAGATACCTAAAGAATCTCTTCCTGAACATAAAATTTGGGCTGACTGTATCAAATGTAAACACTTTCCTGTATGCAACGAAGTATCATTAATCAAAAACCTGTAACGCTCGCTTTTTATATAATATTTTTTATTATATACGAAAGTATTAGCAATATATATCTTATTTTACCTCCATTATTTGGTGTTTTATTTGTATTTTTTATGAGAAAAGTAAAACAAGATAATGCTCTTTTTGTTTTTAGTATAGCGTTTTGTTTGATGGTTTATGAAGCGGATAAGGGCTATCTGGCGTTTAGTTCCATCGTCTATTTTTCACTTCTTTATAAATTTGTAATACCTAAAATTGTGAAAAATTTTGGATGTGAATCTTGTATCCGTTTTACTTATATTCTACTTGCCTATGTAGGTTTTTATCTTTTTTCTTCACTGATTGCGACTGCTTTTGAGCTGCCGGAACCTTTACTGAGCAACTATATACTATACTATATAGTGATTGAATTTTTTATAGTGAGTATGTTATGAAAATAAAATTTATCATTTTTCTTTTTTCTATATTTTGGTTTGCTCTTATTGGGCGTGTTTTTTATCTTGCGGTTGAATCAAACACTTACTATGACAAGCTTTCCCAAAACAATACCATTAAGATTGAAAAAATTGCTCCGGTGCGTGGTGAGATTTTAGATAGAAATAATCTCCCAATTGCAATCAATAAGCTTGGCTTCAAAATCGAATTGCAACCACATTTGATGTCTGATGAGAAGAAAGATATTTTCAATGAAGAACTTGATTTTTTGATCAAACTTCTACCACAGCTTGACCGTGAAGTAATCATCAAAAACTATAAAAAAGTAGATTCATATTACAACCATTCTTTTATAGAAGTTGTCAATTTTATTGCATATGAAGATATTATTCCTGTCTATGCTATTTTAAATCTGCGTGAGACTATCAATATTGTTCCTTCACCAAAAAGATTTTACCCCTACAATGAAATTGCTGCGCATATCATAGGTTATGTGGCACGCGCAAATCAGAAAGACATTGATGAAGATAATTCTTTGGAGTTGATAGGATATACAGGTAAAAATGGCTTAGAAAAATATTACAATGCTTATCTGCAAGGTGAAGAAGGTCGTAGAGAGATAAAAGTAAACGCTAAAAACAAAGAGATAGAAGAGCTCTCCTACAAAAGTGCTGTTGAAGATAAAAAGCTCATGCTCAATATAGATATTGAGTTACAAAAATATATCTCAGAACTTTTTGTAGGTAAATCAGGAGCTGTAGTTGTTATGGATGTCAACGGCTCGATACTCTCTGCAAGTAGTTATCCGGAATACAATTTAAATATATTTGTCTCAGGAATGTCTCAAGAGATGTATGCTGAACTCTCCTCTAGTTTGGAACATCCATTTACAAATAAACTTGTCAATGGTTTATATCCCCCAGGCTCAACTATTAAAACAGGTTTGGGATTGCTTTATATCACAACAGAACTTGATGAAAAATGGAGTGTCAATTGTGAATCAAATCTTCCTTTAGGCGGTCGCGTTTTTAGATGTTGGAAAACGCATGGACATGGAAAAACGGAGATCAATAAAGCCATTCGTGAGAGTTGTGATGATTTCTTTTATAAAGGAAGTTTGATTGTAGGCAATGAAAAGATGGCTGAAGGTCTGATGCGATATGGACTAGGAAAAAAAACAGGGGTAGATCTTCCAAATGAGTTTATTGGGGTTGTGCCATCACGTGAATGGAAAAGAAAAAAATATAAGCGCTCGTGGAATATAGGTGAGACAATTAATACTTCCATAGGACAGGGGGATTTTCTCGCTACACCTATACAAATAGCCCAATACACGGCGCTTATGGCTACAGGAAAACTTCCAGTCCCACATTTTGCAAAAATGATAGGAAATGATGTATATGCGCCAAAACCTCAAGATGTTTTGAGTGAAGAAGAGCTCAAAAAGCTTCCAAAGATACAAAAGGCAATGTTTGAAGTTTGCAATACCTCAGGCGGAACAGCGGTTAATTATGTAAAAAAATCTAAAGTCATTCTTGCCGGAAAAACAGGAACAGCTCAAGTTGTAGCTATCAAGCAGGATATCAAAAAAAGAGAGCTTGAACACGAGATGGATTACTACAACCGATCCCATGCTTGGTTTACAACCTATGGACCTTATAAAAATCCTCAATATGTTGTTTCAGTCCTTGTAGAACATGGAGGGCATGGAGGTGCAGCTTCTGGGGAAATAATCTCCAAAATATATAACAAGCTATTGGAACTTGATTACATTCAGCAGGAAAACCCTAAATCCAAACGTTAAACGATTTTTTTATCCTTGTGTTCGGATGATGAGACTTTGTGGTAAAGCAAACTTATTGATGAGATATGCCTCTTTTTCTCGCATTTCTCCCTTGTCACTCTCATGGTCAAAACCAAGCAGATGGAGTAAGCCATGGATAAAAAGTAGGGCGAGTTCATCATCACAGCTATGCCCTAACTCTTTGGATTTTTCTTCTACATGAGCTGAAGATATCACGATACTTCCAGCCA
>MIBW01000073.1:10628-12518 GCA_001829625.1 Sulfurimonas sp. GWF2_37_8 | reverse complement strand
TCACTGTGAGTCTGTGAGTGAAATGGATAGTGCGGGGAATGAAACAGCATATATAGATACAACACATTACTGGCACGGAACCTACTCAGATGCACAAACAGAAACAAGTGATGACTTTGTGTTGATGGGAAGCGGTGATGACAGAGTGCTTATTAGCGGTGATGATGTCAATAACGAACTGGTTGTTGATGGTGGTTTAGGCAATGACACGGCTGTATTTGAAGGAAATTATGCGGATTATACAATTGCTACAAATGAAGCAGGTCACCTTGTTATAACAGAGGCTAACGGAGATGTAAACGAACTTAGAAACATAGAAACAGTTGCGTTTAGCGATGGTACTTATGATGTAAATAATGCTGCGTTTAATGAGTTTGATAGCACGGCAGATACTGTATATGTATCTTTAAATCTTGGAGAAGCTGTTGTAAGTATGACACAAGTCATAGATACTCAAGCGGTAAATGAAGCAGGGTTGAGACTCGGTGATGATGGAAGTTACTACGAAACAACATATGTTGAAACTGCAAAATTGATGAAAACAGAGACGATAGAAGTTGGAGTTGCGAAAGATATAAGACTCGATGACGCGCCAGAACATGGTACGGTAGAAATACAAGCAGCAGATGGTTCTTGGTCACAAATGGTAGTCGGAGAAACATACGATGCACAAAGCAACGTTCGTTTTACTCCTGATGCAAATACTCTTGATGGAACAAACAACATCCAAATAGGTACTTTTGGAAACAATATAGGCACTACTAAATTTAGTGAGAAAGCTGATGTTAGCGACTGGGGTACAGTAAGTAATGACGGTAAAAGCGTCACTTTTACTGAGGGTGATTTGAGTGTTACAACAACTGTAGTAGAAAATGGGCAAGAGCAAAAACTTGCTGCTTACAATAAATCTGGAACAGCTGATGGAGCGGGGATTGGTGATACCGACAATGCAGGACTTAGCCGTGGTGAGACTATGGTTATTGACATCAAAGGAGCAGACGTTAATCAAGTTGTTTTTCAACTTGATGGACTTGGAGCGTATTTTGATGCTAACAGCTCTCAAGCAACTGAAGTAGTTATAAAAGCTTTTGATGCAAATGGAAATGAGATAGATACTCAAGGCGGATTTAGAGAATCTGATAAAACAGTAGATACTTATGAATTTACCACAACAGTGCCTGTTGCAAGATTTGAGCTCACTACTGAGGGCGGTAATGGAAACTTTGTTGTTCAAAATATGACACTCTCTGCAACAGTTGTAGATGATGTTACTTTTAGTGCTATTGCCGAAGATGGAACGGCAGTGAGTGTCACGAGTGACATAAACATTGAGCAGGGGATGGGGACAACAAATATTACAAACCTCGTTCCAGCTTCTGATGAGCCAATGACAAAAGATATTAGAGTTGTCGATGTTGAGAGAATGGAAGCTAAAGATGCAAGCTTAGTTGATGGTGTATGGGTTGTAGTAAGTGGCGAAGAAGTTGTTACTCCTCCAATGATGGATGTGGTTGACTCTTATATATATCCATTGGACATAACAGCAGCCCTTAGTGATACTGATGGAAGTGAAAGTCTTAGTGTCACAATTACGGGTGTGCCAGAAGATGCAATTCTTAGTGAAGGAGTAAATAATGGTGATGGAACTTGGACAATTCCAGTTGCTGAGGGTGCAACTTCAATTGAAACAACAATTACTATCACAGTTCCAGCCGATAGCGGTAGTTTTGAACTTAGTATTCGCGCTGCTTCTTTAGAGAGTAATGGAGATGATGTATTTGTAGTGCAAGAGAGTGTTACTATAAGCGAAGTGTTAGCGTCTAGTGAACATGAAGCAGAAGTTGTTGTTGATGATAAGGCATCAGCACCAACACTTCAAATGCATATAAG
>MIBW01000073.1:750-10607 GCA_001829625.1 Sulfurimonas sp. GWF2_37_8 | reverse complement strand
GCAAGCCTCTTTTGCAATGCCAGAAATAGATATATCGGGAGCGGTAAACAAAGGAGAAGGTAGTAACAGTTGGAATGAAGTTGATGGCACAAGTAGAAACGACACTATTGTCGCAGGTGATAAATTTGACGAAGTAAATCTTGGCAGTGGTGATGATAAGCTACAAATAGGTGATGGCGATACAAATAGCTGGTCGGTTATAGATGCTGCTAGCGGTAATGACACCGTAATAGCGGGAAATAACTGGGAAGAAATTGCAATGGGTAGCGGCAATGATAATCTTGTGGCGGGGGATAATTTAAAAAATATTGATTTAGGTGAAGGTAACGACAGAGCAGTAGTAGGTAATAGTGCGGCTAATACGTGGTCTATTATTGATGGTGGAGCAGGTGATGATGTCATTGTTGCTGGTAATAACTTCAATGAAGTTGCGCTTGGTAGCGGTAACGATACGCTTAATATTGGGAATTTTAGTGAAAACGGCTGGTCACAGATAGAAGCGGGTCAAGGTGATGATACTATGACTGTTGGATATGGATATGACTTTATAGATGGAGAAAGTGGTACAGACACGGTTATTTTTAAAGGTGGTGAGAGTGAATATACTGTAGGCGAGCGATGGGGAGAAACTATTGTTACGCATAACGCTACGGGCAGTGTTACAGAGCTTAGAAATGTTGAAAACATTCGATTTGGCGGCGAAGATGCACAAACAAACAGTACAACGATTTATCAATACACCATAACACTAAATGCTGGGGTTACAGATACAGATGGCAGTGAAAGTTTAAGTGCTATATCACTTTTTGATTTACCAACTGGCGTAACTCTGAGTGATGCAAATGGTAATGTAATCAGCACAGATGAAAATGGAGTTTATAGTGTGCCTACTGATGCTAATGGTGAAGTTTCACTCACGCTTACCTCTTCACAAGAACTCTCAAGTGATGTACTTAATGGCATAACAGCTTCGGTTACGTCTTCTGAAAGTAATGGTGGAGACACATCAACAGTTGAAGCAAATGCTCAAATTGAAGTGACTGGTACAGAGGCGGATGATACGATAATTGGAACTGAAGCTGATGAATATATTGACGGTGGTCTTGGCGCTGACACCATTGATGCAGGTGCTGGAAATGATACAATCTTGTTTGATGCTAATGATACTGCAATAGATGGTGGTGAAGGTTTAGATACTTTAGTCTTTGAAGGTGATATGAATATAGATTTGGGTGCACTTGAAAATCCGATTACTAATATGGAAACACTTCATCTTGGCGAGGGTGAACAAAAACTTTCTTTAAGTCTTGATGATGTTTTAGATGTAACAGATGCCGAGAATATTTTACGCATAGATGGTGATAGCGCAGATACAATTAATCTTGATACGCTTAATACAGGCGGTTCTGGAGAGTGGACTTTGGGTGAGTTTAAAACAGATTTAGAAACAGGTCAAGCTTACCAACAAGTAACAGGCGGTGAGGGTGACAATACCGTCACTTTAGAGATTAGTACAAAAATAACGATAGAAGAGAGTTAAGGTTTTCTTCGTCACCCTGAACTTGATTCAGGGTCTCTGTGTGAACAGATAGTAACTTTTTTTGACTAAGGGAGATTCCGTATCGAGTACGAGATGACGATGTGGTGCGTTTGTGATGAATGTGAAGATTATCGCAATAGAAGTGGATTGAGATGTGAGTTAAGTCTGTAAATAAACAGCATTTAAACAACTCTTTGATACAATTGCGAAAATTTATGGGCGGGCTTTTATGCCGTCCAATAGCCTACTACAAAAGAGAAATATTCATGGTAACAGTACAAAATTTAATTATGAGATACGGAAATAGAGTTCTATTTCAAGACATAAATCTTAAGCTTGATCGCCACAAAAGATATGGACTTATTGGTGCAAACGGTGCTGGTAAAACAACTTTTTTAAAGATTTTGTGTGGAGAGATCAAAGAATATGAGGGTGAAGTTATCATCCCAAAAGCCAATAGAGTTGGTGTTTTAGGTCAAAATCAATATGCTTTTGAAGATTTCACAATCATGGATGCAGTTTTATATGGCAACAAACGACTCTATGATGCTATAAAAGAAAAAGAAGAGCTTTATATGAGCGGCGACTTTGAAGATGATGCAGTCAACAACCGTCTTGCTGAACTTGAGACTACCTGCGTGGAAGAAGATCCTACATACGAATACGATGTAAATATCGCTAAGATTCTTGAAAATGTCAATATACCAGCTGAAAAACACAATAACCTTATGTCCACACTTGACAGTGCTGATAAGTTTAAAGTTCTTTTGGCGCAGGTTTTATACCCTCGTCCTGATGTTTTATTTCTTGATGAACCTACCAATAACCTTGATATTGAAACTATCAGTTGGCTAGAAGATGAATTGCAACGCCATGAAGGCACTATGGTTGTTATCTCACACGATAGACACTTTCTCAACTCTGTTGTTACCAATATCTTAGATGTGGATTATCAAAAAATCCGTGAGTTTACAGGAAATTTTGATGATTGGTATATCGCTGCAAATGTTATAGCGAAACAAAATGAGCTCAATAACGCGAAAAAAGAGAAAGAAAAAGACGAACTGGAAGCTTTCGTTCGCCGTTTTTCTGCAAATGCTTCTAAAGCAAAACAAGCAACTTCAAGACAAAAAAAACTTGATAAACTCGTTATAGAAGATATCAAACCCTCTTCTCGTCGTGACCCTAGTATCGTTTTTAAAGCAAAAAGAACTATGGGAGATGAGGCGCTTAACCTCGTAAATATCTGCCACTCTTATGGTGAAAACGAAGTAATCAAAAATATCTCTTTAAAATTCATTCCTGATGAAAAAGTGGCGCTCATCGGACCAAACGGTGCAGGGAAAACGACTCTTCTTAAAATAATGATGGAAGAGATGAAGCCAAGCAGTGGTGAAATTCATTGGGGTGCTACTATTGAAAACTCTTATTTCCCTCAAGATACTGCAGACATCATCAAAGGTGATGGTACGCTTTATGACTGGTTAAGAGGACATGACCCAAAACGCGATATCGCGGAGATTAGAAACTGTTTGGGACGTATGCTCTTCAATGGCGAACAACAAGAAAAATCTGTAGTAAGTATCTCTGGTGGTGAAAAACATAGAATGATGCTCTCTAAGATGATGCTTGAAGGCGGTAACTTTTTAGTTCTCGATGAGCCATCAAACCACCTTGACCTTGAAGCAATCGTTGCTTTAGGTGAAGCGCTTTACAACTTCAAAGGAAATGTAATCTGTGTTTCTCATGACCGTGAGTTACTCGATGCGTTTGCAAATCGAATCATCGAACTTCATGCAGATGGAAGTTATACAGACTTCAAAGGCAGTTATGAAGAGTTTGCAGCAGCAAAAGCAAACGGTGAATTTTAAGCATTTTTAAAAAATCTGCAAGGAAAGTAAAATGGCAAAATATAAAAAGTTTTTAGGCTTAGGCATCGCAGGTAATTTTGCTCTTCACTTAGCTCAAGCTGGAGAGCTTGAGGAGTTTAAAAACATTATCACAGCGGATGAAGCAGCCCCAAAAGGTATGTTTCCATTTTATCTTCCAAAGCCTCTAAATCCTACAGAAGCGGCAAATCTACTAGCAAAAGAGATTTTAAGTATCTATCCTCTCTCTTCTGACATCATCAGACTTCCAAAAGGTGATGTTAATGTTCAGGCTGAGCCAGAAGTGGGACTCATTTGTGATTTTGAATATACTGCTGGAAAACTCTCCAATATCACACCAACTTATTTTGGCGCATATAACGACTGTTCTATCCGTATTGCAGGAGCTGAAAAAATCAGTGACAAAAAAAACTGGGGTGAAGATTCTAAAGGTTTTAGTACAACACTTATCAAAATAGACAAATTTGAAGATGGCGGTATTATGGATAATTACTCCATCTGTAGTTTTCTTCGTCGCAATGATACAATCCACGCTTATGGTGAAGATGTAGAACTCAATGGTTATAGTTATTTTTATGAGAAACTTACAGACTGGATGCTCAACCAAATCACCACGCAAGAAGATTTCGGTCCACTCGAAGCACTTGAAGAGTATATAGTAGCCTGCGAATATCCCAAAGAAGCTATCATCAGTGTAGGGGCTACACGTTATACTAAATATGGTGAACATACTTTTTTACAAAAAGGGGATGAAGTGCTCGTTGTCCTGTATGACAGAAATTATCATACTCTAAGCGAGATAGTTGAAAATCTAAAACAACATCACTACAACCATGACAACATGAGTGTTTTGGCACAAAAAGTCATCTAAATGGAGAGATTATAAAAAATGAGTAGAGGTAAAAAACTCGATATTTTTATCGGCGCTACGATAGAAGATGGTTGGACGAAGGTAGAATCTTCTCATAAAAGTTCTCTTGATGATACGCTTCTTGAACCTTCCAAACATTTTCTTCTCTTCAAAAAAGAAAAACGTCGAGGTAAAACTGTTACGCTTGTCGGACCTTTTTCTTTAAGTAAAAATGAGACGGAAGAGCTTCTCAAACGCATCAAAAAGAAACTGGGATGTGGAGGCAGTTATAAAGAGTCATGGATGGAATTTCAAGGAGAACTCAAAGATAAACTCAGAGAACTTTTAGTCCAAGAAAGTTTTCGATTTAAACACGGTCATTAAGCACTGGCTTCTTCTCGTGTTCTCGTTTGAAATTCACTTATATTTGAGGTGATGATATAACCATCTCTTCCATTATTTTTGGCTTGATACAACATCTCATCAGAGCGTGAGAGCAATATCTCTTCGCTCAGTGCATCATCGGCTATGCAGCATACGACACCTATAGAGATACTCAAATACTCAGCGACTTTTGAGGCTTCATGTTTTATCTCTCTTGCTTTGACAGCCGCACATATATCCCGTGCTAATTTTGCACTATTGCTCTCATCCGTATGTGTCAATAAAACACCAAACTCTTCTCCTCCGAGTCTAAAAACAAAATCGGTTGGTCGTTTGAGTGTATGTGAGAGTACTTCTGCAACTGATTTGAGAGCAAAATCTCCTTCAATATGTCCGTAAGTATCATTGAATTGTTTAAAATAATCTATATCTAACATCATAAAAGTGATATAACTCTTCTCGCGTTTTGCACGTTTAAGCTCTCTATCATAGACGATATTAAAATATCTTCTATTATGTAAAGAGGTCAAAGAATCCGTATAAGAGGCACTTTCAAGTTTTTTATTTGCTATTTTGAGTCTTTTTGTTGCTATCTCCAATCTACTTTGATCTTTTTGAATACTTCTAAAAACAAAATAAGAAACCAGCATCAAACTAATAATAACTATTGTTAAGATAATAGCTAATTGCATCATAGTTTGATGGTATGTATCTAAAAAATTTCTTCGCTCATGTTGTGCGATTTTTACTTCATAATTTATAAGTTTTTGTATGACACTATGAATATGTGATATTTTATACTCAAGTGTACTAAGTGAAACTCTACGCATATCTTTACCATCTATCGCTGCGTTTGAGAGGCGTGTGAAATAATTGTTGATTTCTTCGATTTCATGTGCGGTGTATTCTACATATTGAAGTTCGTTGTCTCTTTTAAAATGATTTTCATAACTTTCCCAAAGGTTGTTGATTTTAAACGTTGCGTTTTGTGTTTTTGAAGCAAATTCTGATGGACTCATATGCAAATCACGAACAAGATAGATATTATTTGCCAAACCATTGTGATATGTTTGGAGAATATCATTTAATTCTGTCACAGGAACAAGAGATCCAAAGTAAAGAGCATCAAGATTTTTTTTCATGGAACTTGTATTCGTTCCACCTAAAATACCAATAATAATAAGCCCTAAAGTAATAAAAAGAAAAAGGAAAAAAAGCTTACTTTTGAGCCTCAAAGCTTCTATAAAATGCATATTACTCCCTGTTATATGTTTTTATATAGCATATCTCATACCAAATTTGAGCTACCCTTATGCTAAAATACAGATGAAAAGTTCACAAAAAGGAAGGCTACAATGGCAAAAAGAGAATTTAAAAATAAACGTATTAAAGTTATCGTAAAAAATATAGCAGATGATTTTCGATATTCTCAAGATATGGGTGAGTATGCTTTGCTTTTTTATAAGGCTGATGGCGATGGCATGATTAGTGGTGCTCAGATTGATAAAATGCTCGAATATGTTACTACGGGACTTGAAGAACTTTCTAAAAATATTGAGTGGAGAGAAGAGTTTTTAAAAGATAATGCAGGCATTGATGAGATTAAGATGCTTACAAATATGAAGATTATTGAAGAAGAATATATAGAACTTCGTAATTTTTTGACTAAATAAAATGCTTAGTAAATTAGATTATACTCAAGGGCTTGCATTTTTCAAATCTCTTGATAGGGATCAGATGCTTGCACTGAGTGAAATTTCAAATATTACAACGCATCCTAAAAATTCGATACTTTACTATGAATATGACATGAGTAATAAGATCTTTTTTTTAGTCTCTGGGATTTTGAAAATATATAAAATAGATAAATTTCAAAATGAGATATTTCTCTATCATATCCATGCAAACTCACTCATATCCGAACTCACAAGCCTCGAATCAAATACTATCCACTGTTTTTCAAACGCAGAGTTTCTTGAAGAGAGTGTTATACTGGAAGTAAATTTTGCTGAATTTAAAAATTTGTTTTTATCCAAAAACATCCTTGTCAATGAATTTGTAAACGAGATGCTTCTGAAAAATCATCAACTGCAATGTGTTGTCAACCGCGAACTTGTCTTTGATGCTACTGCGAAAGTTGCATATATGCTGAGTGACGACCTTGCTATTTTCAACAAACTCCAACGCCAAGAAGTCTCTTTTATGCTGCACATCCAACCCGAAACACTTTCGCGTGTTTTAAAAAGATTAAAAAGAAGCGACATTATTGATATCCAAAATTCTAATGTTGTTATCTTAGACAAAAATGCGCTTCAAGCCATCTACAAAGGAGAATAAGTGTTCACTTCCAACAAAATAAGTTCTAAAATAAAAATTTGGGGCGCACTGCTTATAGTGCTTATGCTCACGGTTATCGCAACAACTATTTATCTCAATCAACAAAACGCAAAAGACGCACTTCTCATCAATATCGTCGGTAAACAAAGAATGCTTACACAAAAAATAGCAAAAAATATTTTCTATATAAACTATAGCTCAAATAAAGATTTTTATGAACTAAACGCAGCAACTGATGAATTTATCCATGCTCTGAATATTCTCAAACATGGCAACCAAGAAAAAGGTATCGCTTCAACTCCCACAAAAGAGATAGCACAACAACTCACAGAGGTAAGTCTGCTTTGGGATAACTTTCATGAAAATATTCAAAATTTCAAACTTCATCTCAATGACAATGTTCCAAATCAAGAACAGCAGCTCCAATACATCGTCACCTCCATCTATAAAAACAACACGATACTGCTTGATAATGTAGATAAACTTGTAACAATGTACACTCTCCACAGTGAAGAAAAAACGCAATACATCCAAATATTTCAATACATTGGAGCAACGGCTTTGTTATTGATTTTTAGCTATGTAATGCTGCAACTTCGTACCATAGAAGCTCATGTGGATGAATTTATGGAATATTCCAAAAAACTTGTGAGTGATGAGTTTGGAAAAAAACTCCAACCAATTAGCATAAACGCAGAGAGTGAAATCGTTGCAGTCAGTGATACAATCAACTGCTTTATCAACAAAATCAACTCCGCTATGGATTATTCTAATGAAGCACTGCTCCAATCTCAAAATGCAGCCTTAAAACTTGAAGAGATTACAGATGAATTTGACACTATTTTAGACGAACTTCAAGATAAATCACTTATCTCAAAACACCTCAATAATAGTGAAGATATGGCTATAGCTTCCGCTGAAGGGCTTTTGAAATCTACAAAAAAACTCCAAAACCTCAAAGAAGAACTCGAAAAACTGACTAAATCTTGTCAAAGCAGTTTGGTATAGAAAACTGCACTTATTTTTTTAATACTCTTTTTTAAACGCAACATAACGTGAAGCCGAGGCATAGAGTTCAGCTACTTCTTCTTGAGATAATTCACGAATCACTTTTGCGGGACTTCCCATGATAAGTGAGCGCGGTGGGAAAACCTTGTTTTTTGTTACAAGTGCTCCCGCTCCAACGATACTCTCTTTTCCAATGACAGCACCATCAAGGATAGTTGCGCTCATACCGATAAGACAAGCATCCTCAATCGTACAGCCATGAAGCATAACACGGTGTCCGATGGTTACATCATCTCCTATAATAGTAGGATTACCATCGCTTTTGTCTGCATTTTTGTAGTGCGTGACATGAACCATACTGAGGTCTTGAATATTGACACGGTTTCCGATGCGAATAAAGTGCACATCTCCTCGTACAACACAGCCAAACCAGATAGAACAATCTTCTCCGCAAGTTACATCTCCAATAACATCTGCAGAGGGTGCTATCCAAGTTCCTTGTGAGAGCATTGGTGTAATATTTTTAAAAGAATGTATCATTTTTTCTTATCCATATTTTGATATTTTATATACAAAGCGATTATAACAAATTTGCTCAAATATCCATATGGTAATAAAATAATAAAGTTGCAATAAGTAACTTTTAGATAGAATTTCCTAAAATAAACTAAAAGGTACATATTGTGATAAATCGTTTTTTAATATTCTTTATTTTTCTGCCATTGTTTTTGTCAGCTGAACCTAGTATCAGTACGATAAAAGCGGCAGTTAAAGCAAACCCCGCACTCTTAGAAACGCCACAGGCAAAAGCTGCAATGGCTGAAAAAGGTATTACAGAAGCTCAAGTCAAAGAAAAATTGGCACAAAATACCTCTTCAAGTGAAATAAGTAATGAAACAGCTACAGTAGAAAATACTATAGATGAATCAAGTGCACAAGAGCCAGCTTCAGAGAGTATTAAAGGAGGAGATTTTCAAAAAGATATTAGCCCTTTTACTTACCAAAAAGATGTGAGTTTTAAAGAGCGACAGCAAAATCTTCAGGAGAGTAAACTTTCTCGTTACTCCATGCGATTTTTCTCAAATAAAAACGAGATAGATTCGGCTTCTTTACCTACACCTGATGATTATATTGTCACTACTGGAGATGTTATCGGCGTGCAAGTTTATGGAGATAAAAACCAAGAGTATTCTCTTGAGATAAAAAATGATGGTACAGTCAATCTTGCCTTTGTTGGTCCTGCGAAAGTCGGCGGTATGGATTTTAAATCTGCAAAAGAGTATTTACGAAGCAGTCTTAAAACGCACTATACGACAAGCGAATTTAATATTAATATGAGTAAATACAGCACAATTCAAGTGACTTTGATAGGTAAAGTAAAACATCCAGGTATTTATAATCTCTCCTCATTTGCTACAGTAAAAGATTTATTAATTGTAGCAAAAGGTGTGGAACCGGATGCTTCTGTACGAGAGATTATCGTCAAACGCAACTCCAAAATTATTGCACAAATTGATTTTTATAAACTCCTTTTTGACGGTAATGAGTTGGATAGAATTTTGCTCAAACACGGTGATATTGTAGTTATAAATAAAGCAGAGAAACTTGTAGGAATAGATGGATATGTCGGAGATAGCGCAATCTTTGAACTTAAAAATAATGAAAAGCTAGATAAACTTATCGAATATGCTGGAGGTATGAGACCTAATGCTTCCAAAGAAAACATAAAAATCAGTAGATTTTCCAATAATAGTAAATTGGAGACATTTGATATTTCATACAAAGATGCCAAACAATTTGATTTGATGGACGGAGATAAGGTTTATATCTATCCGCTTGATGCAAGTGC
>MIBW01000073.1:0-660 GCA_001829625.1 Sulfurimonas sp. GWF2_37_8 | reverse complement strand
AGAGGTGGAGCAACACTATAGCCAGATCCTGAGTCCCCACACGACGAGCCTGTTCCTCACCTCCTTTGGCTATAAGTACGGAATCCCGCACGACACCGACATGATTTTCGACGTGCGCTTTCTCCCCAACCCATTTTTTGTCAACGAGCTCAGGGGCAAAAACGGGTTGGCGCCCGAGGTGAGAGAATTTGTCATGAAGCGGGAAGAGACGACGATCTTTTTGGACCGCTTCTACTCCCTGCTAGAATTCATTCTGCCGCAGTACGTGCGGGAGGGGAAGAGCACCCTCACCATAGCCCTTGGCTGTACCGGAGGGAGACACCGCTCCGTCGTCCTGGTGGAAGAGCTCAATAAAAGACTGGACAGCGAGCGCTTTCGAATCCACGTGAAGCATAGAGACATCGACAAGTAATCGTTAAAGGGACGAGGTGGTCAAGAAACTCGAGATCAAGAACAAACTCGGTTTGCATGCCCGGGCTGCCGCGCTGTTAGTCCAGACGGTGCAGCGCTTTTCCGCTGAAGTGAAGATCTCCAAAGACGGCCATGTGGTCGACGGGAGGAGCATCATGGGGGTGCTTACCCTCGCCGCCACCAAGGGGAGCAAGATCCACGTGGAGGCCAAGGGGAAGGACGCGGAAGAGGTCCTGCGGGCGATCGAGA
>MIBW01000072.1:3173-12685 GCA_001829625.1 Sulfurimonas sp. GWF2_37_8 | reverse complement strand
GCGCTGGAGCAACTTTCCCTGCACCACTCTACTACGACTGGGCTTTTAACTATCAAAAAGATACAAAAAACAAAGTGAACTATCAATCAATCGGTTCAGGCGGCGGTGTGAAACAGATCATGAGCAGAACGGTTGACTTTGGTGCTTCTGATGAGCCAGTAAAACAAAAAGAGCTTCAAGAATCAAAACTCTTTCAATTTCCTGCGGCTATCGGTTCTATTGTTATAGCGCATAATATTGCTGGTATAGCGGATGAGGCTTTGAAGTTGAAAAATGAGGTTGTTGCTGAGATTTTTGCTGGAAAAATCAAAAAATGGAATGATCCAAAAATAGCAAGTGACAATCCTACACTCAAGCTTCCAGATGCAGAAATCGTGGTTGTACATCGTGCTGATGGAAGTGGTACAACATATAACTTTACTTATTTCCTCACAGCTGCTTCAACAATGTGGAAAGAGAGTATTGGTACAGGAAAAGCGGTAAGTTGGCCAATTGGCATCGGTGGAAAAGGTAACGAAGGTGTTACAAGTCTTGTAAAACAGACACCAAACTCTGTAGGATATATTGAAAATGCTTATAAAGAAAAAAATAACCTCAGTGCTGCAACACTACAAACAGCAAACGGCAAATGGGTAGCTGCTACTGAAGAGAACTTTAAAGCCGCTGCTAAATATGCAAACTGGACGAAAGAAAATAGTTTTTATGCCGTTTTAGCATTGCAACAGGGTGACAACTCCTATCCGATTGTAGCGGCTACTTTTATTCTATTACCACAAGAGAAACTTGAAGATAATAAGAAAGTGATTACATTTTTTGATTACGCATTTACTAAAGGTGATGCAGCTGCAAAAAAACTGGGATATATCCCACTTCCGATAGAGACAAAAAATATGATTAGAGAGTATTGGGCAGCCAATATTAAGTAATCTTTCTCTCTAAAATTTACAATTCATTTTTTCAAGCCCTTGTACACTTTTGGTGTGCAGGGGCTTTTTTTCGTTAAGCTCTCTTGCAAAACTTTGTAACAAAACTGTAATCAATATGTAACCAAGCTGTCATATACTTTTCTCAACAAAAAACAAAAGTTTGATACACAAAGGAAAACGCTATGAAAAAAATCGTTTTATCAGCTCTAGCTGCTTTAACATTAGGAACAGTTCACGCATCTGCAAGTGATGTAAAGTTATATTCTGACGCAAATGGTCAAGTATTTACAACTCCAGGTGAAGGGCGTACTGCTTTAGAGAGCAAAGAGACTCCTGTATTTATGAAAGGGGTAAAGTTAGAGTTTAGCGGTACACACTATTTTGGTTATACAGTTGCTAATCCAGAAACAACGCATGCTGATGCAGATGCAAGTGATACTGTGAGCCCGACAGTTGCCATTGGAGATGATACTGCTGCTTATGCAGGAAGATCTACTGGTTTTGAAGCGCGTCGTAACTATGTGCAAGTAAAAGCATTTTTTAATGATAAAGATTATTTTCGTGTGACAATGGATACAACAAAAGAGCTTGCATCAAAAACATCTTACGCAAATATTTATGCGAAATACGCATATCTTTACCTAGATGAAGTGCTTCCGTTTACGGGAGTCGAAGTTGGTATTGTTCACCGTCCTTGGATTGATTATGAAGAGCATAATGCATGGCATTACCGTTCATTCAACAAAGTAATGATTGAAGAAAAAGGAACTGTAACGGAAGCGGGTGTAGACCTTCTAAATTCAGCAGACCTTGGATTTAACTTTAAAACAAAAACAGAGTTTTTTACTTCTGAAGTCGGTATGTTTAATGGTGAAGGTTATCACGCTGACAAAGCCGCAGCAAACCAAGAAAACAGCGGAGATTTATCTTTAGAGTGGCGTTTAACAGGTCACATTCTTGGCGATGGCAAAAAAGTCGGTAAAAATGACCGTACAAAAGCTACGTATGCGCATATCTCAACGTATGGTTTAGTGTCTAAAAATCATAAAGATGATGCAGTTGCTATTGACGACAATAATGAATACGACCGTACATTTTATGGTCTTCATGCCGTGTACAACCAACCTCTGTTTTTGTTAGCAGCACAGTATGTTAGCGCTGAAGATAAAGCACAAAACGCAGCACTTGGTAAGGGAAAAGAGTATGATGTTTGGTCAATTAACGGTGAAATCCGCCCGATAAAAGATTGGACAGTTGTTGGACGTTACGATAATTATAAAATTGATGAAGTAGCAGCAGTCACTGGTAATACTTCTGTTAAAGCAGATGGAGATAAAATCATCGCCGCTTTAGCATACAAATACAGTAAGAATGTAAGTTTCATTGGCTCAGGAAAATTTATCAATGAAGAGAATGCTCTTGGTGGTGACACTGGACAATCCAAAGATGTTTACATGCTAACTACAGAAGTTAAGTGGTAATAATTCTACAGCTATGCTCTGTCCTCAAACGAGCATAGCAACTCAAATAACAAACACACATCCACATTCATTTCTCTCACTTAAAATTTTATGGTAGAAGATATCCTACACCGCGAATGGTGCGTATATACTCTTTAGTTCTTGTCGGGTCTATCTTCTCTTTGAGTCTTTTGATGGCGACATTCACTGTTTTTTCGTGGATATTGTCTGGATCTTTCCATATCTTTTTTAATAAAAAATCCCTATCGAGAACCTTACCTCTATGATGTATCATCACTTCCAAAAGAGAAGTTTCAAGTTTTGTGAGATCTACACTTATATCGCCTATATTTACCGCATGAAGATTTAAGTCTAAACGCATATCTTTGTACTCTAATATATCAAGTACCTCTTTTGTATGCTGGTTATAGCGTTTGAGTACGGCTTTGATACGAAGTAGCAGCTCTTCGATATCGAAAGGTTTAGTGATGTAGTCGTCCGCACCTTTAAGAAATCCTTCTTTAATGTCATTGAGACTATTTTTGGCTGATAAAAAGATGACGGGAGTATTGATGTTTTTACTTCTAAGCATTTCAATAAAAAGAGTTCCTTCAATATCTGGAAGAGATCTGTCCATGATAATAAGGTCGATTTTTTCTTCGCTTAAAACCTGTCTTACATTTTTTGTATTTAAAAACCCAATGGTATCATAGCCCGCAGCTATAAGGTTGTACTCGAGAAGTTCTAGGATGTCACTGTTATCTTCTACAACAAGTATATGTTCTTTCATAGAGTCTCCCTCTAAGTTATGTTTGCAAGTATTGTAAGGTGTTTGTATTTCATTGTGGTTACAGCCAAGCCCCAAAGGGCTTGATTTTGTAACTATTTTGTAGCTTAAAAAAATGCCCTCGAATCAGGCGAAATCAAGGGAGTAAGATTGGATATATTTAGAATATATAACTTCCAGAAAGACTATATGTAATACTTTCTTTGTATTCATTTGTTATATTATCACCTTGTGTCCATACAGTTTTTTCATTGAGAATATTGCCTATCTTAGCTCTTATAGAAAAAGAATCTCCAAACTTTTCTATCCAAACAAAGTCTAAAAGTGAAGGCGGTGTTTCATAGTAATCAGGAAATTTGATACCATCATCAATCATTCCTAATTTTCTAATTCGTTCACCCATTTTATTGTAAGCAAGAACTAGAGATCGTCCATCATTATCATATCCGAGAGCAAGATTTATTACAGTTTTTGACAAGCCTTGAAGTTGGCGTTTGTCGGTACTATAAATTGCAAGCTGTTCTTCTTTAAGTGTAACTTCTGCATCAGTGTATGAAAAATTTCCTGCAAGATAAAAATCTTCCAAATCTTCTATAAGAAAATCGAAATTTTTTCTTCCATCAACTTCAAAACCTTGCAAAACAGCATTATCTGAGTTGTCAAATGAATAAATTGGCAATGAACTTGATGGAATCATGACATCCTCTATAGGTTTATCAAGGTACTTATAAAAAATACCAAATGAGATATTCTCTGTATTTGAAAAGTAGTGGCTATATTTCAAATCATAATTCGTAATGTTTGTATTGACAAGATTAGGGTTGCCTACAATAGTCGCTACTTCATAAGGGTGAAAATATTCGCCACTTGTAAATTCTCTTAAATCTGGAACAATATATGTTTTTGAATAGGCTAAATCTACATGATTACTTTCATCAAGTTTGTATTTTATACTCATGCTTGGGTATAAATCGTCTATGCTTAACTCTTCTGCAAAACGTTGAATTAATCTTCTTTGAGTCATGTCTGGATTGGAGCTATCCGTAGCATACTGATAAACAGTTTGTTTAAAATCAACTTTTCTTGTACCTATTAAAAATTCAAGATTTTCAAGTGGTTTAAGAAAAAGATTTGCATACATTGCAGATTCATCTACTTCTGCGTCAAAATGGTCTGCTGCTTTAAAGAGAGAACTGACAAGAAATGCTCTATCGTCGTAATTAATATCTGCTCGCACATATTCATCATAAATATTTTCTATAGGACCTACAAGAAGCGTATCATCAACAATAGAGCTTCCTCCTATTTTTCTCAAATAGTATTTGCTTTGTCTTGATTCTCTTGTTTTTGAGTTTTGTGAATACCCTATATCCAAATATTCCTCTTCATTTATTAGATCAAAATTAAACTTATTTTTGATGTAAAATGCATTGAGATCATCATTTGACTCTAATCTTTTAGAGAGATTATTGGTGATACTGTTATTCAAAAAAGGCTCACCCTCATTGAGATAGGTATATTCATAATTATTTGGCTGATAAAGCTTTGCTACAGCTTGTTCAGCTCCAAAAGAGAGATCAGATCTCTGACCCATTAAAGGATAGTGCACTACACCGTTAATCTGATCTACATCGAGTGTTCTTTCTTCCCAATCTAAATAATATTTTGTCATGTACTCATCATTTGAACCCATAACTCCATCTACAACCCTTGTTGTTTTGTCAGCATTATGCGTATAAAGTTTTGTATATTTAATGTTAAAGCTATCTTCATAATCATAGGCAATATTAAAGATTCCTGAGTGTGTATATTGGTTGCTTGTTCTATAAATATCTCCATATTGTTTTGGGTCGCTATAGAGTTTTTCAGTAACCGTATTCATCTCGTAGCTATTATATTTTTCTTCTCTGTATTTATGATCTTGGTCATAACTATAGTTTGCAAACACCGAAATTTCTTGTTCATCGTCTATTTCTATAGTTTTACCACCCTCAAGTGTCATTTTAGCACCCACTGGAAGACTTTCTTGCGTGACTGAGTAATCTCTACCGCTAGCCATCTGTTGCGTAAAAGACGAAAGTTCTTCTTTTGTAAAATAGTCAGTGGTAAATGACTTTGGTCTCTCTCCAACAATAATTTGCGAATTTGCAAGAATAGTTGCAGGAATCTCTCTGTATCCATCATCAAAACCTAAATAATCGCTCTGTGAACCTTCATAAGTATTTACTTCCTTACCTGTTTGGTCATTCGCTTTGAGTTCGATGGTGACTTTAAACATATCTTCATCTGATTTACTTTTAGTTCTTATATCAACATATCCACCGCCAAAACTACTTGGTACATCGGCTGTTGCGCTCTTTTGAACTTTCATCGATTCAATAACACTCGATGGAAAGATATCTAAAGGTACAACTCTTTTAAGTGGATTTGGTGATGGAATCGGCATCGAGTTTAATTCTATATTTGAATATCTATCTCCTAAACCTCTTACATAAATACTTTTTCCTCCAACTAAAGTAACACCAGTAACTCTTTGTAGTGCAGCAGCAGCGTTGGAATCACCTTGTTTGCTCATCTGCTCACTTCCAACAAAACTAGCAATCGAATTAGAATTTTTTTCCTCTGCCATGACAGAAGCGACACTTCCCTCAACTTGAGGTGCAAGCACGATAAACTCATCAAGCTCCATAGAAGCAGGGCTAAGTTCTACAAATTTTGTACTGGCACCTTTTGCATCAACGATAACTTTTATACTTTGAGAGCTAAATTCACTGTGAATGATGGAGAGCGTTTGTTCACCTACAGGGAGGTGAAGCAGAACATTTCCTTTTGCATCTGTTGCGGCATCAACACTCAAGCCTTTGACAAAAATTCTTGCATCAGCAATCGGTTTTTGTGTCTCTGTAGAGACTAGTGATAGTTGTATATCCCCTTTTTCCTGCGTCGCTGCAACTGTTGTCGCTGCCACTCCCGCTACTGCGGCTGGAGACTCTCTATCATCAAAAGAGAGTTCATTGTTTTTTTTGAGAGAGATGATGATTTGAGACTCTTTATTTTCTTCTATAACAAAATGTTTTTTGACAAAAGCTTCTATTTTGCCGCTATCTTGTGTGAGAACCTGCACTTGATACGAACCTGCAGGTAAAGGTGCAGAGAGGCTTCCATCCGCATCTGTTACAAACTCTGCATGTTTGCTAAACGCAGCGTTTGCGCTCAAAGAAACATCTTGCTTGTAGAGGATAAGTTTCTGTTTTGCAAGTGGTTTGCCTTCTTTAAGAATAAACAAAGAGAGCTCACCCGTGGACGCGGCGAACAAAGAGATAGTCAGAGCAATGAATAATAAAACTTTTTTCATAATTCACACTCCCAATGGTTAGCGATACATTTTTGCATATTCTTTCTTATCTCCGTTGCTTTTTGAAATAAATCTGCTTTACTCAATCTTTTGAGTTCGTTCTCACTTGAGTCAAAATCACCCGCTTTATAATAGGCATACGCCAAAGCGTAACGAATGTTTTCATCTTCGATAAGACCAGATCTATAGAGAGCTTTTTGACTAGCGATGACTCTTTCATAATCTTCAAACTCAAGATAGATTGCGATACGCTGTTTGAGTTTTTCTTTGGTCTCAAGAAGTTGAGAGTTTTTGTAAAGTGCGTTACTAAACTCTTTGGCTCTTCGCATCATCTCTGCAGCTTCTTGTGTGTATTTTGCATCTTCTATCGAGGCTTGATCAAAAAGATTTGCTGCAGCTTGTATCATCCCTTTGTCCAGATAGAGGTGTGCGAGTAAAACAGTGATGTTTGCACTCTCTTCAAACTGCAAATTTGCTTTTTCTGCAAGGATGATTGCTTTATCGACTTCACCGCTTTTTCTAAGTGTCGCTATAAATGCAAGAGATGTTTTTTCATTTGGAGTTGCATTTTTAAGATACACCTCTGCATCCTTAAGCGCACTTTGGTAGAGTTTTTCTGTGACAAAATAGTTAAAACGCTGCTTATAGCACTCATACGCATCAGGAAATTTTTTCAGAGCAGTTTGAAGAATGGCAAGTGCTTCATCTTTATTTCCAAGTCTGTAGTTTGCTTCTGCTTTGAGTGCGTAGATAGAAGCTTTTGTTTCTGCGATAACTCCTGCGTTTTGGATAGCTGTAAGTGTCTCTTCATAGCGTTCGAGTTTGAAGCTGTTTTGCGCCATATAGAGATAAAGAGATTTGTCATTTTGTCCTGCGTTTAGAGCTTCTTGAAATGCTTTATTTGCCTCTTCATGTGCGCTTTGGTTTGTTAGTATCAAACCTTTGAGTGTATAATATTTTACAAAATCAACTTTTTTATCTGTAAGATTGACCTGTTTGAGCTCTTCATTTGCACGGTCACTATGCCCGTCTTTGAGGAGGATAGTTGCCAGAGCGATATGGTCTATCTCATCAGCGCTATTTTTCTTCTCTCCTGCATAAAGATTCAGCGATAAAAGAAGTACGAGTATAAATATATTTTTCATCCTGTTTCCTTATTGAAGATTAAAACTGATTTTTTGTTTTGCCCAAACTTTTACTGCTTGACCTTTGTACTGAGCGGGTTTAAACTTCCACTCTTTGACACCTGCTACAGCAACCGCATCAAAAACACCTGCAGGTTCTGATTCTAAAACTTTTACATTGGCTACGCTGCCGTCTTGGTTGACAAGCAGGTTTACGAGTACATAACCCGTGATACCTGATTTTCTTGCTTTACCAGGGTATTCCATTGCGGCTCTGTGTGTCGGTTTTGGCGCTTCATCTACAGAATCTTCGCTCATGATCACATCTTTGCTCACGTCTCCCAGAAGAGACTCTTCCATCTTCATATCGCTGCTCATAAAAGCATCAAGTCCTGTGTCTATACCACTCAAAGATGAGGAGAGACTCGGTGCGATATCACTTTTTTTCGCTTTGGTTTGTTCGTTTTTCGGCTTTGGTTTTGGTTTTGGTTCAGGCTTTGGTTTGTTGACCTTGGCTATCTCAAAACTTGTACTCTCTTTTTTCTTCTCTTGGTCATGTGGCGTGCTTTCGCTGTTCATAAGCACAACGATATAGAAGACAAAAAAGAGACCAAAAAGCATCCAGAGAAATGCTTTGAGATGGTTTTGTAACTTTTTCACATCAACCTACTTCTTTTTCAGTTGCTACTGCCACGTCTTGAGCGCCGCTTAAGCGACACTGATCAACAACATCGATGAGTTTTTCAACAGCGATAGTCTCGTCCGCAACAACTAAGACCGATTTTTCAGTAGAGGCGCGAAGCATATCTCTGAGTTTGCCCTGAATCGCCCAGGTCTTTACACTTTGTCCATCAATATAAGTCTCACCCGCATTATCTATATAAACACGGATAACTTTACTAGATGCTTTTTGAGCAGAAGAAGCTCCAGGACGGTTAAGATCTAATTTCATATCTTTAACAAATGTAGAACTCACCATAAAAAATATCAATAGGATAAAAACAATATCGATAAGTGGTGACATGTCCACGCCACTCTCTTGCGATTTTTTTGGTCTAAAACGCATCTAAACTCCCTCTGAACATAAAATATCTTTGATTTGTTCAAGCTCAAGTTCCATTGTGCTAGCTTTTTTATCGAGTATCTTTCCGATAATAAGACCAGGAACGGCAACAACGAGCCCAAATTGTGTCGTAAAAAGTGCTTGCGATACACCACCTGCTATACCTCCGCTTTGTGAAAACAAAGAGGCACTTGCAAGAGAGTCAAAAGTTTCTATCATCCCTATAACCGTACCAAGCAAACCGATAAGTGGTGCCGCAGCTACGATCGTTCTGATGATAGTCTCAAACTGTGTAATCTCACGCTTGTATTTATTAAAAGCATCATCGAGGTACTTTCTACTTGATGAAACGCGGCCATGGATAGCTACGATAGCAAGTGCTTCAACGATGGCACCATCTATCATCCCTTTTGGCAGAGTCTTTTTCCCGCTTTCAAACTTACGCACGATATTTCTTACATTGGCGTTTGAGCCACGTTTGAGTGTGTGAAAACGAAAACCAATGGCATACCAAAGCACTAGCACTAAAAGTGCAAGCGGCCACATGACATAACCACCGTTTTGCATATACTCCGTAAAATGTGTGAATGCTTCCATCTTTTACTTCTGTTTGTTGTACTCGTTGATAAGGTGAAGAGCAGAGTGTTCCATACTATCTTTGACTCTCTCAGCCCAACCGCCAAGTATATTTCCTATCATAAGGATAGGAATAGCTACGATAAGCCCAAGTTCCGTTGTAACAAGCGCTATAGCGATACCGCCTGAAAGTAGTTTCGGATCACCCGTTCCAAACTCTG
>MIBW01000072.1:0-3060 GCA_001829625.1 Sulfurimonas sp. GWF2_37_8 | reverse complement strand
TCGTGTAAAATAGACTCAGCTACGATATCTTCAATATGTTCACGGTCTCTATCGAGATTTCGGATAGTCGCCTTTAGAACGCGAGCTGTTGAGCCTTTTTTGTTTTGTAAGAATTCTAAAGCACCATCAACTCCTTTTGTGAGAAGTTGGCTAAGTGCCTCTTTCGCAAGGTCAGACGTAGAAGAACTTGCACTTGATAAAAAGAGTGTGCGAAACAGTGCCAAAAGAAGCCCTACAATGCCAAGAACAACAATAATCCATCCGATAATACCAGCAGAATCTATCACTTCAATCAGTGTCTGTTCTTTGACATTTTCAATCTCTAAAGTAGGGTTCTCATAGATAAAAATGTTAAGAGGTTCTGAGAAGTTCATGTTTTTGAGCGCGTTTGCAGAAGCAGCAGCTTCATGTGCATTCCAAACTTTCAAATTGCCATCACCGGCAGGAACAAGTGCCGCAGATATACTAGATGAAACACCGTAAGTCGCAATATTGCCGACTTTTACAAGTTTCCCATTTTCTTTACTTCCGTCTTCATTATAAAAAGAACCGTTTGTTACGCGTGTTGTACTAAGGTCTTTGATAAGCTTTTCACTTTGTATAAATACATTTTGTAAAGCATCTTGGTAGTGGTTTTTATCTTCATCAATAGTTATATTATAAGTTTCAAGTGAACTTTTTGCTTGCATCATAACAGAGTCGATAATAGCAACATCGTCTGTAAGATTTGAAGCATTTTGCTGTACACGATAGAGGTCATTTTCAAGTTTTTCACTTAAAGTGTTCTTTTGAAGAACAGTGGCTTGAAGTTTTTCAAGGTCTGCTTTTGCTTGTGAAAGTTTTGCGTTTTGTGTACTTTGTAGTGAGCCAAGACGCGTTTGCAACATATCTTTTTGTGCTTTTAAATAAGCAAACTCTTTTGCATAAGCGCGTTCTAATTCAGTGTCAGAAGCTCCAAAAAGGCTTACGCTGAGGATTAAAAGTAGTGACAGTAGGTATTTCATTATTTGTTTTCTCCCATTGTGATGGCATTTGGCAGGTTAAAGTATCCTGTACGGATCTGTTTTTTGAAGGCATCAAAAAGAGAAAGAATCTGCTCTTTTTCTTCTGTAGAGAGTGCCTCTTTATAGTACCAGCCTTTGGTATCTTTGCTTGCATAGCCCACTTTATTGTCTGGCGTTTTGAAGTACATCATCATTGTTCCGATGCGTGCGATTTCTGCTAGTTTCTCTTCATTGCCTATCTTGATAGTTTGTTTAAAAAGACCGTTTTCTTTTGTCATTCGTATTGCGTCACTGTAGGCATTCCACGTGAGTGCTAAGCCTTTTTGAGGTGTGATAAGATCATTTAAAATCTGCTCTTTTATTTGCGTTATATCTGCTACTCTCTCCTGCGTTTTAAAAGGAAGAGAGCTTTGGATGTTAGCTTCTAAAAGATCAAGAGCACTCAGTAGTAAAGGTTTGAGTCCGTCGGAATTTTTACTTCCATCTGTTATCTCCTGTTTGACTTTTGCAAGCTCCGCTTCGAGCTGTTTTATTTTAAGGTCCTCACGCGCTACAACGGATTCTAAATCATCTTTTTGTCTCAAAAGTGATTGCATTGTAGCTTTGTGGCTCTCTTTTTCCTCACTGATTGAGCTATCAAGCTGTTCTACCTGAGAGCGAAGTTTCATTAACGATTCAGCCATATTGTCTGAATTTGCCAGAACTGCTGTTGCACCTAGCAGTAGGCTTAGAGTTATGCTAAGAGTTATTTTAGACATGGTTTCCCCATAGAGTTTAAGATGTGCAAGTGTAGAAAAAAGGAATTACGGTAAAGTTACTTTTTAGTGACAAATTAGTGACATAAAGAATAGAAAGAGGGAAAAGAAGAAAAAAAGACACAAAAGAGATAGAGCCAAAACTCTATCCCTGATATTACTATTTTTGAGCGTTGTAGATAACTTCAATCTCATCAGCAGAGAAAGTTGCATCTCCAGCTTTGTTCACGAATTGAGTTCCTGCAAATGTTCCGCCGATTGTTACGTTTGTAAATGCAATCGGGCTTGGGTTAGCAGCGTCTGAGTAAACTGAACCGTATGTATATGCATTTGCTAAGTTATTTGTAAGTGTTACGTTAGTGAAACTTCCACCGATACCTTCACCTTTGAAGTACATACCGCCCTCTTTCGCTGAACCGTTCATTACAATGTTTACGCCATTAAATGTAGGTACAGTTGTTCCTGACATCTCCATTGCTGCGTTTCCAGTAGTTGTTGTAATGTTAAGGTTTGTAACAGTTCCTGAGAAGCCGTCATCAACATCAAAGTAGTCATCCGTACATCTTGTAAGTGTAAGGTTTGACATATTTACAGTACCACCCCATGCTTCGATACCGTCATCATCTGAAAGGTCAACAGTTATGTTATCTATAAGAGTTCCTGAACCAACACCGATAAGTGAAAGACCGTTAATCTCTTTATCTTGTTCCATTGTGATACCTGAGTTAAGGATTTTCACATATTTTAAGATACCTGAGTTATCTGCAAGGTCACTTGTTCCCGCTGTAAACGCACTGTTTACTTCATAAGCGTTTACTTGTGCGTTTGCTGCGTTTCCTAGGATAGTTAAACCACCCCATTGTCCTACTGCCGGTGTTCCGCCGTCAACTGCTGTTTTAGAAGTAAAGATAATTGGATTAGCTTCAGTTCCCTCAGCCATGATTTTTGAACCTTTGTCAACAATCATATAACTTGTGTTCTCACCTGTACCTTCTTTACCTGCGATAGTTGTACCTGCTTCGATTGTTAAAACAGCGCCGTTTTTCACTGCTACTAAACCATCAAGTATCCAGATTTTATCTGCTGTAAGTGTCATGTCTGACGTGATGTCACCGCTTAGTGTTTCTTGTGGTAATACATCTTGGGCGTTATAAATCGCTTCGATTTCATCAGCAGAGAAAGTTGCATCTCCATTTTTGTTTACGAATTGAGTTCCTGCAAATGTTCCGCCGATTGTTACGTTTGTAAATGCAATCGGGCTTGGGTTAGCAGCGTCTGAATATACTGAACCGTAAGCATAA
>MIBW01000071.1:10691-12905 GCA_001829625.1 Sulfurimonas sp. GWF2_37_8 | reverse complement strand
CTATGTGCGAAAGTTGAGTTTTTTATTCAAAAGAGGGAGAGAACAATATGATAATCGTTAAACTCAATGGAGGGTTAGGTAATCAGATGCTTCAGTATGCATTTGGACGGGCAATGTCCTTATTTTTAAAAACAGAGTTAAAGTTTGATATCAGTTGGTTTGATACTATTTTAGAGCAAGAAACTCCTCGTCACTATGAGCTAGAGTGTTTCGGATTAGCGGCACAATTTGCAACAAAAGATGAGATAAAAAAGATAAAAGGTTTGCAAGCACTTCTTTCTAAAAGAGTTTCTCGTATCCTCAAAAAGATGAACCTATTAGAGAATAAATCATATTTTCTTGAAAAATTCTACCACTATGACCCATCCACACAACTATGTAGTGATAATACCTATTTTGAGGGATATTGGCAAAGCTATCGATATTTTGAATCCTATCAGAGTCAAATAAAAGATGATTTTTTGGGTAAGTATAAACTTGAAGAAAATAATCTTGCATTGAGCCAAGAGATACAATCTTGCAATGCAGTAAGCTTACATGTAAGGCGTGGAGATTATGTCACAAACAAAAATGCAACAGATTATCATGGAGTCAGTCCGCTTGATTACTATTATCAAGCGATTGGACAGATTATCCAAGAAGTACAAAGTCCAGTTCTATATATCTTTTCAGATGATATCGCTTGGGTAAAGGAGCATTTAGAAGTCAGTCTAAACGTAGTTTATGTCGAAAACAGAGCAGAAAACAAACCTTTTGAAGATATTTACCTTATGCATTTATGCAAACATAATATTATTGCCAATAGTAGTTTTAGTTGGTGGGGTGCATATTTAAACAATTACGAACAAAAGATTGTAATCGCACCGAAAAAATGGTTCGGTGATTCTTCTATCAACACGGATGATTTAATACCGACAAACTGGCGAAGAATATGATGTTAAAACCTTACTTTTCAATCATCATTCCGACATTTAATTCGTATGAAAAGTTACTCAGAGCCATTGAGAGTATTAAAAGTCAAACTTTTACCGATTTTGAAGTCATTATTGTTGATGATGGCTCAACAGATGGGACACAAGTGAAGATTCAAGAGAGTCTCTGCAAAAAGATACACTATTTTTATAAGATAAATGGTGGTCCAGCGAGTGCAAGAAATCTGGGAATTAAAGAAGCAAATGGTGAGTATCTCTGTTTTTTGGATGCCGATGATGAATTTATGCCTCAGAAGCTCTTGGAATATTACACCGTATCTCAAAATGGTGGAGTGTTTCTTTTTAGTGATGCCGAGTATTTCAATGAAAAAACAAAAAGTTCTACTCTTTTTTCATGCAAAGAACAAATGCGATATGGTAAGAGTTTTCAAAGTTTACTGGAAAATAATTTTATAGTTGCATCAACGGTATGTGTCAAGAAAACTGTTTTAGAATCAGCTGCCTATTTTGATGAAGCATTAAAAATTAAGTTTGTCGAAGATTATGATTTATGGCTGAAGATTGCGCAAAAACATCCTTTGACCTATATAGAAAAACCTTTGAGTAAATACTATATCCATGAGTCAAATAACAGCAGTAATATTCAAAGAACTTACACTTCATTAATAGCAATCTACTCAAAATGGAGTTTTTTATCGCTCATCGCCATGAAGAATCGCTTTAAATATACTCTTGTCTTATTTCTACATCGTATAGGAATTAGAAAATGAGAATCTTGATAACAACCGAGCAATATTATCCGGTGCAATCAGGTGTTTCGACTGTTGTGACATCAATTGCTGAGGAGTTAGCTTCTCTAGGATATGATATTTCAGTTGCGACAGGTTTTTTAAACCGAACAGTTTTAGAACACAATGGTGTGAAGATTATAGAGTTTAAAGTCAACGGCGGTTTTGGAAATTATTATAGAGGTGAGACACAAAAATATATAGATTTTATGTTGCAAAGTGATTTTGATATCATTATAAATGAGTGTGTTCAGACTTGGACGACAGATTTGATACTCAAATATCTACCTCAAATTAAGGGAAAAAAATTTCTCCACTCTCATGGTTTCTCTCTTTTGTCTTACAAAACTAAAAATCCTTGGGCGTATATAAAATCGAAGTTTTATTATCAAACACTTCACATTTATCTTAAAGAGTATGCTCACATTTTTTTGCTGCATGAAAACACAGTCGAAACACCCTATCTCAAGCGATATAAAATTGAGCAGTTTTCT
>MIBW01000071.1:0-10669 GCA_001829625.1 Sulfurimonas sp. GWF2_37_8 | reverse complement strand
GAGAGTTTATCCGCGATAAGCGAAAACACAGAGATAATAATGGGTATCTGCTCAACATTTCTAACTATTTTCCTATGAAGAATCAGGAGTTTTTATTGGAGGCTTTTTATATTTCAAAAACAAAACTAAAACTAATTTTGATAGGAAGCTCTGTTTTAAAAGATTATTTGAATTATCTAAAATCTTTAAAAATGAAGTTTGATAAAGAATATGGATTTAAAGAGGTGGAATTTTTACTCGATGTTTCAAGAGAAGAGACTCTCAAATACTTGCAAAATGCTACTCTGTTCCTGCATTCTAGTAAACTTGAAGTCTTTCCGATGGTTATTTTAGAAGCGATGGCAAAGGGTATCCCGTATATTTGCACTAAAGTAGGTAATGTAGAAACTCTTCATGGCGGCGTGAGTGTCGATAATAGAGCCGAAATGGCTTTAAGTATAGATAATATTTTGAAAAATGAAGAGTATTATAATCGGGTAGTTTTAGAAGGTGTAGCGTCGATGGAAGAAGAGTATAATTGGCAAAAAATAGTTCAAAATTTGATACAAAAAATAGGGTTGGTTCAGTAAATGGCTGATGGGGTAAAAATTTCTGTAATTATCGCGATTTATAATGGTCAGAAATATATAAAAGAGACGATAGAAAGTGTTTTAAATCAGAGTTATAAAAATTTTGAAATCATTGCTGTTGTGAACTGCTCATGCGATGAGACAATAGCAATTTTAAAAAGCTTTGATGATGTTAGAATCAGGATATTCGAAACAAATATCTGCCAGCTTAATTTTAATCTTAATTATGCTCTTTTGCAATCCTCTGGAGAGTATATAGCGCGTATTGATGCGGATGACATTGCATTGAGTGATAGATTTGAAAAGCAAGTGGAGTGTATTGAAAAACATAATTATGATGTTGTTGGGACAAATTTAGAGTATATGAATGAAGAATCAAAAACGATTAGCTTTAAAAATTACCCAAAAACAGATGAAAAGATAAGAAAGAAAATTTATTATAAAAGTGTTATCGCACATCCGTCCGTCATGTATAAGAAAGAAACAATTTTAAATGTTGGCGGGTATTTAAATGGAAAGATGAGTGAAGATTATGATTTATGGATTCGGTTGATGCGAGATAAGTCAATCAAGTTTTATAATATTCAAGAAAATTTGACAAGATATAGAATACATACAACACAGGCTAAGGGAAATAGCTATGCTCATGCTGAAATAGCGGGCTATTTTTTAAGAGAAGCAATATCGCAAAAGTCTATTAAATCTTTTTTTGGATGTATAGTTTATATTTTAAAAGCATTTTTCAAATGAAAAAGATACTTTTTTTGGTAACAAAGTCTATTAATGGTGGCGCTCAAAAATGGACAAAAGAGCAAATTGAAGTTTGTTCTGATGCATTTAAATGTTATTTAGGAACCGGTGAAGATGGATGGTTGGTTCAAAATACCTCGGTTGAAAATTCTTTTATAGATGCGCGTATCTATAAACGCTTTTGTATAACCTATCTTATGCGATTCGTAAAATATATCAAAATCAACAAAATTGACATTATTGTCGCAAGTTCTGCTAATGCAGGAATATATGCAAGATTGGCAAAGCTTTTTTATAGAGATGTAAAAGTAGTCTATGTTACGCATGGCTGGTCTTCGATATATAATGGAGGTAAGTTGAAATTTTTGTATATGTTTATTGAGAAGCAACTCTCCAAAATAAGCGATTCAATTCTTTGCGTTTCAAAAAATGATTATGATAATGCAAAAAATATTCTTAAAATTAAAGAGAATAAATTAAAATTACTTCCAAACAGTATATTTCCTATGCAAAGTACAGCTAAATCAAGAAATTTGAAATTGAAAGTTTTAACGGTTGCTAGATTAACGCCTCCAAAAAGAGTTGATTTACTCATAGATGCTCTTGAACATCTCGATATTGAATTGCATATTGTTGGGGATGGACCATTGAGAGAAGAGTTAAGTTTACTTAAACATGCGAATACAATTTTTCATGGTGAAGTTGATAATTTTCATGACTTTAGTCAATACGATATATTCGCTTTAATTTCAGACAGTGAAGGTTTGCCATTATCGGCCCTAGAAGCTATGAGTTGTGGGTTGCCCCTAGTTTTAAGTGATGTAGGGGGTTGCTCTGAACTCATAGATGAAAATGGATTTTTAGTTAAAAACAATGGTGCCGCTATTGAAAAAGCAATTTTAAACTGTATAGAAAATCTCGAATTTTTATCAAAAAATTCAAAAAAATTATTTGATAAAAAATTTAATTTACAAAACAACAAACATTTATATCTTGAGTATTACAAAAAGATGATTTTATGAAAATTTTACTTACAGGAAGCAGTGGATATGTAGGAAAAAATTTTGTTATGCAATATAAAAATAAATATGAGTTTGTGCAATTTTCCCTACAAATCAACACTCTTGAGAGTATAAATTTTGAAGGTATAGAAACGATACTTCACTGCGCTGCTTTAGTGCATCAAAAGATAGAATACTCGTATGAAAAATATTATGAAATAAACGCAGAGTATCCGCTGCGTTTGGCTAAAGCGGCAAAAGCTTGCGGTGTGAAGCAGTTTGTTTTTATGAGTAGTATTGCGGTTTACGGTGAAGGTTACAGTTTATTAAAAGAAGATACGCCCTGCAATCCAACGACATTTTATGGTAAAAGTAAACTAAAAGCAGAACAGGAACTTCAAAAGTTAGAAGATGAAAAATTTATCGTTTGCATAGTACGAGCACCGATGGTTTATGGAAAAGAAGCGCCTGGAAATATTGCTGCGTTGATAAATTTAGTCAAAAAAATGTCTCTCTTGCCTTTTGGACAAATTACTAATAAGCGAAGTTTTGTTTACATAAAAAATCTTTGTCAGTTGATAGATGTACTTGTCGAAAAAAAGAAAAGCGGGATATTTTTAGCTTCAGATGACAAGCCGCTCAGTACGACTAGATTGATTGAGCTTATTACGCAAAATTTAGAAAAAAAAGTCACTCTTATCAAGGTGCCACTTTTTGAGACTTTATTGAAATATATAAAGCCGTCTTTGCATAAAAAATTGTATGAAAATCTTGAAATAGACAATAGCTTCACAAAAGACATTTTAAATTTTAAGAATAGATATATGCCAGAAGAGGGAATGCACGAGATGATTCAGGGAGAAATTGAGTGATATATGTAGTCTTATTTTTCATTTCATTCTCTTTAACATACTTCATAAAAAATTATGCTCTCAAAAAATCACTGCTTGCTGAGGTGAATGAAAGAAGCTCCCACACAGCACCAACACCTCATGGAGGAGGGCTTGCCATTGCGTTTACTTGGTTTTTGGGACTATCATATTTGTACTACAACAACGATATCAATACTTCTTTGTATATGGCGCTCATGATGGGAATTGTGCTCTCCTGCGTTTCCTATTTGGACGATTTGTTTGAGCTCAGTCCAAAAATACGGCTCATAACGCAGGCTATTGTTGCGTTTATGGGCTTGTATTTTTTAGGTGGTTTAGAGAAGATTGATTTTGTGTTTTTTGTTATTGAAAACCAAATCATTACAAATATTTTTGCTTTTTTTATGATACTTTGGTTTATAAATCTGTATAACTTTTTAGACGGGATTGACGGCTATGCGGGGAGTGAAGCGATTTTTTTAAGCATAGCTGCGTTTATACTCTTTGGAGAGAGCCATTTTTTAGTTTTAGCCGCAGCGGTTCTTGGTTTTTTACTCTGGAATTGGCATAGAGCAAAAATCTTTATGGGTGATGTGGGAAGTACGCTTTTGGGGTATAATGTAGCCGTATTTACCATTTACTATGCAAATGCAGAGAGTTCAAATCTTTGGGTTTGGATAATACTTTTTGGACTTTTTTGGTTTGATGCGACTTTGACGCTTTACAGAAGATTTAAAAATAAAGAAAAATTAAGTCAAGCGCATAAAAAACATGCCTACCAAAGGCTCACTCAAAGCGGTTGGGGACACGACAAAGTTGTTCTCTTTTCTATTTTAATTAATATTTTATTATTTGTAATAGTATATTTTATAAGTAATGTTTTTATTGCGTTTTTTATAGCCTTGTGCTTGCTTTATTTTTGTGCGAAATATGTGGACAGACAAAAAGGATTTTTATGATTTTACAACCCTCAGAGTTCAAAAGAAAGATTTTTTTTATACTCTTTGATATTTCCATCATTGTTTTTGCCGTTTTTATTGCGTTTAACCTGCGTTTTGATTTTCATATACCGACGATATATAACGACTCTATTTTCGCTTCTATAGTTATCTTGGTATTAGTGCGGATTTCGCTCTTTTATTATTACCGCGTTTATGATATCAGCTGGAGACATTTTGGCTTTAGGGATACTACGAGTTTAGTTTCGGTGATGACTTTTTCGACTTTGCTTTTGGTCGTTTTCACTTATGTGCTTCGTAGTTCTGATTTTACTATTCCTAGGTCGATTATCGCGATAGAGTTTTTTATCTCTTTGTTTCTTATCCTTACACTGAGAATAAGCAAACGACTCTATCTTGAAACATACAAGATGAACGTTGATGGGAAAAGCACTATCATCATCGCGAGTATAGACAAGGCAAATACGATTTTAAGAACGATTAACACAAAAGAGAGTGATTATTACCCTGTAGCTATCATCAATGATCGATATAAAAATATGAAAATTAATGGTGTAGATGTTTTCTCTTTTGAAGAGTTTAAGCATCTAAATATTCAGTGTGAAGCTGCCATTGTTGATGTTTCTATGGAGATAGCATCGGTTTATCAAAAATTACATGAACTCTCTATTACAACGATAAAAGTTGCAAGTGATTATGGGGATTATGGAGCGAGCATCCATGATATTTCAGTAGAAGATCTTTTAGCACGCCATCCACAGGACTTGGACAAAACAAAAATTTCTGCGTTTATCAAAGATAAAACGATTCTCATTAGTGGGGCAGGCGGGAGTATTGGAAGTGAGATTTGCCGTCAATGTGAAAAATTTGGTGCCAAGAAACTTATCATGCTTGATCATAGTGAATATAATCTTTATGCAATCAGTGAAGAGATAAAAAAAATTCCAACAGTTTTGGTGATGCAAAACATTGTTGACAAAGAGCTTCTTGAGCAAACATTTAAAACACATGATCCAGAGATAGTTATCCATGCTGCTGCCTACAAACATGTTCCGCTTGTTGAAGCAAATATCTCTGAAGCGATTCTCAATAATGTTGTAGGCACACAAAATATCATCGACCTTTCTATACAATACAAGGTTAAAAAATTTGTTATGATATCCACTGATAAAGCGGTACGACCAACAAATGTTATGGGGGCAACAAAACGTATTTGTGAGCTTTATGCGCAAAACTCCAATGGGTTTGGAACAGATATCGTAGCAGTTCGTTTTGGTAATGTTCTAGGCAGTAGCGGCAGTGTGATACCAAAGTTCAAGGCGCAGATAGAGAAAGGTGAAAATATCACTGTAACACATCCTGATATTACGCGCTATTTTATGCTTATACCAGAGGCTTGTGAACTTGTTCTTCAAGCTGCTTCGATAGGAAGTGGAGGTGAAATTTTTATCCTTGATATGGGAGAACCTATCAAGATAGTCGATTTGGCACAGAAGATGATAGAACTCAGTGGTAAAAAAAATATCCAAATAAAGTTTACAGGTTTGCGTCCTGGAGAAAAACTTTATGAAGAGCTTCTTTTGGATGAGAGTGAGAGTAAAACGCAGTATGAGTCGATAACGGTTGCTGCACCTACTTATTATGAGCGTAAGAAACTTACTCAGGATATACAAGAGCTTCTTCACTCGGATGATATGCTCAAAAAACTTAAAATGATTGTGCCAGAATTTCACCATCAGCCAAACTAAGAGAATTTAAACAATAAGGAAACCTATGGCACTTAAAGCAACGATTTACAAAGCGCTTCTCAATATCGCAGATATGGACCGTCATTATTATGCTGAACATAATCTCACTCTAGCACAACATCCATCAGAAAACGACCTGCGTTTGATGGTGCGTTTAGTTGCGTTTATGCTCAATGCGCATGAAGATTTACAGTTTACAAAAGGGATATCGCAAGATGATGAGCCTGATCTTTGGATAAAAGAGATGAATGGTGATATAAAGTTGTGGATAGAACTAGGTCAGCCTGATGAAAAACGTATCAGAAAAGCATGTGGACGCGCACAAAATGTTATCATATATACTTTTCAAGAAGGCATGGCTCTAGCATGGTACAAGCAGATACAGAACTCTCTCTCACGTTTTAAAAATCTTCAGGTAGTATTTTTAAAGATAGATGGTGCTATAGAATCGTTGGTAGAGAGAAATTTTTCTTTGCAATGCAATATAAGCGATGGGGAACTGAGTGTAATCAAGAATGAACAAACTATTCTTGTCCAAGAAGAGCGATGGAAAGAGTTCTAGAAAAAATCTCTCTTGAGTGTGAGCAAACTTATTTTGTTTATATGCTGCGCTGCGCTGACACAACGCTCTATACAGGCGTAACAAAAGATTTGGATAGACGCGTTCATGAGCATAACACCTCCTTAAAAGGAGCAAAATATACACGAGCACGCCGACCTGTAACATTGGTTTATAGTGAAAATTGTGAAGATAAAAGTAGAGCACTTCAAAGAGAATATCAGATTAAAAAATTATCGCGTTTGCAAAAAGAAGGGTTGTTGTAAGTACAAAAAAACGCACTAAAAATCAAGATTTTCAATGACGTATTAATATGAAATAATATCAATACATTTTTTTCATACCAAATATTAATTATTTTATTTCGTTTATATTTATATATAATATTAGTTTTTTTTATAATATGCTCAAAAATCAACACTATTTAAGTTTATTATCTATAGTATTTCTATAGGTTTTAAAAAAAAAGGATGTGTAATATGATTAAGCCAAATCCGACTCAAAATGAAAAAACATTAAAAAGTGATGATTTTATCGTTTCTAAAACGGATACGCACGGAAAAATTATTTATGGGAATAAAATGTTTATTAAAATATCAGGATACGAGGAAAAAGAACTTCTGGATGCACCGCACTCTCTTCTTCGTCATCCTGATATGCCAAAAGTGATCTTTGACCTTCTATGGCAACGTTTAAAAAATAAACAAGAGATATTCGCTTATGTGAAAAATCTCTGTAAAGATGGCTCTTTTTACTGGGTATTTGCCAATGTAACTACAACCTTAAGTGAAAATGGCTCTATACGTGATTTTCACTCTGTTAGAAGAAAACCAAGTTTAAAAGCAATGAGTGTCATTCCAGATTTGTATCGTCAGCTATTATCCTCTGAAAAATCAGGTGGACTCGAAGCTTCTAAAGTCCTTTTACAAAAAAATTTAGATGAAAAAGGAGTTGATTATGATTCATTTATCCTCAGTCTTCAGCAATAGACATGCACTTTTGTACCTTTTACTAAGCGGTGGTGTTGCTCTTTTTTTATTGATTTCTGGACTTATTGCGCCTGCTATTGTAGTTTTTGTCCTTATAATCACTCTTCTATTGGTTCCTGAGTCATCAGATAGTGGATGTGAGAAAATATTTAATGATGAACTCATCAAACAAGTGAGAGATGTTCTTATCAAAGCGGGAACCGGCAATTTATCGTATAGAATAACAAATATCCCAGAGACGCATGTGATGCAAGGTGTTGCTTGGGGTATTAACGATATGCTTGATCAAACAGAACAAATTATACGTGATATTGAGAGTGCAATACTTGCTGCAAATGAAGGAAATAATTTTCGAGTTGTTTTTCAAGAAGGTTATAAGGGAGATTTTTTAAAAGTTTGTCCAGAGATAAATAGTGCTGTTGGTTCTATATCTGGTGCTTTTAAGGGCAAGATGCGTTCAGAACTCTCGGCAGAGTTCGAACGCGTGAGTGGAGGCATCTCAAAAGGACTTGAAGTTATTCAGGTAAATATCCTTAAAAACAGCGAATTTTCAAAGTCTATCAATGCCATAGCGTCCCAAACAAGTGAAAAAGTCATCAAAAGCCAACATAGTGTCAGTACTATTATGATGAGTTTAGAAGAACTCCTTGAACTTATAAATGGTTCAAATACAGCCATCTCTTCCCTCAATAACAGAACAAATGATATCAGTGATATCGCAAATCTTATCAAAGATATCGCTGAACAGACAAATCTATTGGCTCTAAACGCAGCCATAGAAGCAGCAAGAGCAGGTGAGCATGGACGCGGGTTTGCTGTGGTCGCGGATGAAGTGAGAAAACTTGCAGAAAGAACACATAAGGCTACTACAGAGATATCGATGACACTGCAAACACTTAAACAAGAAGCGGTAGATGTTCTTGTAAGTTCTGATACGATGACAAAAATAGCTTCAAATGCACAAGAAAATATTCATGATTTTGAAATGGTTCTTCGTGATTTCGCGACAACCGCTTCAAGTTCTGCTGATATGTCAAAAGTTATCAATGCATCTCTTTATGCAACGCTGGTTAAAGTTGATCATATTATTTTTAAACATAATGCTTATTCGGCTATTATCAATGAAAATGTAGAAAAAGCTTCTAAATTTACTGATCACTATGGTTGTAGAATGGGTAAATGGTATTATGAGGGAGAAGGTAAAGAACTCTTTGGGCATACAACTTCCTACAAACGTATGGAAGTTCCTCATGCTGCCGTGCATCACGAAGTGTTAAATACAGTCAAGTGTGCTACGCATACTGATTGTTTGCTTCATACAAACAAAGAAAAAATTGTACAAAGTATGTCGAATATGGAAAAATCTTCACAAGAGCTTTTTGTTCTTCTCGACAATATGGTTATGGAAGCAAATCCAAATGTAACTCTTTAAGAGTTGCGTTTGACACTTTCGTAGTAATCTTTTTCAGGTAAATCTTCCCTTTATAAAACTCCAATCTCATTTTGGTTATAATCGCGGAATTAATTTAAAAATTACTATGAGGAATTTTGTATGCAAAAAGCAAATATTGACGGCAAAGTTTGGACATTTGGCAAAGATGTAGATACGGATTTGATTATAGCAGCACGTTATCTCAACACTTCTGTGCCTGAAAAATTGGCACTTCACGTTATGGAAGATGCTGATCCCGAATTTGTCAAAAAAATGACCCCCGGAGATATAATCGTTGCTGGTGAAAACTTCGGTTGCGGAAGCTCACGAGAACATGCACCAATAGCTTTAAAAGCCGCTGGTGTTGCCGCTATTATAGCACCGACTTTTGCAAGAATTTTTTATCGCAATGCGTTTAATATGGGACTACCTATATTTGAACTTGATGAAAGTGCAGAGATTAGTGAGGGTGATGCTGTGAGTATCGATATGAACGCAGGCACTATCACAAACAAAACAACTTCAAAAACATATAAATTTATACCGATTCCTGCGTTTATGCAAGAACTTATAGATGCAGGTGGATTGATGAATTTTGCAAGTAAAGAGATAGAGGGAAACTAATGAAAAAATACAATATAGCACTTATCAAAGGTGATGGAATCGGCCCTGAGATAATCGATGAAGCGGTAAAAGTTTTGGATGCTGTTGCATCTTGCTGTGATATCGAGTTTTCTTATCAAGAAGCACTCATGGGCGGATGCGCTTATGACATCACGGGCGACCCTCTCCCGGCGGAGACTATCCGTATAGCGCTTGATAGTGATGCGGTACTTTTTGGAGCTATCGGCGGTGAAAAATGGGACAATCTTCCTCGTGAAAAGCGTCCTGAGAGTGGACTTTTAAGATTTCGTAAAGAATTGGGTGTGTACGCAAACCTTCGTCCTGCTGTTGTATATGATGAACTCGTAAACGCATCTTCACTCAAAGCCGAAGTTGTAAAAGGTGTTGACTTGATGGTTGTACGTGAACTTATTGGCGGTATCTACTTTGGTGAGCCTAAAGGCCGTGATGAAAACAAAGGTTGGAACACTATGGTTTACACGCGTATGGAGATCGAACGTATCGCTCGCGTTGCGTTTGATATCGCGATGGAGAGAGATAAGAAAGTATGTTCTATCGACAAAGCAAATGTTCTTGATGTTTCTCAACTTTGGAGAGAAGTTGTAGAAGAGATTGCTAAAGAGTATCCAGAAGTCAAACTCTCACATATGTATGTGGACAATGCAGCAATGCAACTTATTCGTGATCCAAAACAGTTTGATGTAATGCTAACAGGAAATATTTTTGGAGATATCTTAAGTGATGAAGCAAGTATGCTCTCAGGCTCGATTGGTCTCTTACCGTCGGCTTCTGTGGGTGCAAAAATAGGTGTTTATGAACCTATTCACGGTTCTGCTCCAGATATCGCAGGTCAAGGCATAGCCAATCCAATTGCAACTATCTCTTCTGCTTCGATGATGCTTCGTTATGCACTTGGAGAAATCGTAGCTGCAAATAAAATAGATGAAGCAATCAAAAGAGCACTTAGCGAAGGGTACAGAACACAAGACCTTGCACAATACGATGCAAAAGAAGTTTGTTCAACAAGCGAAATGGGTTCTATCATCGCTAATTATGTTGCAAAATGCAAACACTAACACTCGCAAATATTTATGAACTCCAAGGTCTCAAAGAAGAGGCTTTGGAAATTTACAAAGAAATCTTGAAAAAAAATCCACAAAACAGTG
>MIBW01000070.1:162-13167 GCA_001829625.1 Sulfurimonas sp. GWF2_37_8 | reverse complement strand
GAAAGATAGAACACAAAGAACCTGCGTTTGTACATATAGATGTGCAGGGTGTTGTGTATGAAGTTTTTATATCGCTTCAAACTTTTGCAGCACTTGGCAAAGAAGAGACAAAACTTTTTATCTCAGAAGTTATCCGTGAAGATGCGCATCTTTTGTTTGGATTTTTGGAGCTTGGAGAGAAAAAACTCTTTGAAAAACTTATCAAGATAAGCGGTGTCGGACCAAAAGTTGCTATCGCTATCTGTTCGACATATACACCCGCACAGTTCGCAGTTGTTGTTAACAAAAGTGATATCAACGGGGTTAAAAGAGTTCCGGGCATCGGTCCTAAAAATGCAGGTCGCATACTTATAGAACTCAATGGCTTTGACGTAGAACTTTTACCGAGTGCATCACCTAAAACGCAGGCTTGTGATGAAGCGATGCAGGCTTTGGAATCTTTAGGATTTAAAAAAGAAAAAATATCCAAAGCACTTAGCTCATGTAACTCTGAAGATACCGCTTCTTTAGTCAAAGAAGCCCTCAAACTATTACACACTTTATAAGGAAATACTCTTGAAATTAACTATTTTATTTGGCGGAACAAGTTTTGAACACGAGATTAGCATTGTCAGTGCTATTACATTAAAAGAGAAACTCTCAGGTTTTGATTTGACTTTTGTTTTTTGTGATCAGGATCATATCTTTTATCTCATCGACTCATCAAAGATGCGCGCAAACACTTTTTCAAAAGGTGAACATAAAAAAATGCCCAAACTCACACTTGCCAATGGGGCTTTTGTGCAAAAATCTCTTTTTGGATCAAAAGAGTATAAAGGTATTGTCCTTAACCTTATTCACGGAGCTGATGGAGAAGATGGCACGATTGCAGCACTTTTTGATTTCTTTGCGATTGATTATATTGGGCCGCGTGTGGATGCTTGCGTTTTTTCTTATGATAAAAGATACACAAAATATCTTTGTGAAGCGCGTGATGTGAAGTCTGTGGCGTATGAAGTCCTTAGCGTAGATGAGCATAAAAATCTCTCTCTTGCATATCCAATCATAGTAAAACCAGCACGCCTTGGAAGTTCTATCGGGGTGAGTATCGTCAGAGATGAAACGCAGCTTGATTATGCGCTTGATAGCGGTTACGAATATGATAGTGTTTTGCTTGTAGAGCCTTTTATCGAGGGTGTCAAAGAGTACAATGTCGCGGGTTTTAAAGCAGATGGGAAGATGTACTTTTCTATTGTGGAAGAACCTCAGAAAAATGAATTTTTGGATTTTGAAAAAAAATATATGGACTTCTCTCGTAGTGAGCAGGTTTTAAAAGCGGATATAAGTGATGAACTTACCTCAAAACTCAAAGCTAATTTTGAAAAAATATACACAAATCTTTTTGAAGGCGCACTCATCCGCTGTGACTTTTTTGTGGTCAACGGCGAAGTGCTTTTAAATGAGATCAACCCGATTCCAGGTTCTATGGCGAACTATCTTTTTGAGGATTTTAAAGACTCTTTGAAGATGCTCTCTCGTTCTCTTCCAAAAACAAAAAAAGCAAAAATTTCTTATGAATATATCCATTCTATCTCATCAGCCAAAGGAAAATAATGGCTGTTAAGTCTATACAATATAAGCAACACACTTTGGATATAAGTTATGAAATACTCAATCCAGAGGCAAAAATCGACTTGATAATTTTGCATGGTTGGGGAAGTAATAAAGGGCTCATGAAACAATCTTTCGCCCCTTATATGTCTGCGTTTCGTCATATTTATATAGATTTGCCAGGTTTTGGGGGAAGCACTTGTAATGTGACACTCAAGACAAGTGATTATGCGCGTATTGTAGAGCTGTTTATGATTCATATCAATGCCTCAAAAGATATTATTTTAGGGCACTCTTTTGGCGGGAAAGTGGCATTGATACTTGATCCGCAAGTGCTTGTTCTGGTTGCAACTGCTGGTATCTATGTACCTAAATCACTCAAAGTCAGAGCAAAAATAGCTCTTTTTAAATGTTTGAAAATTTTTGGTCTTGCAAAATTTCGCTCTTTTTTTGTGGCAGCAGATGCTAAAACACTTAACCAACCTATGTATGAGACTTTCAAAAATGTCGTCAATGAAGATTTTTCGGATGCGTTTGCAAACTATAGCGGCAGGGCACTTTTATGCTGGGGAAAAGAGGACACTGCGACACCCCTAAGCTCTGCGCACAAAATAAACTTTCTGATACAAGACTCAAAACTCAAAGAGTATGAGGGTGATCACTACTTTTTTATGAAACACGCTGCGGATGTCTCTGCAGAGATAGAAAAAACTTTTTTAAGCACTCTGGAGCACTAAAATGGAAAATTATGGCGTTTTACTCGCATTTGTAACCAATGTACTTTTTGTCACTGTTTTGGGTTGGTATCTCATCACAAACCTTCAGTGGTATGACTATAAACTCTTACGGGTACTCTTCAAACACCACAAGCCGCACTGGCATCTGATATATTTTTTCATCCCTTTTATCGCTTATTATACGACTGGGGAGTATTTTGCTATTTTCTTTTATTTTGCTATGTTACCTGCGCTTTTTCTCTGGCATAAGAGACTCGATAAAAAACTGGTACTTACATGGAGAGTCAAACGTTTTCTTATCCTTCTCGTCTCTCTGGTACTTTTTCAAGACATCTTATGTACACTCAAATCCGTATGTCAAGTGTATGGCGTTTTTATGCCTTTGGCAGTGGCATATGTAGGTTCTTCTATGATAGAAAAGTTTTTGTTTATGGCATATAAAAAAGAGGCAAAAAAGAAACTCTCATCTATGAAAGAGTTGCAAATAATCGCTATCACGGGAAGTTACGGCAAAACAAGTATCAAAAATTTTGTAGCGCAGATTTTGGCTACAAAATACAAAGTCTATGCGACACCAAGAAGTGTCAATACACTCGGCGGTATTATGGGTGATGTCAACAACTCTCTGCCTCTTCAAACGCAGGTTTATGTCTGTGAGGCGGGTGCGAGACAAAGCGGAGATATTTATGATATCACGACTTTTGTAGAGCCTCAGACCGTAGTTGTAGGCAAAGTCGGAGCCGCGCATATTGAGTATTTCAAATCTTTAGAAAATATCATCGCCACAAAACTTGAGATCATGCAATCACCGCGACTGCAAAAAGCTTTTATCCACACTTCGGTGACAAACGAGCCACATGAAAAAGTGACATTTTTTGGAGATGATATTTCGGATATCTCTTCGGATTTAAATGGAACGGATTTTACAGTAGAGATAGAGGGCGAAAAAATAGCTCTGCATACAGATATCTTAGGTGCATTTCAGAGTATGAATATCGCTGTAGCCATCCGTATAGCAAAATCTTTTGGCATGAGCACACAAGAGATACAAAACGCAGTCAAAGAGCTTGCACCCGTAGAACACCGACTTCAAAAGATAGTAGCAGGCGGGAAAATCATCCTTGATGATGGTTACAACGGCAACATCGATGGAATGCTAGAAGGTGTAAGACTCTGTTCCCTGCACAAAGGACGCAAAGTTATTGTGACACCAGGGCTTGTTGAGAGCAGTGATGCACTCAACCTCAAACTTATAAACGCCATCAACGAAGTTTTTGATATTGTCATCGTCACAGGTTCTCTAAACGCAGCTCTATTTGAAAAAAACCTCAAAGTCCAAAATAAGATAATGCTTCCAAACAAAGGCGCACTCGTAGAGACTCTGGCAAACCAGACAAGAGTAGGCGATATCATATTATTTGCTAACGACGCACCGAATTTTATCTAGTAGAGGCAAGAAGCTATGATAGATAAAACCATACACTATTTAGGATATCTCACCGCGTTTGTTTTGGCTTTACTTATTCTTCTTGTAGTCTATGACGCAACTGTGCGTTATATATTTTCGGGTGGGTCTATTGCACTTCAGGAGTTGGAGTGGCATCTTTTTGATCTTATCATCCTCTTTGGTATAGCCTATGCGCTCAAGGAAAATACTCATGTGCGTGTAGATATTTTGTATGGACATTTTAGCCAAAAGAGAAAAGCATTTGTCAATCTCATATCTTCTCTTTTTTTTATTCTTCCTTTTTCTCTTCTCATCGTTTTTATAGGTATTGATTTTGTCTCTATGAGTTTTTTACAAAACGAAGCTTCATCCAATCCAGGTGGACTTGAGTATAGATTTTTGGTGAAGTCACTTTTGCCGATTTCTTTTGCGTTTTTGGCACTTCAAGCCATCAAAGAGGCAAAAGATAACTTCACGCTTTGGAGATCTTTATGATAGCGATATTTATGTTTATCGTTGTTTTAGTATTGCTTCTTGTCGGGATTCCCGTTGCGTTTGTCTTTGGTGCGGTCTCTATCGTCTTTGCATTTTTCATCCCTGAACTTGGCTTTGAGGTTTTTGATATCCTACCTTTTCGTATCTACGGTATCATGTCCAACACGACACTTATGGCGGTTCCTCTTTTTATAGCGATGGGTCTTGTCCTTGAAAAGTCACAGATGGCAGAGCGTCTTTTACTCTCCATGAGCGCGCTTTTTCGTGATGTGCGTGGTGGTTTGGCGGTTAGTGTTGTACTTGTAGGTGCGATGCTTGCGGCTTCAACGGGTATCGTCTCTGCATCAGTTGTTATGATGAGTGTTATTGCACTTCCACTTATGTTGGCGGCAGGATATGACAAAGGGCTTGCAAGCGGAACGGTTGCTGCGAGTGGAACGCTTGGGCAGATTATCCCTCCTTCTATCATTCTTATCATCTTAGGGGATGTGATGAGTGTAAGTGTAGGTGATCTTTTTATGGGTGCAGTTTTGCCTGGTCTTGTTTTGGTTGTTTTGTATATCATTTATATTCTTACCCTAGCTTATTTCAAACCCTCTGTAGCACCTTTACATAAGCAGCTTGCTTTTGAGTCCAAAAAAATTAGCCTCCAAGAGATACTTGTATCCATCATCCCACCTCTACTTTTGATGGCATCGGTACTTGGAAGTATCTTTGCGGGTATTGCTTCTCCTACTGAGTCGGCTGCGTTTGGTGTTGTTGGCGCTTTACTTTTGAGTCTGCTTAACAAATCTCTGAGCGCAACAATGCTTAAATACGCTTTGTTTGAAAGTGTAAAACTGAGCGGAATGATATTTATGATCCTCATTGGTGCGACTGCGTTTAGTCTTGTTTTTAATGAGCTTGGCGGCAGTGATCTTATTTTAGAGTTTTTCAGTGAAGATATCGGAGATGTTTGGATTTTTATTGCGGTTGCAATGCTCAGTATCTTTATCCTTGGTTTTTTTATAGATTTTATAGAGATATCTTTTATTGTTGTGCCTATTCTTGTGCCTGTAATGGTTGCGTTTGGGATAGATCCTGTTTGGTTTGCTATCCTTATAGCACTCAATCTGCAAGCTTCATTTTTGACACCGCCCTTTGGACTTTCTCTCTTTTTTGTCAAAGGTGCGGCAGGTGATAGTATAAAAACAACAGAGATTTATAAAGGCATCGTCCCTTTTATACTTTTACAGCTTGCGGCACTTGGTATCGTGATACTTTTTCCAGATTTGGTGTTTGCGTTTCTATAATAAGAACGCCAAAGGAAGTAAATTCCATTGGCTACGCTAGCTGCTAAAGCTTGCCTCTTTGAGGCAGAGAAGAAGGAAGTAAATTCCTTTGGCAATCTTGTTTGGACTATATTTAGGAGAGTAAAATGAAAGATGTTTTGTATGCCCCATGGCGAGATGAATATGTTACAAATGAGAAGATAGAAGGCTGCGTTTTTTGTCATATAAGTAAATCATCAGACAATGATAGTGAACTTCATGTTCTTTATAGGGATGCGTTTTGTTTTATCGTGATGAACCGTTATCCTTATACTCCTGGGCATTTTATGATTATCCCGCATATGCATACAGATAAACTTGAAGAACTTCCAAGTGAGACCTGGTTACACATGAGCACTTTGGCACAAAAATGTGTCAGACTTCTCAAAGAAGGTATCCACGCTCATGGCGTCAATATCGGTATGAACCTAGGAAAAGCAGGTGGAGCAGGGATAGCGGAGCATATTCATATGCACCTTGTGCCGCGCTGGAAGAGAGATACAAACTTTATGACTTCCATTGCGCAAAGTAGAGTTTATTCTACAGACTTTATCAGAATTTACGAAAAGATAAAAAGTTTGATACCTCACTATATAACGTATGATTAAAGTTCTATTTCTTCTTTCTTCGCTTCTATTTACTGCGTTTGCGCAGGAATATCCATCTTTATATTTAAGACTTGCGAAGCCCCTTTATACTTCTATAGACTCACTCAAAAAACTCTCAGAGATACAAGAACTCAACGCAACGTGTACACTTTATGTGGCTCATGCAAATGCAACACTTGATTTTGCGCGTGAGTTAAACGCAAGTGATACTATTGCCGCAAAGTCCTATCTTGTAAAACTCAGAAAATTGCAAAAAGAGTATGACTATACCTTACATCAGGTGCATGAGCGGATTGAGAAGTCTATCAATGAAGAGGACTATGAAAAATTTTTGGAGTTGACAAACTGCGATCTTGATGGACTTTTACAAAGCAGAGCTTTACTTGATGCCTCTATGGAGTTTTACGAAAAAAACAAAAAGAAAAAACAGAGTAAATTTTTGGATGCTCAGGCAGAGATTATTCGTCTTATCCAAGAGTATCAAACAGAGTTTGTAAATGAGAGTTTCAAAGAGAGTTTTGACTCTTCCAAAAAAACAAACAAAAAACAAAAAGTTTATCTCGATGCCAAAAAAGTAGATAATTCTATTTTTATATATGCTTATAATACCAATGCCTATACGATAACTATGCATGTAGATGTGTTGGTTAAAAATCTCAGTTATGCTAAACAAAACAACTCAAATATCACTTTAGCACCCAACTCAAGCAGTGAAATAATCCATTTTAATATTACAAACGCAAGCAACTACTCTTATAGTATGAACTATAGATGGATTTTGGGCTCACAAAACGCAAGTCATGATAACACTTACGTTTATAGATTGCCCTTCGCCACGGGAACAGCACATCGCGTTTCTCAAGGTTTTAATGGAAAAACGACCCATTTTGGACATAGCCAATATGCCGTGGATTTTGCTATGGATGTAGGAACACAAATCCATGCAGCACGGGATGGAAGAGTTGCAAAAACAAAGTCTGATTCTAATATTAATGGAATTGGACGAGAATTTTCAAAATACGGAAACTTCGTCACTATAGAACACAACGATGGAACATTCGCGACTTATTATCATCTTAAACAGCATGGAGTGGCTGTAAAAGTGGGCGAGAGTATAAAGCAAGGAACTCTGCTGGGATATTCAGGAAATACTGGTTATTCCAGTGGTCCACATCTTCATTTTGCTGTTTTTCAGCTTGATGGCGGAGCAAGAACACAGACGCTTCCTTTTACCTTTGCAAGTGCGCAAGGTCTGATAAACAATCCTCAAGCAGGTAGCTATTATCAGGCGAAGTAATTATAAATTTCTTTAATACCTATTTACTTGTTTTGCGTTACTATTATCTTTTAAAATAGAAGGAGTGAGTGAATGAAAAAATTCATTGTTTTAGCTGCGTTTGCAGGAATGAGTATGTTTTTTACGGGCTGTTCAACATCTGCACAGAGTCAGCTTGATGGTCTCAATGGAAATGGATGTAACAATCCTAAGTGCCAATGCCCTAAACCATGTCAATGTGGCACAGGTTGCAGATGTGGTATGAAATGTAATAGTATGGATATGAACGCTACAAAATAAAGCTTGTAGAACAGTTCTCAATCAAGCGATAAACCACTCACAACAGTGGTTTGTCTGCTACTTCTCTTTTTTACTCTTTAAAATAAAATAAAATACCCCTGCTATTACTAGTAAAACCGCCGTTCTTATACTTATGTCCAATAGACTTGTAGTGTCTTCCATGATTTGAACCTTTTTTTTGATTATTTGAGTTTTGTGAAATTATATCTGAATGTGGATGGGGTGGAGGGATTCGAACCCCCGAATATCGGTACCAAAAACCGAGGCCTTACCGCTTGGCGACACCCCAAAATGTAGAAAAATGCAAGATGCATATGCTTAAATCGGCTGGAATTTTAAAATAAAAACCCTTATATAACCCTTAACATTTGTTATAATAATGCGATAAAAAGAGGAGTGTTGGTGCGAACAATAGTTGTTTTGTTTTTTCTCTTTGTTACATCTCTCTATGCACAAAAATATACCTTGCGTTTTGATGGAAATAAATATTTGAGCGAACGTGAGCTTTTTGAAGCTCTCAATTTGGATAAGCCTTATTTGTATGAATTTTATAAAAATGAGCCGCAAATTGATGAAAAAACGCTTGAGTTTTCTCTGCAAATCTTACACAATTTTTATAAAACAAAAGGTTTTTATCATGCCGAGATAAGTTATGAAAAAAAAGAAGAAACTCTCTTTTTTAGTGTGAAAGAGGGAGAAGCTCTTATCATTAAAGAGCTGCATATCAAATCTCCATTAAAGATAAAAATTCCTCTTGGCTTAAAGGAGGGAGATATCTTTGATGCGACAAAGTTTACACAAAGCAAAAAAGATATCAAGTTTGTTTACTCAAACTATAACTACTGCAATATACTCCTAGACGCTAAAGCCTGGGTGGATATCGAGGCAAATAAGGCGTATCTTTTTTATGATATCGATCCCGATGGAATCTGTTATTTTGGAAAAACGATTATCACCCACTCAAACACTGTAGATAAAAAAATCATCAAATCCCTTTTGTATTTTGAAGAAGGAGACCTTTTTTCTCTCAATATCATCACTAGAAGTTATGAAAATATTTACGCTCATGAGGGTATTTCCAAAGCTATTATTGATACACAGGCAGATGTAAATAACAGCGTCGCCATCGTCGTAACTATCACGGAAAATGAAAAACCTATCCGTTTTTTTAGTGGTTTTGGTGTGAGTAGTGATGAAGGTTGGATGGCGACTATGGGTGTGAAACATAGAAATATGTTCACAAATCTTAAAACTGCAAGTATAGAAGCAAGGGTAACGGAGGTAAAACAGAATCTCAAAGCAAGCTACGATATGCCTATGGTTGAGAATAGCTCCGCTGGTGCAGAGATGGGTGTGACAAATGAGATTTTTGAAGGTTTTACCGAAAACAGCGTCTATACAGAACTTTATTTCAAGCAGAGAGTGTTACCAAACTCTTTTAAAGAAAGCCTTTATTTTGATAATATCAGAACCTATGCAAGCAGTGATGAAATACTTTTTCCCTCGGGCAATCTCTTTATCTTCTCTCCGATATTAGAGTGGAACTACGATGTGAGAGACAAACTTCTTGATCCAAAAAGAGGATATTTCATCAATACAAAAATTATGGGATCATTAAAAAGTTTTTTCTCGGACGCTTCTTATTACAAGTTCAATCTTTCAGGAGGTTATATTTTGCCACTCTTTGATGAGACACTTGCGCTTAAGGCAACTTTTGGTTCATTGGAAGCGTTTGAGGGTGAGCTTCCTGCTTCGTATCGTTTTTATGCGGGCGGCATGCACAGTAACAGAGCGTATATTTACAGAGCTTTGGGCCCTATAAATGAGCAGGGTGTTCCAAGCGGTTCTAAGTCTCTTTTTGAGACAACGGCAGAATATAGATTTGGTATATATGGAAATCTGCGCGGTGTACTGTTCAACGACAATACTTTTTTAGGGGATAACTACACACCAAACTATGAATACGGTTACTACAGTGCAGGTGCAGGTTTGCGCTATAAAACTCCTATTGGATCTATCGCGTTTGATATGGGTTTTGATACGAAAAATCCTACGCAACAGTACGCCTTTCATTTTCATATCGGAGAGCTTTTTTGATACGTGATGCTTATCTCTCTTTACGAGGAGTGTTTCTTGTTCTCCTGCTTGTATGTATGGGTATCGCTATACTCATGTCACATAAAGAAACCGTGCCTTTTTTGGCAGAAAAATATCTTCATGATTTTGGCATAGAATACTCAAGTATCGAGGGAACATTGCTTGAGGGTGTTGTTATTTATGAATTTAGATATAAAGATGTAATTACGGCAAAAAGTGTACGCATAGAGTACAACTTTCTACATTTGTTTCGTCCAACACCAAATATTAAAAAGATAGAACTGCAAAATCTTTCCATCAATGTAGAAAAACTTTCTATAAGTGAGTTAAACGCAAGCGCATCTTTACTGCCTGCGTTTAGTGTCAACAGTTTATTAGCCAAGCATACAAAAATCATCTTTTCAAAAGAGAGTATCGTTCTTGATATAAACGCAAGTGACTTAACATCTCAAGATACTTTAAATGTAAAAAAAGTAGCTCTCAACCTTCAAACTTCGTATGTAAACGCAGCGATACAAGGCGAAATAAAATCAGATATATTGTATGCAGATGCAAATGCAGAACTCAATAGAAAAGTCATCACAAATACTCTTGCATTTATCAAAACCCCTCCACAAAAGTTTCAACTCAAACTCCAAGCAGGGTTAGAGAGTATCAAAGTATTATCACGGTTTGACAAGCTGCAATTGGCAAAAGATGAAGCTTTTTTAGTGCAAAACGCAGAGATAGATATAGAGTATGTTTGGGGTATGGAAGATTTTCAAGCAGACGCTGTATATGATGTTTTGTATGCAGGATATGAAGCAAAAGTACAGCAAAAAATCCATTTTGACATACAAGGCAGATATGATTCACAGCTGCGTTTATCTCTACTAAATGAGCCTTTAGGAGTTCTTTTTAAAGATTTAGTGGCAAATATAAGCGGTGATACCAAAGGCATCGAGGCACAACTCAACGCAGAAAAATACCGCGCTCATCTCAAAAGTACGGACTATCAAAATTTTGATATAGAGGCAAATGCAGATGATGTAGTATTAGCGTCTTTGGATGTCATACCTGCATTTTTGAAAGAGGAGAAATTTACTCTCCATGCCAAAGGCACTTTGCAGGCTTCACCCTTTATCATAAACGCAGAAATAGAAGCCCTCAGCACTTTTGGTAAGCTTAATGTCTCGTGGGAAGAAAAAGTAAAACGCAAGCAAATAGAACTTGCGTTTTATCCAAACGCAGCTCATGCCATCTATCAAAACTACAATATGGAACAACTCTCGCCTTTGCATGCAAAATACTCGGCTATATCAAAAAGAGAGAAGTTGGAAATAAATACAAATAAAATTTATCTAAAACTCCAACAAAAAGATGTAAATATGTTCGGCAGTGGCAATATTGGGGATACTAAGTTTGATTTGCTGGTCGATTTGGAAAAAAAAGAGATAAATCTTGTCTCAAATGTTGGTTCACTCAAAAGGCTTCTCACAAATATGTACAAAAAATCCGTGTTTGATACAGAAGATGTGTATGATGCAAAAATCGATTTTAAAGCGACAATAAACTATGAAGATAAGCTCAGCATCAAATCGCATTTGAGTATCCCGCTTTATCTCATAAAAGTCGATGCGCAAAGCACTTATGCTGTAGAAAATATAAGATTTGAAACTTCATACAAAGATGGAAATCTCCTTGTTGAGAATTATTTTTTTAGATATCAAGAACATGATTTTTATTCTAAAAGGGCTTCTCATATACGTTTTGACAAAGATTTTAATATCGCTTTAGAAGAAGTTTGGCTTTATGAGAGCGTACTTGTAGAGGGTTTTGTTCATAGAGAAAACTTAGAGGGTAATGTGACATTTAAAAGTGAAAGTTTTACCTATACTGCTGATGATGCAGATGTAAAAGCGCGTGTAAACTTAGAGGTAAATTTTACTCCAAAGGTGCAAAAAATAGAGGGAACAATCACCCTTTTGGAAGGTGTGATACGATACAAACCGCGCAAAGATTATCTGATAGATGATGCAGATATCATCATCATTCAGGAGATAAAAGAGAGCAAAAAAAGAGCTCTTTATATCAATGTACAGGTGGATGCGCTCAAACCGATAGCCTACAAAATCAAAGATGTAAATCTTATGATAACACCTGAAATAACACTTTTTGAAGAGCCAAATTCTGCGTTTGGCGTGCTGGGAGTCGTAACTATCAATGAAGGTGATGTGAGTTACAGCGGTAAAAAATTTATTTTTGACAAAAGTGAAATCTATTTTAATGGCAGCAGACCGATCAATCCGCAGCTCAATCTCAATTTGCATTATTATACGGTTGATTATACAGATATAGAGATTTATGTGACAAATACGATGGAAGACCCAGTTGTCATTTTTTCTTCCAAACCTGCTTTGAGTCAAAATGACATCATGTCTTATATACTTTTTGGAGAGCCTGCAAGCACTCTTTTTGTTTCATCTTCTGAGACTTCAAAGAGCTCTTTGCTTCTTGCTAGTGGCATAAAACAGCTTGTAAACGGTAGTTCTTTTGTACAAGTTGACACTTTAAATATACTTACAAATAAAGAGGGAACACTAGGCTATGAGATAGGTACGCGTTTTAATGAAAAAATTCGTATCGTTTATAAAAATGACACAGCCTCCAGCCTCACCCTTCAATACAGCCTCTCAAGATCTCTGAGACTAGATGTAGATATCCGAGAAACAGGGCAGGGCGTGAGTATCATTTATATTAAAGATATGTAAGGGCAAGCTTCAAAATCAAGAAGCTTTATGTTAAAAAGATTGAATCATTTTGATAAGTTCTTCGGGTCTATTAGAGTGCTTAATAGCGTTTTCTTTACTGATAGCTCTTTTTTGGAGCAACTCAATGATCTGCTGCGTTTGCGTCGTCATATGTGTCTCTTGTTGATTGAGTTGCATTTGAGAGTATATTTGGTGTACTTTGTCTTCACGTATCTGGTTTTGAACCGCAGGGTTTGTGATAAGTATCTCCTGTGTTGCTACTTTACCTCCACCAGCGCGCGGGATAAGCGTCTGAGAGATAACAGCGATAAGAGATGAAGAGAGTTGTGCGCGTACCTGCGCCTGTTCTTCTCCATCAAAAACATCTATGATACGGTTGATAGTTCCTGGAGCAG
>MIBW01000070.1:0-131 GCA_001829625.1 Sulfurimonas sp. GWF2_37_8 | reverse complement strand
TCCCGTTTCAGCCGCCGTGAGTGCCGCACCGATAGTTTCAGCATCACGCATCTCCCCGATCAGGATAACATCTGGATCTTGACGCAGTGCGTATTTGAGCGCTGCTGCAAAAGATTTTGTATTACTTCCTA
>MIBW01000069.1:3452-12932 GCA_001829625.1 Sulfurimonas sp. GWF2_37_8 | reverse complement strand
CGTCAGGACCACTGAGTCTTATTATGGCGATCGAGCCAATGCCATTGGCTGTTGCAATGGCGGCTATTGTATCAGTTTGTATGGTAGTCATTTACGATGATATATTTGAGGCCATCACGTGTTGAACGGATAACGACATATTTTTCAGGATATCTTTCTCTGAGTTCTCTGAGTGCGATTTGAATCAAAACACCATCAAGGATTTTTGTCTGTGCACGACCGTCTTTTTCGATTATATCGCATACATTAACAAGATATCTAGTGATAGATTCTTCTTGATTTTTCAAAAACTCCGCTATCTCTAAACGCAACTGTACTTGATATTTTGCGTTTATCCAGTTAAATATCATATAAGAGAGTGCCTTATATCTGTAGCCTTCTTTGCCGATAAGAAGTGCTGCATCTTCGCCTCTAAACTCGACTAAAAGTGTGTTTTCGTCATACACACTCACATCTATAGTGTCAATATTAAAACAGGCAAGATCAAAAAGTTGATTGATATCCTTTTGAACATTTTTTGCTATTGCTTGCATATCAACATGGATTTCGTCATTGTTATCATATGCATCATCATAATCAGCAGTATAATGGATACCTTCCAAATCATCTTCATAATCATCTTGATCACTTACAAATGAAGCTGGCATAATTGTGTTATTTATCATGTTGTGAGATTTTGGAGAGTTTATTTTTGGTGTTTGTGCTGGTTTTTCTACAGAAGCTTTTGGAGTGTTTTGGATTTTTTCTTTTCTAGGTTCTGTTTTTTTCTCTTGAAACTCTTGCGTTTGCTGTAATTTTTCTTTTTTTGGCTCTTCTCTTACTTCTTGTTTTACTACTTGTCTAATATTGTCAGCTTGACTCTGTTCTTGCATTTTTTTAGATGCTGTAGTTGTAGCAACAATCACTGCATTCTTTTTGAAAAGTCCAAACATCCCCTTATTTGGGTATTGAATAACTTCTACTTTAAGTTCAGTAACAGAACACTCGAGCGTAGAGGCAGCATTTTTAAATGCCTCTTCGAGTGTTAATGCTTCAATCTTAATCATTGTGTTTCTCCGCACCTTTTGCAATGGCGTCCCTTGCATCCTTAGCATTTTTAAACTGTTGGTTGACGATAAATTGTTGTGTGATTGAAAAAATATTATTCACTATCCAGTAAAGAACAAGACCCGATGGAAATGTTATAAAGAAAAATGTAAAAATAATCGGTAAAAATTTAAACACTTTTTCTTGTAAAGGATCTGTAAAGTTGTTTGGTGTTAATTTTTGCTGGTAATACATAGAAGCACCCATCAAAATAGGCAAGATGTAGTATGTGTCCATACGAGAAAGGTCGGTAATCCATAAAGCCCACTCAGCACCCTGAAGTTCGACTGCGTTTAGTAAAACGCGATAAATTGCGAAGAATACAGGAATCTGTAAAAGCATCGGCAAACATCCGCCTAGAGGGTTTGCTCCGTGTTTTTTGTACATATCCATAACTGCTGCGTTCATACGTTGCGGATCGCCTTTGTATTTCGCTTGAAGTTCTTTGATTTTGGGCGCAATCTCTTTTATCTTTTGCATAGAAACCATACCTTTGTAAGTCAAAGGATAGAGAATCATTCTAATGATAAGTGTAAGTGCTACGATAGCCCAACCCCAGTTTCCAAAGATGCCATACAACCATAAAAGAAGTGCGAAAAGAGGTTTTGCGGCAAAAGTAAACCAGCCATATTCTATTGCGTTTGTCAGAACAGGGTTAATATTTTTGAGTGTTTCAAAATCTTTATCCCCAACATAGCCGTGGAAGCTTGTTGATGCAAGTGCTTCAAAATAGACAACAGGATTGTCATTTTTATCTTTTTCAACCATGATGTTTGTATCTGCAGAAAATCCATACATGATAGAAGCAAAATATTGATCAAACGCAGAGATAAGTTCTACGCCGCTGAAAGTTTTTCGCCCTTGCGCATCCCCATCTTCGATGATAGTCACCAAGTCATCATTCGTATAAACCATAGCCCCCGAAACGGTCATCATTTGCTCTGTAATTTCAGGTCTCTGTCCTAGATAGATGAAATAGCGAGTGTCTTTAGAGAGTTTTATCGCTACATCATAATGGCCATCAGGATAAAAAGTAAGCTCTTTTGTGACACTCAATGAAGAAAGTGTCTGCGTAAGTATGATTTTTTGCGCTTGCGTTTGTAGATTTATTTCACGTACATCTGCAGTATAAGCCACAGTTGCCGCTTCTTTGTTGAGCGCTTCATCCAAAAATCTCACATAAAGAGGTTTTGCCCCGAGAGTTGGAATAAGTTGCGCATGTTTATTGTTTTGATCTCTAAACTTCTCTTGTAAAAGCTCTTTTGAAGAGATGCGACCCAATGTGTCTATTTTGAGTACAAATTTATCATTTGTGACTGTTACGATGTCGCTTGAAGCACTTTGGGCTATCTTCTCTTGTGCGGATATCTCATGTCCTGCTTGAGCCTGTGCTATTTCAGCTACATCCTTGATTACTACATTTTTGCTTTTGTTTGCATCAATTGTCTCTTCTTGTTTTGGCGGAAAAATCGCCGTATAAGCTACGAAAAATATTACTGAAAGCAACACTGCAACTATCAGTCTCTGATTTGGTGTCATTTTGTCTAGCACAAATTACCCTTTGTATGAAAAATTTTTTATAATGTAAAAACGGCCTGTTTTATTTGGGACCAACCAATATTTTATAGAATCAACATCAAGTTTTTTGGGCTTTGGAGTGAGTTTATCCAAGAGTGGATATTCAATACCGCCATCAAACAATTGATTACAACGCAGTATTCTAGTTAAAGAGTGGTAAAAAGCACTTGAAATTGAATTATTTTCGAAATGAAGACGTGCATATTCGCTACACGATGGGTAGTATCTGCAACTTCCAAAACCAATAAGCGTAAAAAATTTCTGATAAAGCCACAAAAGCTTAAGTAAAAGTCTTCGTATCATGAAACTAGTTCCACAAATGTATTTGCTTTTGAGAGGATTTTTTTGAAGTCAAGATGTATCTGCTCATAAGATGATTCAACAATAGATTGTTTTGCAACAAATATATATGTTCCATCTATGAGTGTGTTGGAATATTTACAAAAGAGAGCGCGAAGCCTTCTTTTGGCACGGTTGCGTTTAACAGCATTGCCAATTTTTTTGGTAGCTGTAAATCCAACTTTACGAATTCCATTTTGAGGAAGAAAAAAAAGAACAACATTAGAAGAGTGCTGATTTTTGCCCTTTTTATATATATACTGAAACTCTTTATGGAGCTTCAGCGTATAAAATCCGCCTAAACTGCCAATCTTTTACGACCTTTAGCACGACGACGATTTAATACACGACGACCATTTTTTGTAGCCATACGAGATCTGAAACCATGAGTTCTTTTTCTCGGTGTATTGTGAGGTTGGTATGTTCTTTTCATGACATATCCTTATATAGTTTTTAAGAGCGCAATGGTACAAAAAAGTTACTTAAACTGTGATTAAGGTTATAGGAAGTCGCCACTATTTTTAATGCAACAAAAAATCTTTAAGGGAATCAGGTGCGGATTGATTGAAAGATTTTGTCGCATCAAACATCTTTTCTACTTGTCCGACATGACAATCTCTGCAACCTTGAATAACATCATGTTCTTCCACATCCGCTTCATAAATCTTCACCATCGAGTGACAAGCAAAGCAGTCATTGCCGCATTGTGCCATTTTCTCTGGATTTGGTGAATGACATTTGATACAACCAAGCATAGGCTTGTGTCTCTCATCTGTGTCTATCTTCTCCATGAGCTTTGGATGGCAGCTCATGCAGTCACCACTGCAAGCAAACAAAGAGTACGTTAAAAGCAAAAATGTCAGCAAATATTTCATAGCGCAATTATAGCTTCACTTTTATTTACGATACAACTGCTTCAATTTCTCCGTTTTCTAAGACAAACGCAACCTTACTTCCTTCTTTAACAGTTCCCTCAAGAATTAAATCCGCCAATCTGTCTTCTACTATCTCATACAGAGCGCGTTTAAGCGGTCTAGCACCATACACTGGGTCAAAACCTGCTTCTGCCACATAAGCTTTGGCTTCTGGGCTTAATGTGAGTTCTATGTCACGCTGTTGTACTTTTTTGGCAATGTCTGCAAAGAAAAGGTCAACTATACCAGTAATCTGCTCTTGTCCAAGCGCATTAAAAATGACAATATCATCCAGACGGTTTAAAAACTCTGGCTTAAACGCAAGTCTGAGTTCTGCCATAACCATTGCGTTTAACTCTTCTGATTGGGGATTATTAATGATTTTATCACTTGCTATATTTGACGTCAAGATAATAATAGTATTTGAAAAATCTACCGTAACACCCTTGTTGTCAGTCAAACGTCCATCGTCTAAAACTTGCAATAACATATTAAAAACATCAGGATGCGCCTTTTCTACCTCGTCAAAAAGCACGACACTGTATGGTTTTCTGCGAACTGCTTCTGTAAGTTGTCCGCCCTCTTCATAACCCACATATCCTGGAGCCGCACCCACTAAACGCGACACTGCATGTTTTTCCATATATTCACTCATATCAATACGTATCAAAGCATCTGCATTATCAAACAAAAACTTCGCCAAAGTTTTGGCAGTCTGCGTTTTACCAACACCAGTAGGTCCCAAAAAGAGAAAACTTCCTATCGGTGAGGATGTGTTTGAAAGCCCTGCTTTGTTGCGTTTAATGGCACGTGCAACCGCATGAGTCGCTTTTTTTTGTCCTATAACATCTTTATTTAACTCATCCTCTACATGAAGGATTTTTGTCTGTTCAGACTGCAGCATTTTAGAAACCGGAATCTGCGTCCAACGTGAGACAATACTTGCAATCGCATCTTCATCTACGGAGTTTTTAAGCAGCGTTCCTTCACTTTGGAGCTTTTCCCAATTTTCATTGACTTTTTTCTCTTCTAAAAGCAGTGCCGGAATTTCTCCATATTCTATCTCAGCCGCACGATTAAACTCCGAATTACTTTTAGCTATATGTGCTTCTCTGCGTTTTTGTTCTATCTCATTTTTAATATTTGAAATTTTTCCAAAAACTTCTTTTTCATTATGAAACTGTGCGCTTAATCCACGAACCTCTTCTTCAACGTCGGCTAGTTCTTTGGTTATTGCTTCGAGGCGTTTTTCATTTGCCGGTGTTTTCTCCATTTTAAGCGCTTCACGTTCTACCTGAAGTTCTGAACTTTTTCTTTTTGCAACACTCAAAGCTTTCGGCTCTGATTCTATCTGCATTTTCAGCTCGGCTGCTGCTTCATCAATAAGGTCAATCGCTTTATCAGGCAAAAATCTGTCTGCAATGTATCTGTCTGAGAGTTTTGCAGCTGCTACAAGCGCACTGTCTGTTATGGTTACATTATGGTGCGTTTCTAGTCTCTCTTTTATTCCACGAAGTATTTGCAGAGTTTGATTTACCGTTGGCTCATCAAGATTAATCGGTAAAAACCTTCTTTGAAGTGCGGCATCTTTTTCAAAATATTTTCTATACTCTTTGAGCGTTGTAGCCCCAATTGTATGTAGTTCTCCACGGGCAAGCGCGGGTTTTAAGATATTTGCCGCATCCATGCTTCCCTCGCTCGCACCAGCTCCGACAATAGTATGAATTTCATCTATAAAAAGAATGATATTCCCGCTTTTTTTCACCTCATCTATGACGGCTTTGAGTCTATCTTCAAACTCTCCTCGGTATTTTGCGCCTGCGATGAGTGCGCTCATATCAAGGGCTATCACCTTTTTGTTTTTAAGTGAAGTCGGAACTTCTCCATTTTGAATTCTTTGGGCTAGTCCTTCTACAAGAGCTGTTTTACCAACTCCTGGTTCTCCTAAAAGCATAGGATTGTTTTTTGTTTTACGTATGAGAATCTGCATCACACGCGTAATCTCTTCATCACGCCCTATGACAGGAGAGAGTTTTCCCTCCGCCGCTTGAGCCGTTAAATCGATGCCGTATTTTTTCAAGCTCTCTAAGGTTTCATCGGAGCTTTGAGAATCTATCTTCGAGCTTCCACGTGCAGCTTCAAGATTTTTTTTGAGTTCTGAAATATCTATATATTTCCCCAAGACAGTAGAAAAAGGCTGCGTTTTAAGATTTGCCAAAATGTACGTGTCAACCGCCAAATAAGCATCTCCATTGTTAGTCATGAGCCCTGCCGCACTTTCAAGAGTTGTTGCGAAATTTCGAGAGAGTTTAATGTTCTCTTTGGAAACTGTAGATGATTTTGCAAGTTTTTCCGCCATACTTTTTACATCTAACTCCATAGCAACTTTGTCAATGCTCATTTTGTTGAACATCTGATTGAGCACTGAGTTAGAGTTTGCTAAAAGTGCCCATAAAAAATGTAATGGCTCTACTTCTTGATTTTTATTATGCAGGGCAAGGGAGATTGATGACTCAATCGTTTCATTCATATTGTGTGTGAGTTTTTCAAAAATATTTTTCATTATCTATTCCTTTTTTGGTATAAAAAAATTATAACACATTGAGTTACATCATGTCAAGTTACTTTACTAAATTGACTAAGAGTTAGAGCAAGTCTGCTTTTTATAAAACTTTGTCTATAATACTACTATATATGATAATTTATAAAGGATTTCGTATGCCAACAATACTAGAAGCTATCAATAACCGCTCATCTAAAAGAGCTTTTCTTCCAAAAGCTCTGCCTCAGGATGTCTTAGAAAATATCCTTCAAGCTGCTGCACAAACACCAAGCGGTGCAAATATGCAACCTTGGGTAGTTTACGCTATCAGCAACCAGTCACTACTCCAAAAAATTGGAGATGCCATCATAGAAAAAATGAATGATGGTGTTACAAACGATCAGTTTATTCAGTACTATCCTATAAAGTGGAGCAATCCTTACAAAAAACGAAGAATAGAAACAGGAGTAGGGCTTTATGCGCTCATGGAAGTTGACAGAAAAGACACACAAACAAGAATGAAGATGTGGCATGACAATTTTCGTTGGTTTGGCGCACAAAACGTCATCTTTGTATGTACGGACAAAAACAATATCGATGGGGCATCAGGAGCTTTACTAGATTGTGGGGCTTATATGCAAACACTGATGTTAGCTGCTCAGGAATTTGGAGTGGATAGTTGTCCGCAAGGCTCTACAACAGAGTTTGGAAGAGTTGTCGCTGAAGTTTTAGAACTACCTGAAAATCTTGCACTACTTTACAGTGTTGTCCTTGGATATGCAGATAATGATGCAAAAATCAATAGTTATCAACCTAAACGCGTTAGCCTTGAAGAGAGCGTCACATTTCTAAATTAAAGCTTTTTTCTCATAACGTCTAAGCATACTTGCGTTTCCACTCACACCGCCGCTGTGGACATATAAAATTTTCTCTTGCGTTTGTTCAAGTAGAGATTGCCACAAAAGTGGCGCGTACAAGAGATCAAATGCAATACCTGCGTTTAGAAGCCTTTTGTATATTTCTAAAAATTCCAGATAAGGTTTTGCAAAATGATATTTCTTTTTCGGTTCTAAGATAATAAGGTTTTGAGGGAGAGGTTCAAGCGCAGACATTTGTCTCTTGAGATAAATGCTATCTCCTACAGAAGGTGCCGTATAGACTTTATATTCAGGCAAAGCGAGTGCAAGATACAAAGCTGAAGTGCCGGTTCCAGAAGGTGTTGCTACCGCATCAATATCCAGATTTGCTTCGCGTATTTCATGAGCCAATACTTCCATACCTTTACGCACAGATGTATCAGCTCCACCCTGATCTATAATATAACTCTTCTCATCGAGGTTCAAACGCAGTGCAGCAACAAAATCCTTGTAATGCACCTCTTCTAGCTCGTTGTGTTGCATACCAAGAGAGAGTGCTTGAAAATAATTTCCTTCTTGTTGCGATTTTTGAGTATGGCTAAGAACTTTTGTATAATAAAAAAACTGCCACCCTTTTTGTTTGCACATCGCAGCGATTGCAAGCATTGCGTTTGACTGTGTTCCGCCATAGGAGATGATTGTGTCGTAGTTTTCTTTAGGAGTTTGTAGCAGTGTGTAGAGTTTCCGATATTTGTTTCCGGCCAAAAAGGGATCAATAAGATCATCCCTTTTGATAAGAAACTCTCTCCCGTCTAAAATAAGTTTAGAAACAGGAGAATTTTGCACTATTTTATAGTTGCTTTTTTCTGTAACTCATCCATTCTTGTGTTCATTACAGTTTTAAATTTTTCCATTTTAAGTCTTTGTTCGATAAATTGTTTAACTTCATCATAAGACTTAATTGCAGGTGCTTTTTTATCTTCAACATAGATAACATGGTAACCAAACTGTGTTTGAACAGCAGCAGGAGTAATAGAACCTACCTTCATAGCAAATACTGCATCATTAAACGCAGGAACCATTTGTCCTTGTGTGAAATAACCTAAATCTCCGCCCTTTGGTCCACTTGGGCCAGTTGATTTTGTTTGTGCAAGTTCGATAAATTTTTCTTTGAGTTTATCACCTGACAAAGATTTGAGTTCTGCGATGATAGTCTCTGCTTCTGCTTGCGTTTTTAGAAGTATGTGACGTGCATGGACACTCTCTTTTTCGTTAAATTCTTCTTTATTTTTGTTGTAATACTCTTTTAAATCATTTTCTGAAACTGTAATACCGTCAATAATCTTTTTTTGCCATACTTGAATGGCTAACTCTTTTTTAACTCTCTCTTGTACTTTTTCATATTCATCTTTAAACTCTTTAGAAGTTAAAACTCCTGTTTTTTTTGCATCATCATATGCAAGTTCTTTACCGATTAGTTGTTCAAGAACTTGCTGTCTAAACTGCGCTTGTTTTTCAGCAGGCACTTCATTAAATCTACCCTGAGTAGCATTCATAAGTGCAGAATCCACATCATTTTGTGTAATTTCTGAACCATTAACGGTTACCAAAGTCTGCGCGCTCAAAAACGTACTTGCTAGAAGGATAGTCGAGAGGATTATTTTTGCTTTTTTCATTCATTTTCCTTAGAATTCATCTATATTGTTGAAATAATATAACTCTTATGTTAATAGTAAATTAACAAGAATTATGAAGTCACTCTTAAATATTTTTATACTTTCACTGTGCTATCCCTGGTTTTATGTCTCGTAGTAGAAAAACGTCTTTAATATCTGCTATTAGGCATTAAATGGGCAAAGCCTATTTAGAGGCAGGGACTAAAAGTCCCTTGCAATCCCCTAAAACTACGAAAACTATGTTTTTCGAGAAAAAAGAGGTCAGATAACTTCTGAACTACAGAGATATTCTGTATCCCATCTCGTCAACAATTAAGATACACCTCGATTATCTTGCTCTTTGCAGTAAATACCGAATTACTCTTTTTTAAAAGTAGCACGATTTTGTGTTTGATGTGTTTATAAATTGTATTTATCACTGCTTCAAAATCACCATCGACAGGCGACATCTCTTGGTTGAGCCGATTAAGAGGACACCCATAACGCAC
>MIBW01000069.1:0-3444 GCA_001829625.1 Sulfurimonas sp. GWF2_37_8 | reverse complement strand
CTTTTTGCACTACTTTTAACACGGCATCCATGAGGGTATCTATGGCATGTTGCCCCTCGCGCGCTTCAAAGCCGATAAAACTCATCCATACGAGGAGCAATCCGCTCACGTAAAACAGCCAAAACCATCACTTTTTTAGATTTGAAGTAGTGATGCAAAGAGCCTTGGCATCTCTCGTGCCATAAGTATCATCGACATGCTTGTGCTATTATAGCCATGGATATAAACGAGTTTAAACACTTCGTCTAGGATTTTTTCGCGGGTTGGTTGGGGCATGTTAATCTTTTTAATTCACAGTAGAATTAGTAAGATTATTAATATTTGTTTCTAATTTTTTTAATAAAATCAAAGTTTGTTTTATTTCTTTGTCACTCCAGTTGTGTTGCCCTGTTTGGCCATGAGAAAGTGAGTGCATAGAAACTTTCCTATAAAGTTTTAAAGTTTTAAGAATTTTTTTAATTTCATTTAATGTATCAATTTTATATTCATTAATTTTTGCTTGAACGTCCGTTAAATTGGTCGTAATTAATTCTAAATCATTAACAAGATTATTGCTATTTTTATATGTAACTTTTTTATCTTTGCCACTACCGTTTTCATGTTTTAGTAAATAAATATTTTTATCATCTAATAAAGCTTCTAAAATTTTGTTGCTTTCTTCAACTCCACCGACTGAAAGTATTTTAGAAAATTCATAAAGTAGCCGTTCAAATTTTTGTCGCAATTTATTACCAATTTCAGTAAAGTTTGGAGAAGTTTTTTTGACTTCATCTGCATACTCTTTTTGAAGTTTATCAACCTCAATATAAACATTGTTCATATAAATTTTATGCTCATTCCCAATCTCATACAGATTAGCAAATTGCCATTTTTTATCTGTTGTGCATATTTTGTCATTGACTAGATACATAATGAGATTGTAAAAATAAACATTATGAGTAAAGACTACTATATGAAAATCTTTAAATGTTTCGAGAATGTGTTTCATCAAAAAAGTTCGATTTGCCATATCAAGGCTTGTTATAAAATCATCAAAAATTAAAATATTCTTTTTTGTATCATTTTTAGATACTTCAATCGCAGAAAACAGTAAAGCAAAAATGACTAGATTGAGTCGTGCCTCATTGAAGTATTTAGTTAGTTCTTTTGTTTTTGCAATATTACGTTGAGTGTTTTCAATTTTAATAGAATAATCATCACTACTGTCAATCTCAATTCTTATATCCTCTAAACATGATTCTAGAAATGTATTGGCTTTTTGCTCTATATCTTTATATCCATAACAAATACTTTTAGGAAAATTGAAAAATACTTTTTCAAGCAATGTTGATAATTTAAGAGTTCTATCGAATGCAACGTCATCTAAGTTAAGCATATACACATTGTAATTATTTGTGTTAAAACTATTATAATTTTGACTGTTTATTTGAATTGCGAAATCTTGATTACTTATTTTGTTGTTAAATTCTCTATAAAATTCACTAATTTTTTCTGCTTCATTTTCAGCTGTAGCCTCTCTTTTAACAGGAGCCTCCAATCTATCTCGATAAAAAACAACTTTTAACGCTTCATAAAGAGAACTTTTCCCTGCACCATTATCACCGTATAATAAGAAATTTTGTCCATCAAATTTAATTTCCTCTAAATCTTGATGTGCTTTAAAATTTGTTAATTTCAAGCTATTCATACAAGTTCATCTCGAAAGAATTTTATAAGAACTTCTTTAAGTCTTTTATCTCTTTCTTCAAAATCTTCAAATGAGTAATCTTTCATTCGTTCAGATAAAGCTTTTACTTCATCTATTTTTGAAGTTTGATAATAATCTGCTTTTTTATCCAAAGTAAGATTTTTTTTGTCAATATCCAAAATTACAAAATTTCCAATGCTATTGATCGCATTTTCAATATGTAGATCAGTCCAATCAAAATGCAAATATTTTTTATCTTTATAATTTATGATTTTATCAATATGAAAGAAATTTAATGCAACATCTTGAGTTAAATAAAAAGCTAAAAGAGCATAACCATTTTTTAATAAACCCATATGATAAAAAAAGTCATTAGTAATATCTTTTTTATAAGTATCGAGTGGCTTATTGATACTTATATCTCTAATAATATTAAATATTTGAAATTTTATTGTGCTCGTAGAACCAGCATAATATGTAAATCTTATAAGCTTTTTCAAAAAATCAATAAGATTATCGCTACCATTATTGTTATTTAAAAATAAATAGACTATTAGCGCAATTTTTGGATATTGATTTGTATATATTTCTACGAGTTGTAGCCATTTAGCTAAAGCAGTATTTTTATTTTTTTCTTGCGCAATAAATTCAATTGCTTTTACAACTCTAAAAAGTTCTTCTAAAATTTCATTGTAATTTTTTGTCTCAAATGGTGAATATTCCATTTTTGTGAAAAAATCTCTTATGTTAATTTCAGCAGAAGTTTTCCCCTCTCTTCCTCGAATAACATGAGAGTAATATCGGAACACATCATCTATTTTAATACCTAAAAATTCACAACTTTCACGCAACTCTTTCCATTGTTCAATAAAAGACTGAACATCATTGTTTTTTGTTGCTTTTTCATAAAGTTTTCCTTTAAAAATATCTGCATCTTCTAAACTCTTACCGCGATTGTTGAGTGTTTCAAAAATTTTAAGTGCCTTTGTTCTAGCATCTTCAAACGTATTGCCGCTAAGTTCAATAGGAAGTAAATAGGTACTTTCAAGTAAAAACTTTATAAATTCTCTCAAATCTCCATTGTTTTTTTTGTAATAATCAATCCAACTATAGAAAAACAAAGCATTTCTTTCAAATCTATTATCAAATTGCTTAATGAGGAAATTGCCTTTTTTATCTTTGAAATGCTGGATTTTTTCTTCAAAATCTATTTGTTCATATTTGATAACTATTTCAAAATCTCCTTTATCTGGCACTTCAAATACTTGAGATTCAATTCTAAATATTTCATTTTTAGTATAAATATCTTTTTTAGTAAAACAATCTTTCAATATGTCAAAATCCGGCATAAAAGTATGCAATACTTTAAAAAATATCAATAGTGTTGTAAGTCGTTGTTGCCCATCGATAACTTCTAATTTACTTTTATCTTCATTGCTTTTTGCAATGACTAAGTTACCAATAAAATAATCTTGTTTTGTATTAAAAGCTTCCATAATATCTGAGTAAAGTTGATAACATTCATCATATTCCCACGAATAAGCCCGTTGATACGACGGGATAATATATTGTTGCTGAATATTGAAAATACTTAATAAATCTTTTTGTTCTGCTGATAAAGACAAACCCATTTCTTTTCCTTCTAAAACTTGATATTAATTGACTGATTTTATCTAAATTAGTCTGATAACTTGCTCGTGTAAATAAATTTTTGTGCTTGACAATGTAAGGTTGTTTACTACTAAAATTTCAATATA
>MIBW01000068.1:10159-23302 GCA_001829625.1 Sulfurimonas sp. GWF2_37_8 | reverse complement strand
ACAGTGGCAATTAATTGCTGATTGGATGATTGTAAGAATGTATGGTTAATTGTGTTTGGTATTAGTGCCTTTCCTCTCAGGGTATAAAACTAACAAAAATGTAAGGAGTGTTCTCCTTTGTCATAAAAAAGCCAAAAGAAAGCAAGAATACTAATTGCAAACTAATTTTCAATATTAGAAATTAGAAGGATACCTTATGGCTAGAGATAATTTGATAGGCGGAGCGTTATGGGAAGTGTACTCACTAGAAGTACAGCGTCGTATGGATAACCCTACAAATATGGGTGAAATCACGGAGGCGGAAAAAGGGGATGACAAACTTATCATTGCGGATTTTGGTGCTGAGAGCTGTGGAGATGCTGTACGTCTTTACTGGCTTATCGACCCAAAAAATGATACCATCAAGTCAAGCAAATTCAAGAGTTTTGGTTGCGGTACTGCGATAGCATCTTCTGATATGATGGCTGAACTTTGTATGAACAAAACAGTCGATGAGGCTCTTAAAATAACCAATATTGATGTAGAAAAAGCACTCAGAGATGAGCCAGATATCCCAGCTGTTCCCGGACAAAAAATGCACTGTTCAGTCATGGCATATGATGTTATCAAAAAAGCTGCATCTATGTATAAGGGTGTAGATATGGCGTCTCTTGAGAGTGAGTTTATCATCTGTGAGTGTGCCCGCGTTTCTCAGGATACACTCATGCAGGTCATCAAGCTCAACAAACTCAAATCCATAGAAGAGATCACCGACTACACAAAAGCAGGTGGATTTTGTAAATCATGTATCAAACCTGGCGGACATGAGAAAAAAGATGTTTATCTTGTAGATATTCTCTCAGAGATGATGGGTGCACTCGAAGCAGAGGAAAAATCCCGTAAAATCATCGAAGCAAAAGGTGATGGTACATTTGCTTCGATGGGTCTTGTCCAAAAGATCAAAGCAGTTGAGTCTATCCTTGAAGAGTATATCCGCCCGACTCTCAAAGCTGATGGAGGCAATGTAGAGCTTATAGACATAAAAGAGATCGACGGTGCCTTTGAGATACTTATCAAATACATGGGAGAGTGCATGAGCTGTTCAATGAACACGACAACGACGCTTGCAGGTATCCAAGATATGTTGAGCTTCAAACTCAAAGCAAAAATACAAGTTATCGTTACATAATGAACTATGCAACAAAAGAGGGTACCTTCGGGTATCTCAAACAATTTTCAAAATATTCAAAAGAGTTTTTCAGGTTCAATGGAGAGTTTTTTATCTCTTCACTTGGGCTTGGTACTTTTAGAAAAGAGCCTTACCGCGAAGAGAACTATATACTCAACTACAAAAACTCTGTAAAAATGGCTATTTTGAATGGTATCAACCATATAGATACAGCTATTAACTACCGTTATCAGATAAGCGAGCAAGAGATAGGTGAAGCGTTGGAAGAACTTTTTAGCGAAGGAAGAGCTTCACGAGAGCAAATAGTTGTCGCTTCAAAAGCAGGTTTTTTACCTCTTGAGTTTCCTTTTCCAGAAAATCCTTATGCGTGGATAGAAAAAAATGTCATCAAAAAAGGGCTTGCGAAAAAAGAAGAGATAGTTATAGACCAACACTGTTTAGCACCAAAGTATTTGCGCTGGAGTGTGGAGCGTTCTTTGGAAAATCTCAAGCTTGAAACTCTTGATATCCTCTATCTGCACAATCCCGAAACGCAGCTTGGATATATAGACTATGCAACACTTTTAAAACGTATTAAAGAGGCTTTTATACTCTTTGAGACACTTGTTGCAGAGGGTAAAATCCGTGCTTATGGTATAGCCGCATGGAACGGATTTTTGTATGAAGAGGGACATACGGAGTATATCAGCCTCAAAGATATTATGCGCATTGCATTTGAGGTCGCAGGGGAAAAACATCACTTTAAATATATCCAGTCTCCTTTTAACCTTGGAAAACCTGAGGCGTATAATTTTACAAACCAACAAGGTCCTGATGGGCGTTATTATACGCTTATGCAAGCTGTAGGCGGTTATGGATTGCAGCTTATGGCATCTTCTTCACTTTTACAGTTGAACCTTTTTAAACGCAAATTTTCTCAAAATCTTAGTGAATTACTCGGAACATCGGATTTTAATGATGTCACAAGTGCTCTACAGTTTGCACGCTCAGCAAACGCAACTAGTGCACTTTTTGGGGCGGTAGATCCGCAACACGTAGAAGAAAACCTAACACTTGCCTATCTTCCGGGAATAAACATAGAGACGATGAACAAGATAGTAAGGGATAAACATGTTATATGATGTTGTTGTCGTTGGCAGTGGTATCGCAGGTCTTTTCTCTGCGCTTTATGCAAAAAAAAGTGGTGCTTCAGTAGCGATACTTACAAAAAGCAATCCTTTTCGCTCAAACTCTGCAGTAGCATCAGGCGGCATAAACGCAGTCATTAACCTTAGTGAATATGACTCAATCTTGCATCATATCAACGATACTATAGATGGTTCAGACGGTTTGACAAATAAAAAAAATATAGAAGATATGTGCCATGAAGCACCCGAAATTATTTTAGAACTGAAAAAAATGGGTGTGAATTTTGATGCAGATGAAGCGGGCAATATCATGCAACGTCCTTTTGGCGGGACAAAAGCAACACGCACTTGTTATATAGCGGATAAAACAGGCAGCGCAATCGTTCAAGCACTTCTTTTAGAGTGCCGTAATCAAGGTATCCATATTCTGAGTAACCATCAGCTTTTAAGTATCGCAAAATACAAAGAGAGGCTCTCAGGCGTAACGCTTTTGCGTCGAAGAGATTCTCAGGTTATAGCGCTTGGATGTAAAGCTCTTGTTTTAGCAGGCGGAGGCTATGCTGGTATTTTTCGTGGACACTCTACCAATGCGCAAGAGAGTTCTGGGGATATCATCGCCGCTGCACTGCGAGCCAATATGAAACTCTCTAACATGGAATTTGTGCAGTTTCACCCGACAACACTTAAGACTAATGGAGCGCTTGTAACAGAAGCAGCACGTGCTGAAGGTGCTTATATCGTGGACGAAAATGGTGAGCGTTTTACCGATGAGATGCAAACGCGGGATAAGCTCTCTCGTGAAATCACGACACATATGATAGCCGGACATCGTGTTTTTTTGGATTTTAGGCATCTTTCCAAAGAGTTGCTAGAAAAAAAACTTCCATCAACAAAAAAAATGGCACTCAATAGTGCTGGTATCGATATTATGAGTGAACTTTTGGAGATAACGCCTTCTGCCCATTATACGATAGGCGGGATATGGACGAGAGGTGATACATCTACAGAGATTCCTGGTATCTTTGCCTGTGGAGAGTGCGCGGTGACTGGAGTTCACGGTGCAAACAGACTCGGCGGAAACTCTCTGCTTGAGGGGATGTACTTTGGACGACTTGCAGGGGCCGAAGCGGGCAAATATGTAAAACGCAGAGATTTTTTGCCTATAGATTATGCAGATATCAATCAAGAGCTTCGCCGTATAGATATCATCATCGACGGGGAGAGTCATTTCAATATAAACGCAATGCGAAAAAATCTCGGCAATGCTCTGTTCAAAAACGCAGGAGTGTTTCGTGATGAATCATCCCTTGTCGATGCTTATGAGTATGTAGAATATCTGATAGAAAAGGAGTATGGCCTTCACTGTGTAAGTAAGGACAGAGAAAACAATGTTGAACTCTCTTCTATTTTAGAGTTTAAAAACGCACTTTATATTTCTGAAGCGATGATACTCTCAGCGCTTAAGAGAGAAGAGAGCAGAGGGGTGCATTATCGTAATGATTTTCCGCAAAAAAATGATAAACGCTTCTCTACTCCTTCTTATGTAAGTTTGTTGGATGCAAATCTATTTTATATAACTTTTGAGAATATAGTCTTTGATACTCTCTGGCATAAAATCAAAAAAATTTTAACTTCAATCAAAGGATAAACAATGGCAAAAATAATGATACGTGAAAATGATGAGGGGCAAATCCTCTTTTATCTTGCAAAAAGAGATATGGAAGAGATTATCAAAACTCTTGAGTTTGATACAGAAGAAAAATGGGGTGGAAAAGTGGATCTTACAAATGGTGATGTTTGGTTTATAGAGCCTCAGCCTAAAAAACTCCCTGATGAAGTCGTAGCAAAGATAGTGACGCGCGGAGACCGTGATTAAGAGTTAGGGTACTTTGCAGTTATTATCATATGAAGCTTCCTCCACCTAAGGGTACGGGGTAGCCTCAGGCAAGCTTGCAATTTAGGAGTCATATTTTTAATAATCCCGTGAATATAGAGCTGAGAAATACCCAAATACTTGGCAATAACATATTGCGAATATCCTTGTATATTTTTCAGTGAAATTATGGAAAAATATACAAAGTAATTAAAGGGGCAAAAGTTGATTTACAAAGATATTTTTACAAAGAGATACCGATGAGCTTATCATCACTTGATACTCCCGTACTTCGCAATAGACTTGTCCATTTTGATACATTTGAAGCCTACTTTACAAAACGTATATTTCCAAACTTTATAACTTTTAGCTACATAGGGCTCTTTTTGGCTGCTCTTTATTTGTTTTTTGATTATCATACATATGTTGATACGATGTACATACGTGGTGTTATCATCTCGCGGTTTATAGCGATATTTTTTGCCATTATGGTGGTAGTTGCTTCTCAAAGTAAAATTTTTGAGCCATACAGAATTGAAGCGATTACTTTTTTTGGGACGATGGGTTATACAGCTATCACATATAGCTATATTGCGTATGATAATGTCATCTATTTTGTCGGCTTTAACTGGATTTTTTATCTCGTAGCAACCATTATGCTTACACCGCTCATCAGTAAAAAACTATATGTTTTCATGGAGTCATTTCAAATTATGGCGGTACTTGTACTGATGTATATTTACTATAAGCCTTTTGATATGCTTTTTACTTACACTGTTTTTTCGATACCATTGGCATTTTATGTCTATGCTGTAGTATCACTCAACCGTAAAAATGGACTCGAAGCTTATGAAAACGCATACAATATGCATATCTTGTCATCAATAGACGGATTGTCACATTTACTCAACAGACGAAGCTGGTATGAGATATCCAAAAAGCTTTTTTCACAACAAAACAACATCACCTTTATCATGCTTGATATCGATTATTTTAAAAAAATCAATGATACTTATGGGCATGATGCTGGAGATATGGTGATTCAAACTGTTTCACGTATTTTACTCGAACAAACACGACAGCAAGACCTTATCGGCAGACTTGGCGGAGAAGAGTTTGGGATTATGCTCCCTCATGCGACTCTTTCAGAAACGCACATTATTGCAGAGAGAATCCGTATGACGATTGAGAAGACACAAATTCACTACAATGAGGAGACACTCAATATCACAGTGAGTCTAGGAGTTTCTGAAAAAAGTCCGACAATGAAAGATTTATCAATGTTAGTGACTTATGGCGATCAATTGCTTTATCAAGCAAAAGAAAAGGGACGCAACCGAGTTGTTGTCATCGCGGGGTAAACTGTATCACACACCCTTCTATTTTGCTATAGCTGAAGTCTCTATTTCTAGATGTGTGCAATATATAGGAACCTTTGCACTAAGTTCTGTTTTAAGGAGTCTTTGTACAAACCATTGGTTAAATCCGCAGAGTTTTCTTTTACTGATGATCATAAGCGGTCTTCTGATGAGGATTGGATTTTGCATCAAAAGTGCCATGGCTGTTGCCGCGTCAAGAGTTTTTGGATTTATCTCTGCATTTTTTATCTGCGGTGCGCTCATGTTGAACCATTTTTCTACAGGCAGATTGACAAAAAAACTTGCAAGATCACTCTCGCTCATGCCATTATGCAGTATATCTCTTTCGATAACACTGCAGCCGGCTTCTCTTAGGGCTGCTTTTTGTTTTGCGTTTGTACAACAGCCAGGTTTTTCATAAAAGATAACTACTTTCATCCCATCTCAACCATATCAATAGCTTTATCTGTTAAACAGTAAGTTTGTATCCCATCATCATGAAGGTTCATACATTCACTCAGACATCTTGCATCTAAGAGCGTAGCAATAGTCTCTTCGACGATTTCTATTCTCAAACCAATATATTCGGCTATATCTTCCGCATCATAAAGATTATAATTATCTTCATCACTAAGGTTATATATCGCTTTCATAACACTTTTTATTATTGAGTTCATCTTTTCTCCTTGAGTAAATCTATCTTCTTTTGCCAAAGTATTTTTTGCAAAGGATGCAAATTAGTTTTTGCCATCCATTTCTCAAACGCAGTGACATAATATTCTTTGAGAAGAATATGCAAGTTTTGTGCTTGATATACCAAATTATCAAGATGCTCTTTTACCTCATCGATATTCATAGAAGAAAGTGGTCTAAGCCTGCGTTTGAGACCGTTAAAAAGTTTGTCATCTACTTTCTCAGATGCCAGATATAAAAACGCAGAGGCGGCTTGGGGCTTTGCATAAGTCTCATTCCAGATACGCCCATTTATCATCTGATCATAAGCTAGCTCCATAAAAAGAGGATATTTCTGCAAAACAGATACTAAATCACCAAAGTCATCATCTATCATCGCACGAAAAAGCATACGGCTTCGGTTGCGTATTTTGTTACGCAAAACATCACTCATAATAATCTGGGGACTCAACAAGTCAAAACGCTCAAGTGCACCTAGACGGGAGTGATTAAACGCCATGATAGCGACAAGATGATTTGGGTCTTGTATCTGCGTAGGATGCGAACCTGATGGTCTATAAAACGCCCACTCAAGCCTCGCTGCATCATCCTCATGCTGCATATACAAAACATCGCCTCTCGCCTCATAATCACTATAAGCCTGAAGTGCTTCTATCTCTTCTTTATAACTTAGCTCTTCCATCATGTATCCTTAGAGATCAAAATAAAAAACATCACCAAAACGCTCAAGCCTTTTCATGTTTTTTTTCTGCGATATCAAAAAAAGCGTCTTGATTTCAGGTGCTTTTTCTATCACAAAAAGCCCATCACTCAGAACCATCAACGTGTTATCCATCTCACCCTGCGTTTTGATATACTCAAAAAGAGACTCTATCAAAGTGCCGCCGTTCCCTTTTTCAAAAGAGAGTTCCACTGGGTTTTGCTGAGAGTCATATTGCACTATTTTTTTGCTATCTACACGTTCATCAAAAGGGATAACACTCACTTCAAAATCAGCTCCCATACGCAAAATGCCATCAATAATGCCAAGAAATTTTGAAAAAGTGCTTTGAGAAATACTCATAGACCTATCAAGTCCTATCATGAGTTTGAGACGGCTGCGTTCATGTTTGTATCCCGGAAGATAGAGTCCTTGATGGATAAACCTGCGGTTTGGATATGAAAAGCTACTCTCTTTGTCAAAAAAACTCTCACTCATATAGGTGTGAAGAAGCGTCTGTAAATCCACTTTTGGACGGATAACTTCTTTTATCATCTCCAAAAAAGAGGCGGGAATATAGCCTTGTTTCAAAGCCGCACCCATAGCCTGCACGATGATTGTATCCATCTCTTCCATCGCAGCATTTGTTTCACCCTCACTCTCTATAAGATCAAGTTTCTCTTCGTTTGGATTTTCATCCTCCTCTCCCTCAGAGCTCTCTTCATAAAGAATATTATAAACCTCTTCTACACTTTTGTCTCGAAATTTCTCCAGCATCACTTCATGTTTAGGTCGTTCTCCGATACGTTCAAAATCACTCAGTAAAAGATTGATAACGATATCACTGCTCCTATTCCAGATTGCCTTATCGCGTTCATGCATACGAAAAGGATGTTTGAGCAGGATATGCAAAAGTGTATGAGCGTAGATGTATTTGAGTTCATTATCGGGGATCTGTTCGCACAAAATACTATCAACAAAAATATGCGTACCGTTTGTCTCAAAAACCTCGTGCGGATTTTTGCGAAATTCCATCTTTAGTGAAAGTGCCAAAACACTTAAAAAAGGATGATCAAACAAAAACGCAATGCGTATCTTCTCTAACCTTGTGAGAAACTTAGAAGATGTATTCGCCATTTTTTTCCAGCCACACATCAAACGCAGGAAAAAGCGCAAGCGTCTCATCTTTGACGATAACATCTTTAATAAGCATCACGCCAAATTCTCTAGGCAGTGTTTGGGCAAACGCAAGAAGATGTTTTTTGTGTCTATCACTGTTTTTGTAATACTCAACAAGTGCAGATACAAGTGCATACAAAAGAGCGGGCAGATTTTTTATCTCAGGATAATTTCCTTCATATATCGCCGCAACATCAGGCAGAGATTCATAAACTTTTACATATGAGCTAAACTCCATACCGCAGCTGTATCCTATCGTTCCGTAGATGATAGGTGCGATTGCGTTTATATCGGGATTGGCTTTGAGGATATTTGAAAGCATATAATAACTTCGTGGCGTTGCAAACGCAGGGTTTGCATCATCTTCCATCACTGGCTCACTTGAGAGTAAATCAGGTCTAAAACTTAAAAATCCAAGTATAAAGTGGTGCAGATTTTCTCTCAGTCCAAAGAGTTTAAAGTCCTCAAAACGTGCCTCTACATGAAGATGTACCATACGATTGACTAAAGGCGAAGGCAGACGAAAAACGACACCGCGGTCACTCACACGATTTCCTGCACAAATGATTCTCCACCCTTTTGGAAGTTTATATTCACCCATCTCTCTGTTGAGTACGAGCTGATAAATAGCTGCTTGAACAGAAGGCGGTGCGGAGTTGAGTTCATCCAAAAACAAGATTCCTTGTGACTCTTTGTCTTTTGGGAAAAAAACAGGCGGCATCCAAACCGTTTGCTCATCTTTGATAGAAGGTACACCCCTCAAATCAACGGGATCCATTTGTGAGAGTCGCACATCTACAAGCTCTAGTCCTTTTTTTTTGGCTACATCCGCAACGATATAAGACTTCCCGATGCCAGGACTTCCATGGATAAAAAGCGGAGTATCGGTCTCTAAGAGTATCTCTATATTTTTATAGAGTTGCGTTGTGGAGATAGAGGGAGTTCTCATGCGCTCATCTCACTCATGATACACTTAAAACAGTTGTGTTGCTCATCGCAGGTGATACAAGCAGGAGCGATTCTTCCTATCTCATCATAAAGAAACTTTTTCCAGAGTTTATCTTTTGGTTTTTTAGCAGCTAAACGCGGGTAATTTTTTTGCATAAACGCAGCCATCTGTGTGCGACTTTTAAAACCCAAATCCTCATACAAGTGGTTCATTTTCAATGATTCGTAGGCGACCCATGAGGCTAAAATAGTCTGCGCAAAGGCATTAACACCGTATGTAAATAAAAGCTCTTTTATCTCTTGTTCCATTATTTTTGTATTGTTCATAGCTCCATCTCCACCATTTTCCCCATAGCTATTTCCGCTACATAAACTCCAAAATCAAAACACGCTTCAAGTTCTTCTGCCGTTGGGATAAGTTTTATCTTGATAGGTTTGATGGGCAGTCGAAACTTCAACCATCGCATCCTATCATGCAGCATCTCAGGCGCTTCACCTGTCCATCCATACGAGCCAAACGCAGCCCCTATTTTTCCGCCACTCTCTAAGTAAGCCATACATGAGAGAAGATCCCATGCAGGTTTGACTGCATCACCATTGATAGTCGGTGAACCTATGATTATGGCGTCACTCTCCTCTAGCAAATCTATCATATTGTTCTCTTCAAGTGAAGCAAGGTCATACATACTTGCAACAACTCCTTCTATGGAGTCTGCTCCTTGCATAATCTTTATGGCCATTTTGTGTGTATTGTCATAACTTGACATATAAAAAACAGAAAGCATTTTTTTGCCGAAAGTGTGTTTTCTAAACTTCTCTTCACTACTCCACTCTTTGTATTTTTCTATATAATAATGCGGATTTGTACGTAAAATAGGACCATGCAGTGGCGCTATCGTCTTGATTTCAAAACGGCTGTAAAGATGTAGCGCTTGGAGTACATACTGCTTAAAGGGGCGCATAATATGGTCATAATAATATTTAAACGCATACGCAAAATCTCCTACCTTATCATCAAAAAGTCGCTCATCATAATAGTGGCTTCCAAAAACATCTCCGCTAAAAAGTAACTTTTCTTCATGAATATAAGAGCTCATGGTGTCAGGCCAATGTAAAAAAGGGGTACTTAAAAATTCTATGGTTTTATCTCCCAAAGAGATTGTTTTTCCCGTATTTGCCGTCTCAAACGCAACATCACTTTTGATGATACCCTTGAGCATCAAAACAGCTCTGTTAGAGATGATAAGTTTGGCTTGGGGCGCGCGCGACATAAGCTCTTCAAGTGCGCCAGAGTGGTCAGGTTCAAGGTGATGCAGGACGATATAAAGTATCTCTTCATACGAGCACAAAGACTCAAGTCTAAGAAAAAAATCTTCACTAAACTCTTTTTTGACCGTATCCATGATAGCAACACCTGCACTTCCACGCACGATGTAACTGTTATACGAACTACCATTTGCCGTTTTCATAATAATGTCAAAAGTACGAATCTTAGGGTCAAAAGCTCCGATAAAGTCAACGCTTTGTGAGAGTTTTGCAGTTAAAGTAGGCATAAAAATTCCTTCATATTATGAAGGGTATATGCATTTTTTGTTCTACAGAAGAGTTTAGGCTTATTTAATTTTGCATATCAAAAAGAATATATCTGTTTTTACCAGATGTTTTAGCGTTATACATCGCTGTATCTGCCTGTCTGATTATTTGTTCGTTCTCTAAAGTATCTTTTTGCGGATAGAAGGTGACACCGATACTTGCGGATACCTGAATAGGAAAATTATCAATGATTATCGGCTCTGCAATAGCTTCAATGAGTCTCTCCAGATAAGGATTCACACTCTCTTTATTTTGGATAGCAACAAGCAAAGCTATAAACTCATCTCCACCTACACGAGAGACTGTATCGCTTTTACGCAATATATTCGTCATCTTTTCTGACAACAAAATAAGCAGTTTATCTCCTATCGTGTGGCCATAAGAGTCATTTACCGCCTTAAAACCGTCAATATCAATATAGACAATAGCTATAAATTGTTTGTTGCGAAGAGCGTAAATAATAGCCTGTTTCATTCGGTCTGCAAAGAGCATACGGTTTGGTAAATTTGTGAGCACATCATAGTGTGCATTATGTTCCAGCGCATCATGTTGTCGTTTTTGGAGGGTTATATCCGTAAAGATGGAGATATAATTTTGCACTTCATGATTGGCATCATACACAACACTGATAGTTGTGTTTTCTACATACTCTTCTTTATTTTTTTTACGATTCCATAACTCACCCTTCCAAACGCCATCTGTATGCAAAGATGCCCATAATTGCGTATAAAACTCTTGAGTATTACGTCCAGATTGGAGGATTCTTGGATTTTCACCCAGAACATCACTGCGGGAATAGCCTGTTATTCTTGTAAATGCTTCATTTACATCTATAATTTTATTATTGACATCTGTGATAACGATACCCTCATGCGTATGTGTAAAGACACTAGCTGAGAGTTGTAACCTCTCTTGTGAAATTTTGTGTTCAGTTATATCTTTGACAAATGCAAGTATATATGCATCACCTCTATACTCAATATAATTTGCATTCACTTCAACTGGAAAAAGCGTTCCTGCTTTATTTTTGTGTATGGTTGCAACTGTGACGAGACCTTTTTGTTTTACTTCATTCCAATGAGACGATATACTTTTTTTAGGAAAATTTGGGTCGATGTCATATATCCCCATTTTTTTCATCTCTTCTTTGGTGTAACCCAGCTGTCGTGTTGCACCATCACTCATATAGACAAAAACACCCTCTTGGTTCGTTAAATAAACTGCTTCTTTTACATTGTCAAGTGCATGTTTCATAAGTTTGAGTTCTTCTTCAGACTCTTTGTCTTTTGTGATATCACGGGCAAATCCTACTGTACCAAAAAGATTTCCATCATTGTCCAAAATAGGAGCTTTATAGGTTTGATGCCATCTTCTTACACCATTGCCTTCTATAAGCTCTTCTAGCTCTTTTTTTTCTAATGATTTCATAATCTCTTTATCATCAGTTCTAAAAGAGTTTGCCATCTCCTTTGGAAAAAGATTAAAATCATTTTTACCTATTATCTCTAAAGGGTTTTGAAATCCTGTTGCTTTGGCAACGGCTTTATTTGTTGCCAAATAATCCCCATTTGTATCTTTGAGCCAAACAAAAAATGGAAAACTGTCCAAAATAGCCCGTAGATAATTTTCGCTTTTTTTAAGTTTTTCTTGCATCTGTTTTTGCAGCGTTATAGTTTTGCTTTTCTCTTCTTCCAACTCGCGCAGATAATGTATCAAAAATGCAACGAGTCCAAAACCTATAAGTCCGTCTATTATTGGGATGAAAAACCCCGCTATTAAGAGGTTTTTGTCAAAGAAATCACCCGTGAGCCAATAGCTATGAAGCAGTACCAAAAGCTCTGAAATAATAAGAGTTAAGGTAGTGAAGAGTATAACAAAAGGCCAAAACCCTAATTTGGCTAAAAAGGCAACCACTTTATCCATATGCCCATTGTATTGCTAAGAATCTTAATTTAAACTACATAATAATTTCTTATCTTTAAGCATACAGAAGTTTTAAATAATCATGAATATCACTGAGAAAAAAGCGTCGGTTATCTCTCTCATCAAAATGTCCAATCCAACCCGCATCACCTGCCGCAACTTGTTTGCACGGGTGTACAAACTCTTGATATGGAAGTGTTGCTTTTAAAGAACCACAATCATTGATAGCGTTTATGATGGCATCATATAAAGCATCTAGAGAGTCTGTATCTTCTCCCAAATAGAGTTTTCCGTCTTTTTGAAAAAAGCGGTAGATGTTGAGTATTTTCTCTGCCTCTGCGTTTTTGATTTTTTTCATTTTTAGATTCACTTTTGTCCTTTTTTTTCTTTACCAAACGCAAGTACATACAAAACGTACTCTTGCGTACCCAAAAACTCTTGAAGTTTTTTGTCATAAAAAGCTCCGATACCGCTGCATCCAAAACCCTCAGCCTGCGTTTTTAGGTACAAAGCATGACCAAAAGCACCTGCTTGCATAAGCGAATTTGAACTAAAATATTTTGAGCATATAACCATGATAA
>MIBW01000068.1:2198-10130 GCA_001829625.1 Sulfurimonas sp. GWF2_37_8 | reverse complement strand
AAATCACCCTCTTTGAGCAGCTGCTTGTTGTGATAAATGCCCCGTTTAAAGAAGCGGTCTTTTAAAATGATGTTAAAACAGGAGAGCGGATAGTGTTCTTTGTTTATAAGATGGATAAGGCACTCATGCTGCGTTTGCGTCAAAGGCTCTGCATCAAAAAATCTCGTTGAACGTCTTTGAAGAATATCCTGCTCATGAAGTGTTTGTTCTGCAGAAAAAATAGGACTCTTGAGTAACTCACACTTTGTAACAATCTCATATATGTAGGGAGTAAGTTCACTATAGTTACTCGGGCAGACATGCATAAGATTTTGTTTCAAATTCTCAACACTCTTAGTGCTTATTTCACCACAAGTCATCACTGCAGAGACAAACTCATCTGCGCCAAAACCCATAAATCTTTGTAAGGTCTGAGCGTCAAAATCTGACAAAATTGTCATCTCTTGTCCGTGTAGTTTGAGTGATGCCCCAACAGCCCCAACCTGATGACCAGCATCAAGATAGCAATAACGCACAGCACGTTTAGCGTATTTCCACTCTGCTCTAAACGCAACACAAGAAACCACAAAGATAAAACCATTCATGCGTTTTTGTATCCCAACCAAACTCTCTAGTCCATCTGCTTCTATCTCTTTGAGAAGGACAAAAGTTCCCTCTTTTGCGTTTACATGATAGATACCGCTGATTATGCCTTTTATACCTCGTATCTGAACATAAAGCTCCACAGGATGCAGATTGCCGGCAGAGGGAGTATTGAGCTGAATATACGGCTGATTTGCGCTGTTATGTGTAGATGTGACGATGCGGCAAAGTTCTATCGGGCGTAGAGAAGGATTTTCTCCATATTGGTAGCGGTATAAAAAATTTGGATAGTGCTTAAACATCAAAGGCTGAGAAGACCAATCTCTGTAGCCGCTTAACTGCGCGACTCGCAAAGGTGTCAGAGAACTCTCTTCATAGACTTCGTTCATTTTCTTATACAGACATCCAGTTTTCGTGCGTGTGCCCTTTTTTCTTTTCATTTACAAGAGCAGTTATCGCATCTATACAAGCATCATAGTTTACCTCATCGACGATCTCACCTACAAGTTCTTTATAGGCGATAACACCCTCTCTGTCTATGATATATACAGCACGGGCAAGGCGATCTTTGAGTTTTCCTTCACTGATAAGCAGACCAAATTTTTTGGCAAAGTTTCTTTGTGTATCGATAACAAGCTCTGCACTGTCGATAGCCTCTTTTGTAGCATACTCTTTGACAAATTCCAAATCATCCGTGGTTACCATAATCGTATCAAGTTTTTTAAACTGTTTTACAAGTTCATTGAACTTTTTTGCACCCAAAGAGCACACTTCGGTTTTAAGTGAAGGAATAGCGATGATAAGCTGAATATTTGGTGCTATCATTCCTATGACATTTTGTGTCCCATCAAGCTTTGTAATCCTTGCAGCAGGAGCTTCTTTCCCAACCAAAACCTCTTTTCCGCTTAGTTCTACCGGTGTTCCGTGTACTGTTATTTGCATTGTCGCCTCACTCATTTTTATTGATTTTTATGCATATTTTGTTCTAAAAATAAACAAAATAATGATTATTATTTATACAGTTAACTTGATGAAACTATCATTTAACTTATATATAATATTTAAAATAAATATAAAAGGCACTCCAAATGCACAAAGGGCTAAAAATACCAAACAATGAAGAGTGTAATACCTGTGCTCTCACTTTTGCATACAATGAAATCAAACTTCTTTATGATATAGCACTTATGCTCTCCAACACCTCTGATGTGCTTGAGAGTATAGAACAGGCGATGCGTTTACTCAAACGCAACTCCTATCTTGAAAGATGTACACTTTTTACACTCACTGAAGATATGAATAGTGTTGAGATTTATGCTTCTATTGATTTAAACGCACACCAGAAAAAAGTAGCGAAATACAAATTTGGCGAAGGGGCTACTGGTTTGGCTGCACAAAGCGGGGAACCTGTTGTGATAGAAAATGTCCACAATAATCTCAACTATCTCAATAAACTCGGCAATATCACCACAAATTCTGTCTCTTATATCGCTGTGCCGATTATTCAAGATGAAGCTATTTTTGGAGTTATTTCGGCAAATATCAACAAAAATTCTCTTTTGAGTTTTGATGATATCGTCCGTATGCTCACCATAGTAGGTTCACTTTTTGGTGGTACTTTGGCTACGCAAAGAAAGTTTGCCAACGAAAAAGAGAACCTCACACAACTCAAAACCTACTACAAAGAAGAAGTGCTCAGCGAATATAAATTTGAAAATATCATAGGACGCAGTACAAAAATGCAACAGATATTTAGCATCCTTGAAACTGTTTCACCCTCCAAAGCAACTATACTCGTCAGAGGTGAAACAGGAACAGGAAAAGAGCTTATTGCTACAGCCGTACATAACCTCAGTAACCGTCAAAACGCACCTTATATCAAACTCAACTGCGCGGCTATCTCTGAGACACTCTTAGAGAGTGAGCTTTTTGGACATGAAAAAGGGGCATTTACCGATGCAAAAGAGATGCGTAAAGGAAGATTTGAGCTCGCAGATGGCGGAACTCTCTTTTTGGATGAGATAGGAGATATCAGCTCCTCTTTACAAGTTAAACTTTTGCGTATCCTTCAAGAACAAGAGTTTGAGCGCGTCGGTGGCACAAAAACAATCAAAACTGATGTGAGACTTGTAGCCGCAACAAATAGAAACCTCGAAGAGATGGTAGCAAAAGGTGAGTTTCGTGAAGACCTTTTTTACAGACTCAATGTCATTCCCATCAACCTTCCGCCACTACGAGAACGCTATGAAGATGTCAAACTTCTTATAGAACACTATCTCAAAAAATTTATGAAAGAACATCGCAAAGAGATGAGTTTCTCTAAAGAAGCAATAGAAATATTGCTCGATTATCCATGGCCGGGAAATATCCGTGAGTTGCAAAACACCATGGAGCGTATCGTACTTATCTGCCCAAATGGTGTCATAATCCCTGAAATGCTCAACCATGTACTTCCATTTAACTACCAAAAGATCTACATGAGCTATGAAAACACTCCAAAAGAGACAAAAAACATACCTCAAAACACTCCGCTCACACCTTATATAAAGGAAGAAACGCAGCAAAATGAAGTAAAAAGTATGCTAACAAAGATGAGTTTGCAAGAGATGGAAAAAGAGTCTATCATTAAGTCACTCATAAAACACCGTGGCATACAAACCAAAGCTGCCACAGAACTTGGAATGACCGCAAGACAGATAGGGTATAAGATCAAAAAATATGAGATAGATCTCTAAAGTGCATGAATTTACTATTTTTATTTTAGAGTTCTTACAAAACTCTTTTTAACACGCAAAAGGAACTTGTCGTTTTAGCTACGCTTACACTACTATAGCGACTAAAGCTTGATTCTATGAAATGGGACAACGTATTGCAAAAATTAGTTTTATCGCAATTTATTCTTTAAGCTATAATTTTTATAATACCCGTCTATCTCATCTTTCAAAACCTTATCACTCAAAGTTGATTTTTCTTTTACCCCAAATCGTCTCAAAAATCCATTTGGCATAATTGAATTTTCTTTTTTTGGATTTTTGAGGTACTCAAAAATAGCTTTTTTGACCTCTTTTTCACTTCCATATTTCTCTTCATATCGCTGTAAAAACATCTTTAGTTGTTCAGTTGCAAAATGACATTCAAGACAATTTTTTTCAAAATTTTCCCCAAATAACCCACTGGATAATAAAAAAGTTAAGATAATTATTTTTTTATAGTGACACAAGTACCAACTCCTTTTTTTGAATCTATTTTGATTTTGATATCGTACTCATCAATAATCTTTTTTATTATACTGTACCCTATCCCAAAACCCCCAACAGTCGCATCAAATCTTGTGTATCTTTGAAACACTTTTGAAATTTCATTCTCATTCATCCCAATCCCTTGATCACAAATCTTAAAAAAGTTATGAGTTGATATGATAGTGAGTTTTGAGTCTTTTTTTGAATATTTATAAGCATTTGAAAAAAGATTATCTATGATTCTTATCAGTTTTGTTTTATCTATAAAAAGCTCTATATAGCCCTCTTCTATAAATACAACTTCTAAATTTTTAGACTTAAACATCAAAGAAAAATATTCAATTCTATCTTTTAAAATAGGTGCAACTTTTAAGAGTTCATCGTTTTTTTGAGTATTGTGATTGAGAGTAAGATAAACCAAATCTTCATACAAATTTGAGATGGCTTGGGAAGCTATCTTGATTCTATTTATTTTTGTTTTCATTTTTTCATTTTGCTCTATGCCTTCTATCATCTCAATATTTGTCAAAATTGTAGAAATAGGGGTGTTGAGTTCGTGGGTAGTATCTTTGATAAATCTATCCAAAAGATTGAGATTTTCCCTCATTGGTTTTAAAATAAGTTTGACCAAAAAGAGTGAAGTAAGCCCAATAACCAAAAGGATAAACAAAGTTAAAAGGAGAATATTTTTGCCGATTTTGCTAAATGTTTTTATATTCTTTTGCTTCAAAACAATATATTTAGCCCCTAAATAGTAAGGTTTCGCTTCATAAATAAAATAGATAAGATCATCTTTTTTATAAAGTTGTTGTGTAAAATCTACTTCTCCTAAAGTTGCATCGGTTGCAAAAATAAGCTTTTTATCACTATCAAAAATTGCACTTTCCAAATCTTCATATCTTGGATAGAGGAGACTTTCATCTTTATTTTTTTGAAGCTTTTCAAGTTCTGTATGAATCATTTGGGCTTTTTGGATTGATTGTTTTTTGATTTCATCTTTAAAATTTTGTGATTCATATCTAAAATAGACAAATGCCAAAGTGATAATCATCAAAAATGTAGATACTAAATAAAGTATCAAAACACTTTTTATCGTCTTTTTTTCACCGCTAAACAAACATATATCCTTTTGTTTTTATACTTACAATTCTCTCTTTGCCAACTATTTTTCGCAAATTTTTAACATAGGTTCTGAGGCTTTGGTCACTATGAGTGGCATCAAAGCTCCAGACCGTTTCAAAAATAACCTCAAAATCAACACAATGATTTTTATTTTTTAAAAGAATTTTAAGCAGTTCTGCTTCTTTTTGGTGTATCTCGAAAGTTTGATTATTGTTATGAATAAGTTGTAAATTTGTATCAAAAGTGGTTGTCGAATCGATGGTAATAATATGGTCATTTGCTTTGTATTCTCGCTTAAAAATCGCTTTGATTCTAAGCGATAACTCTTTGAGAGCAAAAGGTTTTTTGAGATAATCATCAGCACCAACATCATATCCAAGCGATAAGTCATCAAGACTATTTCGTGAGGTTGTAAATATTGTCGGTGTTGTGATATTTGCTTCTCGTAAAAGTTTTAGGAGGCAAAAACCGTCAATTTGAGGCACTTGAACATCAAAAATCAACAAATCAAAATTGTGGCTATAAAGCTTTTTCAAAGCCTCATCGCCATCGTAAACACATAAGACCTCATATCCCTCATCACTCAAAAACTCTTCAACAGTTTGCGATAGGTTCAAATCATCCTCAAGGTATAAAATTTTCATATTTGATTATACCTTAGGATGTTTTTATTAAGCATAAATTTCAAAACCAACTGTTGAAGTTGATGATGTTGTATCGCTTTGACTAAGTGTTGAAAGGAGAGCATTGAGATAATCTTCACTGCTTAAATTGGTAGCATCAACACTTTTAAGTTGTTCTTTTGCGATTTTCTTCTCTTCACTTGACATCGCTTGGAGTTGTTCTTGGAGTGTTGCTCTATCTTCTACACTCAAACTTTGCATCACATCTTTAAGACCACCAGCTCCACCTTGCCCTTTTCCTTGACCTCCACCAGTGCCATCCATTTTTCTAGTTTGCATCTGTGTTTGTGTTTGTTGTATCATCATCGAAATCTCCTTCTAATCTATTTAAAATTAAATCATTTTTTTAGAAACGACCGCCACCTTGCCCTTTAGTTCCTTTGTTCATATTTCCCCCCCCACCAGTTCCATCTTTTTTCTGGATTTTTTGCCCTTGTCCACCATTTGTTCCTTTTGCTTTTCCACCATTTGCATTTTGGATGTTTGCTCTCTCTTCAGGGCTCAAAGCTCCCATTTTTGACTGCATCGCACTTTGAAAAGCTGCTCTATCAGCCTCTGGGACACTCCCTTTTTGTAAAAGCAAATCATCCAAACTCATAGCTGTATAATCAGCCCCAAAAAGTGTAATCCCCAAAAATAATATCCCTGCTACTGTTTTTTTCATCTGTTGCTCCTTGTTTTGTGTTTTGTAATATCATAGTTTATAGTCTAATTGTGAAATAATCGTGGAATAATTAAAAGCTATATTAGATTTTTTTGCAAAACTCCAAAAACAGGCACTAAAGTTGCTGTTCATTTAGCAAAAGTAAATACAATCAATTAACCAAAGATGATTGATATTTTCAAAGCTGACGAAGAAGAATAGACTAAAAGAGAATGCCAATCCGCAACTGGAGTTTGACAATCTTTTCAACTCAGCATCCTGGAGTTTTGCAAAAAAACTCTTATCTATAAAATCATCTGTGGATTAAACTGTGCATCAACACCGTTTTTATTGCCCCTTGCATCAACTCTATACCAACCAAATTCTTTTAGATAAATTGCATTTAGACCATGTAAACAATATACATCTTCTTTGTATTCTCCGCAATCAAGTCTTTGATAGCAAAATTCAGCAGGGATACCATTTGCTCTCAAAAGTGCTGCCAAAAGATGTGATTTGGCGTAACACCAACCAGTGCCATATTTCAAAACATCACTTGCTTTAAGAGTTGTAGTATTATCTTTATAATCTCCTGTATGGTGGATTTCATCTCTTACAAATAAAAAACAATTTTTAGCAATTTCCTCATCTGTTTCACAATTTATTGACAACTTTTTTACTAGTTTTTGGATATTTTTGTTTGTGAAATCTATGATTTCACTCTCTTGTAAGAATTTATTATTCATATGTTTTTTACTCCTATATCCCACTCAAATCTGGCGGTGTAAAGGTTTTTTGGTTGTAAGCTTCTAGTTTCCCTTTGTCGTCCATATCTACAGCCCAATCTTTTAGTTCATCTCTATCCTCAACATACTTCATAATAGGAACAGACATCCCACAGCTAGACTCAACTGCATAAATTTTAAACTCAAAAAGATTTCGTATCACACTCTCTTTGATAGGAAATAAGCTTAAATACTCTTGATATTTTTCATCCTCATTTTGTATCACTTTTGCTTTACAAAATAGCCTTAAAATCATAGGTTTGTCTTCAAAGGCATTGAATACAAGTGTAAACTCACCATTGTTTATAGCATCGGTATAAGTTCTATTACCACTTCCTGGGTATGAAGCAAAAACCAAAGTGTTATTATCAATTACGCTGATTGTGTCATACGCTTTTGGAGAGAGATTGACCTCTTTGCCACTACAACTTGCGATATAAAATAGCTTTTGTTGTGCTATAAACTCTATATCATTTTGAGTTAAATTTTTGTATTGTTTTCCCATTTTGAGTCCTTTTTAGTGATTTGAATTGCTACTACATAACAATCCTATCCAAAATGGTATTAGCAATCATGTTATTGTTGAGATAGTTTGACATATGTATGGTAAAGACATTAAATAGAGAGATTAGCTCTCTAAAAAGATTGATTTTTGGTTTTTTTTTGACACAATATGCAAACGACAAATGCTTTCTCATTACTTATCTGAATACCCAAGATTGAGCTCAAAGTTCAAAATGTGCAAAAGCACCCTCTACACTTAACACATTTTTATAGCTAGTTGCTCACAGCGGTACATCCGGACACCTTCAGCGTTTTTATTCGGACACTTTGAAAAAGATATTTTCTGTAGCATGATTTTATCATAAGTGTCCGAA
>MIBW01000068.1:0-2114 GCA_001829625.1 Sulfurimonas sp. GWF2_37_8 | reverse complement strand
GTATTGTTGTTGAGATAATTGTACCATTCGCTTACAGGTAGCTGAGAAGTAATAATGGTTGAGTTTATCTCTGTTCTATCTTCAATAATCTCAAATAAAGTTGTGGCATCGTCATCATGCATAGCAGCTACACCAAAGTCATCTAAAACTAAAAGATTAAACCTTGAATATTTTTTTAGTAGATTTGTATAAGTCCCATCCATCCTAGATATCCTTATCTCTTCAAGAAGTGAGGGGGTTCTTACATAATGGGCTCTGTGTCCTTTAATAATTGCACGATTGGCAAATGCCTGTGCAAGATAACTTTTTCCGGTTCCAGTTTTTCCAGTGATAATAATATTCTGATGAGCACGAATAAAATTGAGTGATGCTAAAGATTGAATTTGTGATTTATTTAAAGATCTCTCAGGTCTATAATCCAAAGAGACAACATTGACTCCTCTGATGTTTCTCTTCTCTTTATTGCTCCAAAGAGCATCACGGCTTCCTTCTACATACTTTCCTGTTTTACCCTCAACCGTATCATCTACAATAAAGACTTTTATTGATGAAGCATCTTGCACTTTATGCAAAAGTTTTAAGACTTTGAGTGTTGTCAAAGAGAGAAGTTTTCTCCAGTTATAACTGCTGTTTTGTAGGAGTCTGTAGTAGGTGTCTTTTTTGAAACTATCATTGCTTTGATTGATAAATGTCGCTATCTTTTTATTCATAACCAACATATACACAAAGTGTAGCACTATAAGATAAGGGCAACACCTTCTCTTTTTTTAACAAAGTTCGCACTTTTTAAAATGCTCTTGATGTTTAAGAGCTGCATTGTTTGATAAATTGGATTTCTAAGTGTTGTATTTATAGCAGATAGAATCTGTTCTTGGAGTTGCATCAGTTTAATTCTTTATTTTTATTATAGCTAAAAGTGCCTAAAATAGGGATTTATTTAACTTTTTTCATTTGTCAAGTATGATGTTATATATTGTCACTAGTTACTAGAAAATAGCACTTGTTGGCTGTTTTTTTATTGGAATTAGGTGCGAAAGTTCAGGCTTTAATCTAATCTGTGCTCTGATTAATATCGATAGAGGATTCGGAGTAAAATGTTAGGTTATGCAAGAAGTCTAATATATTTCCAGTTATTTGTTAAAATGGCTATTATGACATAGCAGTGAAAGTTAAACTAAAATTGTTTTGTATTTAAAATATTAATTGGTTATAATAATCGGCTTTTATATTTTATTGTTTATTAGGAGTATATATGAAAAAGGGCTTATTTCTTGGGCTTGCATTTGTGAGTGCACTGAGTGGACAGGATTTGAGAACATCTATTACAGAGGTTCTATCTACAAATCCTATCGTATTGGAAAGACTCAAAAACTACAATGCAACGAAAGAAGATATCGCAAATGCGGAAGCTGGTTTTTATCCAAAACTTGATATCTCTGCAGGTACAGGTCTTGAAAATACAGATAAAATGGCTATACCAAACGCAGCTGATCGATCTTATAATTTTGATGTATATCAGGCTTCCATCAAATATACACAAAACATTTTTAAAGGTTTTGCAACAACAAACCAAATTGCCCAACAAGAGTTTCGCACGCTCTCAGCGGCTTATAGTTATATAAATAAAGTTAACGACACTTCTTTTTCTATGGCTAACACTTATATTCAAATGATGAAAAACAAAGAACTACTTGAAACTGCTAGAGAAAATGTACATATTGATGAAGAGATTTTTACTAAGGTACAAAAACTTTATGACTCAGGGCTTACAACACTCTCTGAGGTCAACAAAATAGAATCCTCTTTAGCACTTGCTAAGTCAAATCTTGTCGTGCAAGAAAACACACTTCTTGATGCATCCTATAATCTTCAAAAAGTCCTAGGTCGCGCGATTGAGCCTGAACAAATGATCGAACCGACGCTGGATGTCACTCTTCCTCAAACAAAAGAAGAAGCAACACAGTTTGCTATGCAAAACAACCCTTCTCTTTTGGTGAGTACATACAACATCAAACTCGCTCAAGCTGTACAAAAAGAGAAAAAGGCTGCGTTTCTTCCAAGTGTAGATCTTGAAATCTCTCAGTCACTCAATAAAAACATGAGCGCAGTAGAGG
>MIBW01000067.1:7430-21121 GCA_001829625.1 Sulfurimonas sp. GWF2_37_8 | reverse complement strand
GTATATGTGCGTTTGCCTTGCTCATGATCTCATCCCAGCCGTAAATATCACGATGTACAGACTTGTACTCTGGCATAGGTGTGAACTTAAACGCAAGTTCTCCATAGGCATAGAGAGTGATAAAGATACCAAAACCAACGATAAATGAGAGATAGACCTGTGCAGGTTTTCTCGATGCAAGCAAAAGATAATAACTTCCGATAGGAATAAAAAGCATATAAAAGAGAGCACTCCAATGCGGAAGAGCAGTTTTATAAAGTGAGGCAAAACTAAAAAACATAAAAAGAACAAGACCAAAAAGTGCAGACAGAAAAAGCGTATCATTTTCACTATGCAGAGCTTTGTAAAGTCCAAAAAACGCAAGTGGAAATAAAAAAGGATTATAGGCTCCAAATTGTGCAGCTAAAGAGCTTAAAAACGCAGTTGCGTTTATATCGCTTTCGCCTACAACATGATCACTCTGATAAGCAAAACTAATCCAGTCATTTTGGATATTCCAAAGAATGACAGGTGAGATAATAATAAGTCCCAACATAGCCGCAGGGATAATTGCGGGGCTAGAGAGAAGGTCATATCTTTGTTTGATAAAAAAGTATAAAACTATCGGCACAAGAAATAAAACAGCTGTATATTTGGATAAGCCTGCAAGTCCAAGAAGCAGACCCAAAAACAGCCACATCCACAAAGAGTTGTTTTTCTCTATCGCGATAACGGTGAAGATAATAGGCAAAACAAGTAAAAAAAGCAGTGTGTCTGGCAAAAGCATCAAAAAAAGTGCATTAAATAAAAAGGAAGCATGCAAAGCTAAGACGCCCATAAGTGCAAAAGACGCGTTTTTGGATGCATCATAGATGAGTTTATAGATGAAAAAAGGGACGATAAAACCTATAAGGATAGCCCAAACGCGCGCTGAAAGTTCACTTACGCCTAAAAGATAAATAGCACCGTATTGCATCCAACCAACCAAAGGTGGATGGTCAAAATAGCTCAAATCAAGGTGCAAACCATATAAAACATAGTGTGCTTCATCCACTCCAAGCGCCACAAAAGGGGCGATAACTATCCTAAGGATAGCTACTAAAGTGATGAAATATAAAAAAAGTCTATACTCTGGAAATACTAAGTTCATCAAGTTTAAAGCGAAGCGTGTTAAATACCCAATCAGGTGTGATAATCTGGATACATTGGTTGTCAGAACATGGCGTTTTTCTATGGTTGGATGCGCTTACGCATGGGCTACAAGCCATACCTGCATAGATAGGTGTAGTTGGTCCAAGAGAACCGTAAAGGGCAGGTGTTTCAGGTCCAAAAATAACAAATGTATGCATATTGGTGATAGAAGCAAAGTGTGCAGGACCTGAGTCATTTGTAAGCATAAAAGCACTCACGCTGTAGAGTGCAGGAAGTTGTAAAAACTTTACGCCTCCTGCAAAGTTGATACAGCGTTTATCATGAACATAACTTGCCAACATACCTGCACCTTCTTTTTCAGCTGGAGCGCCCGTGAGTAAAACGATAGCATTTTCATTGTATGCCAAAATCTTTTTGATAACATCACCATAATTTTCTCTCTTCCAGCGACGCTGAGGAAGGAGATCAGAAGCATTTGAGTTTACAAGAATGATTGGATTTTTTTCTCTATCAAAACCTTCGTACATGGTAGCTATAACATCTAAAACATCGAGTTTATCATTTTCTTCGATTTGTGCCTTTGCTATCACTATCTCTGAATCAGGGATGACTCTTTTTGTATGCGGCAACTCTTCTGTATTATTGAGCAGTGCATCCACAAGTGAGATGAAATTTTTGGCGATGTGTTGGTGTGGATTGTAAGCAACTTTACGGGTTAAAAAATCGCCTCTATAGAGTCCTTCATTGTAAAACGCATGAAATCCTACACGGTTAACAGCTCCACAAGCAGCAGTTAAAAGTGCTGTAAAACGCGAAAAAAGTTCCAAGTCTATCACAGAGTCTATCTCATTTTCACGACACCATTTTAAGAAGTTAAATGCACTTGTAGCAAGGTTGACGATAGAACTTTCATCTATAGTAAAGATATTCTCTTCTTTCACTGTTCCTAAAAGTTGCAGAGATAGTTTGTTTTTTGAAAAAATAACAAAAAAAAGTTCCCCTTCGATATTTGCTTGAAGTTTTTTCATAGCAGGATCGACGATGATAGCGCTGCCCATCTCTGAGAGTTCTATTAAAAGTACATTTTTAGGTTTTACTTTTTGTTCAGGGCTAATAAAATTGGCTGCTTTTTTAAGTAATGTGCCTAAAAACGTAAGTGGAACACCAGCATAGTGGTCAATATTTCTCATTGTATCAACATTCATTTTTCTTTTTTCCTTTGTTGCGTTTTTATGTTACTTTTTTGCTTTTTACCCAGAAATACGAACCTGGAAGCGAAGAGATGATGAGCAGTATGCCATAGATGATACTCATAGCCAAAACTTTTGTTTGGTCTGCACCGATAAGTAAAAAAATTCCTATCATTGCTCCCTCACGAATCCCCCATCCAGCTAAAGAGATAGGGACTATCGTAAGGAGAAATACAGGAGGCACAGCGATAAGAAAAACCTGAAAACTCAAGTGCAAATCAATACTCAAAGAGAGTCCATACATCGTCAAAACAGAAAGAAGGTGTATAAGTACGGAGATAGCTATATGTTTTATAAGAGTTTTTCTATCAGGGTAAAGAGCGTTGAGTCTTCGTGCTAGTCTATGAAAAAGGTCTAAAAATTTGTATTTTCCAAGAAATTTGATTTTTTCAAGATGAAAAAGTGTGATAAAACCTAGGATGCCACTTAAAGTTATAAGGATGATAAGCAAAGAAAACTCTTTGTCAAATGTTCCAAAAAATATAAGTGTAGCAAAAAGATTGAGAACTAAGAGTCCTACAAGACCAACAACTCTATCGACAAAAACACCATAAAAAGAGTCTTTTTTATCATAACCTTTTTGTACAAGATCAAGTATCTTTACTGCATCTCCGCCGATACTGCTTGGAAGTACTTGGTTGAAAAAAGAACCTTTGAAGTAGCTTTGCACATAAAATGAGAGTTTCTCTTTAAAGACAAGAAGTTGAGAGATTTTAAACCATCTGTATGCGGCTAAATAGGTGCTTGCAAGTTGTAGAAGCAGTGCCAAAAGTATCCAGCCACCATGGCTTTTATAGAGTATGGTGTAAAGTTTTTTGAAGTCCACATACTGAAATAAAGAGTAAAATAGAGCAATCGTAATCAGGAGTTTTATAAAGTTTTTCATTAGCTACCATATTCTAAATTGGTCGGTATTTTATCTAAAAGTTTATTAAATATCGGTTTAAGGCAATTGTACTCCATCTCTCACACGATAAATATAAAAAGTTTTACTCTCATGAGTTCCTTTTTGCACACTCAATGTATCCAGTAATTGAACATTTTGATAAAGATTTTTGAGTGAAACTTCTTCTGGGTCTCTTGTGAGAACAAGTCCATCTTTTAAATAATCTTTTTTTCTCCACATATCATATTGAGAAAAGCGTGAAGGAAGTGCCAAATCTGCTTGAGGATGTGCAGGCAGATAGTAGGTTAAAAGTGCGGCTGTGGTGAGATGATCGCCATAAAAAGCGTCACCTGCTTGAGAGTGTTTTTGCACAAGTGCTATAGCTTCTTTGTTTCCATACATTCTATCTTGAAAAATTTCTAGATAAAAAAGCAAACCTAAGCGCCCAATTATCGTAAGAAATAGGGCAATGTAGAGACCAATTTTGAAACTTTTTTTTAGCTCATGTTTAGAGATGATATAAGCAAGCAGTATAACGCCACTTATATAAGCAGGAGCAGCATAATTAAGCGCCATTGATTTGAAAAGACTTTTATAGAGAAAAAAGAGCAGGGTGGTGAGCGTAACAAGTGCTAGGAAAAAAAGTTTGTTCTCTTTTATATAAAACTTATCTTTAACAAGATAGAAAAAAAGTAAAGCGGCAAAAACAGGAGAAAATACCATAAACTGCCCGAGGATATATTCTAAAGCACTTGAAAAAGAAATCTCATAACTCTTAGATGAACCGTGATCGAGTTGAAAGTAAAAACTAATCCAATCGTTTTCATAGTTCCAAAGAAGCATAGGAAATACGATAGCCAGAGCAATTATACTTACGATATAAAATTTGATATTCAATAGTATATCTCTGCGTTTAAGGAGAATAAATAAAATAACACCCAAAATAAAAAGTATAGCTGTATATTTGCTTAGCATCATAAAACCAAGCATAATACCAGCTAAAATAAAATCGCTCCACTTGTTATAAAAAAGTGCTCTATAAGTATAATAAAGACTCAAAGTCCAAAATAAAATGAGTGGAGAGTCAGGTGTCGTAATAATGTATCCAGCATGAACAAGGATAACACTGGAAAAAATAATCACTGCGTTTAGGGCAATCTGCTCATCAAACATTTCACTAGAGAGTTTAAAGATATAAAGAGCGGCGATAGAAAATGAGAAAACATTAACCAGCCTAACGCCCCACTGGGATTCTGAAATGAAGTTTGTGAGGTAGATAAGGTAAGCAATCATCGGCGGATGGTCATAATAGCCACTTTGTAAGTGATGGCTCCACATCCAATAGTAGGCTTCATCACCGTGCAGAGGCAAAAAAGCATTGTATAGAGTGCTGAAAATTGCTAAAAAAAGGATGATAAAATAGACGCTTTTTTTTGGTTTGAGAGAGAAAAAATTATACATATTTAGGTGCCCGCATGATTATATTAAAGGTGAATTATATCCTTTTAGTTGCTAGAGAGTAACAAAAATGAAGAAAATCAATCTTTTTAATGTTTGACATAATATTTTTTGTGGTATTATAAGCCCATTATTAATTTCACTAAGGTTTAGAATGGATTTAGGTACAGTCATTGGTTTAGTTTTAATTATAGCACTTCTTCTTGCCTCTATGGCAATGGGAGTTGGCCTTGGTCCGTACGTTGATATTCCTTCAGTTTTGATTGTTGTCGGGGGTAGTATCGGGGCTCTGATGATATCTTTTAAACCTTCACAAATGAAACAATTTACAAAAATTTTTATGATTGCCATTAAACCTCCTGAAGAGGATGTTGCAGCACTTATCAAAAAACTTGTTGAATTTGCAACAAAAGCAAGAAAAGACGGTATTTTGGCTTTAGAATCAGAAGTCAATAATGAAGAGAACCGTTTTTTAAAAAAAGGTTTGTCGATGGCAATTGACGGCAGCGAACCCGACACTATCCGCGAGTTGTTAGAGATAGAGATGGAGCAAACTAGCAATAGACATAAGGTGCATGGCTCTATATTTGCTCAATGGTCAGGACTTGCCGGAGCGATGGGGATGGTTGGGACACTTATCGGTCTTGTTGCGATGCTTATGAACATGGCAGACCCTTCAGCAATCGGTCCGTCCATGGCTGTTGCGCTTCTTACAACCATGTATGGTGCTATAATAGGAAACGTTTTTGGTGGTCCAATAGCAAATATTTTATCCATCAGAAATGATGAAGAGACACTTGTTAAAGAGATGATTTTAGCAGGAATTATGTCTATTCAGTCAGGAGACGCACCAAGAGTTCTCGAAGCGAAACTGCTTAGTTATTTAGCACCAAACCAACGTGTAAGCCAGTTTGAATAATGGGTAAAAAAAAATGTCCGGATTGTCCTACTTGTATGCCAGAGTGGCTAGCTGCATTTGGGGACTTAATGTCTTTGCTTTTATGTTTTTTCGTTTTACTTCTCTCTATGTCAAGTATGGACGCTAAAAAAATATCTGAGGCGATAGGTTCTCTCTCGGGTGCAATGAGTGTTCTTGAAGGTGGGACAAAAACTGAAATATCTAAACGCCGTATTCAAGAGTCAACACCTATTGAAGCTCAAGATGAAACAACTGAATCTGTTAATATGGTTCAGCAGGCAGTAACTGACGCAAATGAGATGATGGAAAAAGGCAAAGGTTCTGCTATCACTCTTGAAGAGGCGCAAGAGGGTTTTGCTATCCAACTTCCTGCATCGCTTTTGTTTAAATCGGGTAGTGCAACCATAGAAAATGATGATGCACTTTTATTTTTAAAACGTGTGGCACTGATTATTCAAGAATTGCCAAACAATATAGAAGTGAGTGTGCAGGGGCATACAGACAATGGTGGTCCAAGTTCTCAAGGACCGTTTAAAGACAACTGGGAACTCTCTTCTGCCAGAGCGATTTCGGTACTCCAAGAACTTCTTTTAGACGGAGTTGCACCTGATAGGATAAACGCAGCAGGATTTGCAGAGTTTAGACCTTTGGCAACAAACGCAACAGAGAGTGGTAGAGAAAAAAATCGTAGAGTAGAGATACACTTCTATGGTAAAAAGTCAGACCAAGAATCTAAAATACAATCATCGATACTTGATCAAGCTGCAGCTGAGTAATGTTTAAAATATTTTTAATCCTTATTGGGTTAGTATCTACTGTGGCTGCTGAGAGTGCTGCTATTCCTACGATGAATTTTCAGCTTGCTTCACCTCAATCGCCGCAACAACTTGTCTCTTCTTTAAATGTTCTTGTTGTTTTAACACTTCTATTTTTAGCTCCGAGTTTAGTTCTTGTCATGACGACTTTTACACGTTTTGTCATTGTTTTTGGATTTTTACGTCAAGCTCTCGGAACACAACAAGTGCCTCCTACACAGCTCTTAGTGATGCTTGCGATGATACTTACATTTTATGTGATGGAGCCCGTAGGTATCAAAGCATACGAAAGTGGTATCAAACCTTATATGGAAGAAAAAATTGGTTATGAAGAAGCCTTTGAAAAAACAACACTCCCTTTTAAAAACTTTATGATACGCAATACCAGAGAAAAAGATTTGGCACTTTTTTTTAGAATACGCAAAATGGAAAATCCTCAAAGTGTAGCTGATGTTCCTTTGTCTGTCGTTATTCCTGCGTTTATTATCAGCGAGCTCAAGACATCTTTTGAGATAGGTTTCTTACTCTTTTTACCATTTTTGGTTATTGATATGGTTGTAGCTTCTATTCTTATGTCAATGGGTATGATGATGCTCCCGCCGGTTATGATATCTCTGCCCTTTAAGATACTGATTTTTGTTCTTATCGACGGTTGGAACCTTCTTATAGGCAATCTTATAGCTTCAATCAAATAGGAAATAGTGTGGAATGTAAATATTTTGGCCAATGTGGCTCATGTCGTCTTTATGAAGATGGTTATGAAGCTCAGTTAGAGGCAAAGAAAAAGTTAAATCAAGAACGTTTTAAACTCTTTTATGCGGGGGATATAGCTGTTTTTAAATCACCTGAGTCTCACTATCGTTCACGCAGTGAGTTTAAAATATGGCATTTGGATGAGAAGATACATTATGCTATGAATCATCTTGAACACAAAGGTGCACTTATTATAGAAGAGTGTCCTCAAGTCAATGAGCATATAACAAAAATTATGCCACAGCTTTTGGAAGCTGTCGAAGAAGAAGCCATTGGTTTTAAGCTTTTTGGTGCAGATTTTTTAAGTGCTAGTAGTGGAGAGATGGTTGTATCACTTTTGTATCATAGAGCATTGGATACTTCTTGGCAGGAAAAAGCTGCGAAAATAGCTGTAAAATTGGGGATATATATCATCGGTCGCTCACGAAAACAAAAAGTTGTTATTGGTCAAGATTTTGTTACGGAGTCTTTATCTGTCGCAGATCAAACTTACAATTTTAACTATATTGAAAATAGTTTTACCCAGCCAAACGCAAAAGTAAATGAGCAGATGATTACTTGGGCTTTGAAAAATCTTTCAGATATAGAAGGCGATTTGCTTGAGCTTTACTGCGGAGCTGGAAATTTTACTATACCGTTTGCGCAAAAATTTAACAAAGTTTTAGCAACTGAGATCTCTAAATCTTCCATAAACGCAGCCAAAACAAATATGGCGTTAAACGGTGTTCAAAATATAGAATTTGTACGTATGAGCGTCGAAGAGTTTGTTGCAGCACTTGATGGCGTGAGAGAATTTAAACGTATGGGCGATATCGATATCAGTGGATATAAGATAAAAAGTATTTTTGTAGATCCGCCACGAAGCGGTATGGATGAAAAATCATGCCATTTTGCTGCGAGACATGAGCACATACTCTATATATCATGCAATCCCGAAACACTCAGCAGAGATCTTGAACTCTTATGTAAAACGCATAAGGTTGTAGATATGGCACTTTTTGATCAGTTTCCTTATACGCATCATGTTGAGATGGGTGTGAAACTGATTCTCAAAGATTAAGGGAGAGCTCTAAATTATTGTCCGCCCCATGGAAGGTTTTCTTTTGTCCAACCATACATAAAGCCATCTTCCATATTGTAGGCTTTGATACCTTCTTTTGTAAGCATTTCAGCTGCTGCACTTGAGCGTGGTCCACTGCGACATACCAAGATGACACTCTCTACACCTTGCATTTTCATCGCTTGCATCACTTCGCTTACAAAATTTTTATTAACAAGTTCTTTTGCATTATAGAGTTTCATTGTTGCTTTATGGTCTTTTATCTTTTCATTTTTGAGTTCATAATCCGCACTCTGAACACGGACTTCAACGGATTTTGGTTCGTATGTCCAATAGTATGCAGGGATATTGATAAAACCTTCCCCGTGACCTGTATATAAAAACTCAACAGTAGTTCTAACATCTACTATGATAGCTTTACCTTCTTTTTGCATCTCATAAGCTTCTTGGGCTGTTAAGTCCCCTTCGTACGCATGTACAAAAGCAAGTAACATGAGCAGTGATAGTATTATCTTCATATCGATATCCTTTTATGTTTATTTGGCATTATATTGATTATAAGTTAATCTATTTTGAAAAGTGCTATAATGCCCAAAAATTTTAGAAAAGATTGTTATGAAAAAGATTTTGATTATTAGTGATGGAAACGTTGGTTCGCATTTTCTTAGGCGAGTTATCAAGACATATACAAGTGAAAATATCTATTATGTCGTACAACCTAAAGCTGTTGAATTTGAAGATGCAAATCCTGCAAGATTTAAATTTTATGAGTTTGATCCGACAAGTTTTCATAAATTAGCAAACCTTTTGAAGATGGAATTTGTGCAGGTTTTGATTGCTATGGACAATCAAAGTGAGACTGAAATTACCATTAAAAATATTAGAGCCATCAAAAAGCAAGTGCGTATAATCGTCCTTAATAAATGGAGTTTGGAGAACGAAGATGCAAATGTCGTTATGGTTAACACCAAAGAAATTTTGTCTTCACGACTTTTAGATTATCTTCCAAATGTTCCAGTTACCGCCCAAAATGTCGGTCTTGGTGCTGGTGAAATTATGGAAGTGCTTGTACCTTTTGGAAGTTCTTTTGTTTACAGACATATCGGAGTTATTGAGCAGAAAAATTGGCGTATTGTGGCTATCTATAGAAATAGAAAACTTATTATGCCCTCACGACGCAGGATGATTCAACCAAATGATCTTCTTTTGCTTGTTGGAGATCCTGATGTTTTAAAATCAGTTTATCGTGCTATCAAGCGTGAACTTGGTCAATTTCCTGAGCCATTTGGATCAAATCTTTATCTACTTATAGATATGAATGTGGTCAATCATGCAACCATAAAAGAGCTTGTGAGACGTGCCGTTTTTGCACATAAAAAGTTCAAACATAATCTTATTATCAAAGTTGTCAACCCAGGCAATATATCTGTTTTACGTTATATTAAAAATTATAGAAAAGAGAATGTTATCATTGACATAGAATATGAACAAAAAGAGTTGCAAACACTTTTTTATGTGGATGTGAAAGTCTATCATGTAGGTCTTGTAATCGTCTCCAAAGAGATGTTCTCAAGTTATAAAATCAGAAAACTGCTGTACGATGCCCATGTACCAGTGTTGAAAATATCCGACCGTCCTCTTGCCTCCGTCAAAGATGTAGCGCTGATTTTAGCGGATAACAGAGACCTTGAAAAAGTATCTACAACCATTTTTGATATTTCTGCACAAATGGGCTTCAATATAGAGCTTTATAACTATGAAAATGAACATCAAGAAATAATAGAGCAAGTTATCGAACACTACAATAACCTCTCAGCTATTTTTTCCAAATCTATTAAAGTTATTAAAGACAATGACAATCCGATTAGGGTTCTTAAGAAAAAAGATAATTTTGTGCAGATTTTACCTTTTACAAACAAGTTGACAGCACGAAGAATTTACTCTATTTTTTCAACTGATAGCGAAAAACTTTATCATAAGTTAGATGATTATCATCAGATTTTTATCCCTGTACAGCTCTGATTTAGCTTATATTTACACTAATTTAAGTATTATATATCCTCTTATACACTTTATAAATTGGATAAAAAATGCTAGTAAATATTCCGCTCAAAAGAGTTGTAGATGACTCTTATGATATCACCATCGATACACTCCCAAAATTATATTTTGATACAAAAGTAGCCATAGTTACAAACCCAAAAGTTGCAGGTTTGCACTTGGGATATCTTCTAAGCAGGATATCTGCAAAAGAACTTTATATCATCACTGTTCCTGATGGAGAAGAATACAAAAATCAGGCGAGTGTTGACGCTGTTTTGGAGTCGCTTTTTAATCATCGTTTTAATAGAAAATCGATGCTTATTGCGTTTGGCGGTGGTGTTATCGGTGATATGACAGGATATATAGCAAGTATTTATCAAAGAGGCATTGATTTTGTGCAGATTCCAACAACACTTTTATCTCAGGTGGATGCAAGTGTCGGTGGCAAAACAGGGATGAACAACAGCTATGGTAAAAATCTTGTTGGAGCTTTTCATCAACCTCGTGCCGTTTATATCGATCCCTCTTTTCTTACAACACTTCCTTTACGAGAGTTTGGCGCAGGTATAGCAGAAATAATCAAAATGGCCGTGACATTTAACAAAGATTTTTTTGAATTTTTAGAAAACGCAGACCTTAAAAATCCTGATATTTTACAAGAAGCCATAAAGCAGGCAGTACAAACAAAAGCATGGGTCGTCGGACAAGATGAGAAAGAACATGGTCTTCGTGCGGCATTAAATTATGGACATACTTTTGCTCATGTTATCGAAAATGAGACGAAATATAAAAAATATCTTCATGGTGAAGCTGTTGCAATTGGTATGGTTATGGCAAACAAAACTGCCATAAAAATGGGACTTATGAGTCCTGAGGAAGCCCAAAGAGTAAAATCACTTCTTGAAAAATACAATCTTGATACTTCTTATGAGATAGCAGATGTAGAGAGTTTTTATGAGGCATTTTATCTTGATAAAAAAAGCAGCGATAGTTCTATCAAATTTATATTGCCACGTGCAATCGGTGGCGTTTTCATAACTGATGCGTGTAGTAAGGAGATGGTTATAGAAGTCCTTCTCGGGTTTGGTAAACAAGCATGAAAAGAGTTTTTTTATTCTTAGCCATCACTCTATTTTTTCTCTCAGTTGAGGCGCAAGAGGCTTTAACACCGCAACAAATACGCGAATATAATAAAACGCAAGAGATAGAAAAAATAGAGCAAGAGAGAAAAACAAAAATTTCAGAGTATGTGTCAAAGCTAAGTGAGCTTGAACGTAAAATATCTGAAGAAAAAGTTTGGATGAAGAGTTACTCTTCGTATCTTGCTTCTATTGATGTAAAAGATGGGTTAAAAAAAATTCGTGAAAGAATAGCCTACCTCAAAAATAAAGGTAGTTCTTTGATTGATAAAGATGAATTAAACTCTTTACTCTCAAAAGAAAAAATTCTATCTTCCCAGATAGATCAACTCAAAGATAGAGACGGAGCACTGTTCTCCAAACTACTTACACCTCCTGAGATTGAAAATATTCCGACAATCACAAATCCATTTGATATATTTACAGGCATCTCTGTTATCAAAACATTTAATGCAGATTTTAGTGAATTTAAACAAAAAAAAGAGCAACTTACTGAACTTATCTCTCTTATTAGCAAAGAAAAAGAGATTTATGATCTGCTTATCGATATTGATAATGAGCAAAAATACTTTGAGGTTGCAAAAGAGAAAGCAAAACAACTAGAGCGATTTGAAACCGCGCTTGATACGATGATGGTTACGGCTGAAGTGTATGAAAAAAGGCTTGAAGTGATTGAAGTCAATATCAACAGAGATATAGAAAAACAGATGTACAGACTCGGCAATATCGGTATTGTTGTTTTGATTGTTCTGATTATCTTTGCACTTTTGAAGTTTGTTATCAAAAAATACATCACAGATAATGATAGATTTTATATGGCAAATAAAATTATCAACTTTGTAAATGTAACACTTATTCTCCTTATCCTTTTCTTCAACTACATAGAAAATGTAAACTATCTTGTCACGATTTTGGGTTTTGCTTCCGCGGGTATCGCGATCGCTATGAAAGACTGGTTTATGAGTATCCTTGGCTGGCTTGTTATCGTTTTTGGCGGCAGCATTCATGTTGGTGACAGGATCCGTGTTATCATGGAAGGAACGGAATATGTTGGAGATGTTATGGATATTTCACTTTTGCGTATTACACTTCTTGAAGATGTGACACTCACTACCTATGTCACCAACAGAAGAGCAGGTCGTATTATTTTTATCCCAAACAACTATGTCTTTACGCGAATGATAGCAAATTACTCGCACTCTTCACTCAAAACCGTATGGGACGGTATAGATATCACGATAACTTTTGAGTCCAATCATAAAAAAGCGATGCATATTTGTAAGCTTATAACCAAAAAGTATTCCAAAGGATATACAGATATCACAAGAAAACAGCTCAACAAAATCAGAAGCCATTACAGTCTCAAAAATACCAATGTAGAACCTAGAATATTTTCATTTATCGAAGCAAACGGAATCGCTATAAGCTCATGGTACCTCACAAATGCTTATGCGACTTTAACACTTAGAAGTATTATAAGTACGGAGATTATTGATGCGTTTAATGCAGAATATGATATCACTATCGCATACCAGACACAAAAAATTCATATCCAAAGTGTTTCAAAAAGAGAAAAACCTTTTGATGCAAATGAGGTTGTGTAGATGAGAAAAAAAGTCTATTTTAAAACTTTTGGATGCAGAACAAATCTTTATGATTCGCAGGTGATGATGAGTTCGCTCCAAGAGTATGATGTCACACAGGATGAGTCTGAAGCAGATGTTGTAGTTATTAACTCCTGTACAGTTACAAATGGAGCAGATACGCATGTGCGTTCTTATATCTCAGGACTTGAAAAAAGTTCCGATGCAAAGATATTTTTAACAGGCTGCGGGGCACATACAAAAGGTGAAAAACTCTTACGTGAAAAACGCGTTCATGGTGTTTTTGGTCAAAGTGAAAAACAGAAGATAGATTTTATGCTCGCTAAAGAGCAACCTTTCTATGATCCAGGTGATCTCAACCATATTGATAATGTGATTGTAGATGATTTTATTGGCAAAAGCAGGGCGTTTATTAAGATACAAGAGGGGTGTAACTTTCGTTGTTCTTACTGTATCATCCCTTTTGTGAGAGGTGATGCTAGAAGTATGGACGAAAGTAAAATACTTGAGCAGATATCACGTCTTGCACTCAATGGTTTTGGTGAGTTTATTCTTACGGGAACAAATGTGGGAAGTTATGGGCAAGATAGCAAAACTTCTATAGCAAAACTTATGAAAAAAATTTCACAGATT
>MIBW01000067.1:0-7368 GCA_001829625.1 Sulfurimonas sp. GWF2_37_8 | reverse complement strand
GCCGTGGTTGGAAAAACATTTGCATATTGCCTTGCAACACACTTCGCCTACGATGCTTAAACTTATGAATAGAAGAAATATTTACAGACAAGACAGAGAACTTTTTGAATTTTTGAGTGAAAAAGGCTATGCCATAGGCACGGATTTTATTACGGGGCATCCAGGAGAGAGTGAGGCTCTTTGGGCAGAAGCGATGCTAAACGCAGCCGCTTTACCGCTAACACATCTCCACGCATTTAGCTATTCCAAACGCGATACTACGCCTTCGGCGCTCATGAAACCTGAAGTGAGCGGTACACTTGCAAAAGAGCGTCTTCATGAGCTTGAGGCACTTATTAAAGAGAAAAATTATGCTTTTAGAAAAAACTATACAAAAGAGCTTGATGTTTTGATTGAGAGTTTTAAAGATGGTTATTATCATGGTTTTGATCAAAACTTTAACAAAATCCTTGTAGAGTCTAGCGAAGATCTTGTAGGCAACTGGATAAATATAAATGCGTACGAAGTGAGAGAGGAGTTGAATTATGCTCAATTCTAAAACAAACAGAATAATTCTTCTAGTTTCTGCATTTTTCGTTATTGCACTGATTATTTTTGCCATTTTTAGGGATAATGCAAACGCAATTACGCTTCGTGATGCTCAAAATATCTTGACAAATAAGAGTGTTGTGAAGGTTGTTGTAACCAAAGAGTATGTCTATCTCAAAACGCAGGATAGTTTTTATAAAATTGCTTCCTCACAAGTAACCCCGAAGATGTTTGTTGATTATAAAGTAGAGGTAGGAAGTGAGTCAAATTTTCTTCTCTATGCTCTGTATTTAGTTCTTATTTTAGGGCTGGGTTCTTTAGTGGTAAAATGGTTTGAAAAAAGAGGTTTTGCTACATTTGGTACAAAGGCAAGCACAGCAACTTCAAGCCTAAACACAGAACCTAGCGGTCCAATCGAAGCTATAAAAAGTGATATTACATTTGGTGATATTGGCGGTATAGCCGATGTAAAGATGGAGCTTGAAGAGATTATTGACTTTATGCGCAATCCAAAACGCTATAAAAGTTTTGGCGCAAGAATGCCACGTGGTGTTTTGCTTGTAGGTCCTCCGGGTGTTGGCAAAACGATGATTGCCAAAGCCGTGGCTTATGAATGTGGTGTTCCTTTTTACTATCAAAGCGGTGCTTCATTTGTACAAATATATGTAGGGATGGGAGCCAAACGCGTGCATGAGCTCTTTGCAGCTGCAAAGAAAAATGCTCCTGCCATCATTTTTATCGATGAGATAGATGCAGTCGGAAAAAAACGCGATGGACAGAGAAATGATGAAAGAGAAGCAACTCTCAACCAGCTCTTAACTGAGATGGATGGATTTGAAGGTTCAAGCGGTGTTATCGTTCTTGCTGCGACAAATAAGATAGAAGTCCTAGATTCAGCACTTCTTCGTGCGGGAAGGTTTGATAGAAGAGTGTTTGTAGAATTGCCAACTAAAAGTGAACGCCAAGCGATACTCGCAAAATATCTCGAAAAAGTACCACATGAGCTAGAGATAAAAACCCTTGCTAATATGACAGTTGGTTTTAATGGGGCTTCACTTGCAGCTTTGGTCAATGAAGCGGCACTTCTTTCTTTAAGACAAAAAGATTTTAAAGTGACACTTGAACATTTTCATCAAGTCAAAGATAAAGTGATGTTTGGGAAGAAAAAACTCTCTATATTAAGTGATGAACAGAAAAAATACCGTATCACTTATCAGGCTGCAAAAGCTGTATGTGCGACTGTTTTTGATCTTGCGTTTGAAAAATTGATGCTCTCAAATGAAAAACTCACTCCCACAACAAATGAACCTCTTATCAAACATGAGCTTGAATCCCGTATCAAAATGCTCTTATCTGGAATCGCAGCCTGTTCTATCAAATATGATGAACACGCTAGCAGTGCGAAAGATGATCTCGATGAGGCAAAAGAACTCACAAAAAAGATGCTTGAAGAGTACGGTATGGGTAGCTCTTTGATACAAAACAAAGAAGAAGAGGAAGTCTATCTTCAAAAGCTTTACACCGAAACAAAAGAACTTCTTGAGTCGATGATTATCGTTGTCAATCTTGTAGAAAAAGTCTTGTATGAACGAGAAAGTATCACAAAAGATGAAGTAAAAAAGTTTTTAGATGAAATTTTATAGCGGATTTTCTTTACAAAATGTGTCGCATTTTTTTGACTCGTTTATCTTAAAAAGTGATTACTGCGTTTGTGGCTTTAGCTACGGTGCTATAAAAGCTTTACAAGTTGTTAAAGAGCAACTTGTAAATGGACACAGAATAGACACGCTGCAACTTTTTTCTCCTGCATTTTTTCAGACAAAAACGCAGAAGTTTAAACGAGTTCAAACACTTGCATATATAAAAAATAAAGATGCTTATCTAGAACAGTTTATAGGTGCCTGCTTTTTACCTTATAAAAGTAGCGAAGTCTCTTACAAAGAGACCTTCGCTTATGAACTTGAAGAGCTTTTAGAATACAAGTGGCTTCTCTCAGACTTGGCATGGCTTCGTCATAAAGGTGTCAAAATAGAAGTCTATCTTGGCGGCGAAGATCAAATAATCGATGTAAACGCAGCAAGAGAGTTCTTTTTAACTACAGCGACAGTGACATATATCAAAAACGCAAATCATTTTTTACAAACTAAATAGAGGATAAAAACTATGGCAGAGATCAAAATAGGTGTGATAACAGCAAGTGACAGAGCTAGCAAAGGGATATATGAAGATATATCTGGAGTAGCGATTCAAGAAACGATGAAAGAGTATTTAAAAAGTGCCTTTGAAATAGTCTATAGATGTATTCCAGATGAGCAGGATATACTTGAAGAGACAATGAAAGAGTTGTGTGATGAAGCAGGCTGCTGTTTGGTTGTAACAACAGGTGGAACTGGACCTGCACTGCGTGATGTGACTCCAGAAGCAACAGAAAATGTATGTAAAAAGATGATGCCAGGTTTTGGAGAGCTGATGCGTAAGGTAAGTCTGCAGTATGTTCCAACAGCGATTTTATCGCGTCAAACTGCAGGTATAAGAGGTAAATCCATCATTATCAATCTTCCAGGTAAACCAAAGTCAATCCGTGAGTGTCTTGATGCAGTTTTTCCTGCTGTTCCATATTGTATAGATCTGATAGAAGGACCATATATTGAGACAAACGAGAATATTATAAAAGCTTTTAGACCAAAAGTAAATTAGATACTGAGTCTGATGCCAACAGGACAATGGTCAGAGCCTTCGATAGAGTCAAGGATAAAGGCATCTTCAAGACTCTCTGTCAAATCCTCACTGATAAAGAAATAGTCTATCCTCCAACCAACATTATTTAGCCTTGCAGAGGCACGATAAGACCACCAACTGTATCGGTCCGTTTCATCACCGTTGACATATCTGAATGTATCAATATAACCATGATCCAAAAGCTTGTCTATCCACTCTCTTTCTATCGGAAGAAAGCCTGATGTTTTGGCGTTTGCTTTTGGGTTTTTGAGGTCTATCTCTTTGTGGGCAGTGTTTACATCACCGCAAATGATGATAGATTTCCCCTCCGCGCGCAGTTTTTCGCAATAAATCAAAAAATCATCATAAAACTGCATCTTATGCGCCAAACGCAGTTCATCTTTTTGTCCATTTGGAAAATAAACATTAAATAGTACGATATCTCCATAATGTGTCTCTACGATGCGTCCTTCGGCTGTTGTGTCCACATGAGCGCAAAGAGAACTGTAATCACTTTGTAAAACACTCCAAGTCATTGTGCCGCTATAACCTTTTTTTGTAGCAGAGTTGACGATTGTCTCTTGATATTTCTTGGCAAATAAATTGTCAGGTATCTGTTCTTGAAGTGCCTTAATCTCTTGCAAACATAGGATATCTGGTTGTCGCTCATCAATCCACCTAAGTGCTTCTTTGCTCGCAACGGCGCGTATTCCGTTGACGTTCCATGAGATAATTTCTATTGAGTTTGACATAAAATTTCCAATTTAAAGATTTGTTTGTATGTAAGAAGTTGCAAGTTTATCTCCAGGCAGAGCCTGAAAATAAGGAAGTGTTTATAAAATTTATACGAAATTTACTTTTGTAAGGTGGTGTTTCAGTCCAAGTTGTTCAGCAGAACAGCCAAGAGCTAAACCCAACATTTGTTGCATATGAAGTACTGGAAGTGCTACTTCACGACCAATAGCTTCAGAAGCGTGACCTGTCTGCGTATCAAGCTTAAGATGACAAAGAGGACATGGTGTTACCATCCAGTCTGCATTGTTGTCCATCGCACCTGCGATTGCATTTCCTGTAAGGATAGCAGCAGTACGAGGGGCTTGAAGTTCGACATGGAAACCACAGCATTTGTTTTTCTCAGCATAATCAACATTTTTACCGCCACACGCGATGATAAGGTCATCAAGTGAAGTAGGACGGTAGGCACTCTCTGGTTTTTTATGCGTTTCATTTTGAAGCTCAGAAGGACGGATATTATGACAACCATAAAACGGTGCGATATTAAATTGGCTTAGTGGTGTGACAACCATCTCTTTGATTTTATCAAGACCAAAGTCATCGATAATAGCATAAAGAAAGTGTGTTACCATAGAAGTACCTTGGTATTCTAAACCAACTTCTTTGAGTTTTTCGTTCACTTTTGCTTTTAAAGCTGCGTTTGTGTCCAAACGGTGTTTTGTCATTGCAGTGTTCAGTTGGCAAGTGTTACATATTGTAACCATTGTAAGTCCATGTTTTTCTGCGTAAGCAATATTTCTGGCGTTTAAAACTAAAGATAAAAAGTCATCATAATCTTGTAAGTGAGAAGCTCCACAACATGATGCTTCTGTCAGTTCAACAAGTTCTATTCCAAGTTTATCTGCTACGGCTAGGGTTGACATCATCTGTTCAGGCGTACTCTGTTTTGCAGTACAGCCCGTAAAAAGTGCATATTTTAATTTTTTCATATCTCTGCTCCTAGAACTTTGCTGTTGATGAAGATTTTACAAGTTTTTTGATCTCATCAAGTTTGTCTGATTTTGTGATGCCCCACGGTGGCACAATTTTACCTTTTACAAACATTCTGAGGGCTACAGGTATATGTTTAACAATGCCAGGGCCTTCAGAATAAAGTACAAGCCCACCTTCATCAAGCACACCATTTTTGACAATAGAGTGTTTAAAACCAACTGCGTGACGTGTTGCTACATTTGAAGTTGCGACACCTTCTTTAAAGAGCATTTGGTGAAGTTTTGTAATTTTTTCGATTGGGTTTACATCTTTTGGACACACTTCAGCACATTCAAAACATTTGACACAATCCCAAAGACCTTGTTTTTCTTCATGAAGTTCTACGAGTCTGAGTGTATGTGCATCATCACGTACATCTGCTTCAAAACGGTATGCTTTTGCAAACGCAGCTGGACCGAAGAAATCCTCGTTTATTTCAACTACAGGACATGCATAGTGGCAAGCTCCACACTGGATACACAAGTCAGCTTCGTTGAGTTCTTCCGCTTCTTCTGGAGTTACAAGGTGCTCATGTTCAGGGTGCTCATCAACATCTGAGATAAGATATGGATGGATGGCATCGTGTTTTTCCCAGAAATCTTTTTTATCGATGATCATATCTTTGACTGCGCGTTTGATACTTAGTGGCTCAAAAATAAGATCACTTCCAAAAAGATCAACCATTGTATTCATGCTTTCTTTACATGCCAGAGTAGAACGACCGTTTACTTTGATAGCACATGCTCCGCATATACCATGGCGGCAGCTGCGACGATAAGAAAAACTACCGTCATAATCCCATTTAATTCTATTTAAAATATCTAGTACAACCTCTTCAGAAGTCACTTCCATCGTATAATCATCATAGTATGGAAGATAGTCCTCATCAGCATTGAAACGAAATACTTTGAAATTTACTTTTTGTGTAGTAATTGTATGTGTACTCATAACTTCCCCTTAGTAGTTTCTAGCTTTAAGCTCATGTTTGCCAAGAACAACATCCATGTAATCGAGTTTGATATTTCCTTCATTGTCCATATACGCCATTGTGTGTTTTAAGAAATTTTCATCATCTCGTGTTTCGAAGTCTTCTCTATAGTGTGCACCACGGCTCTCATTTCTAGCTATAGCACTCTCTACGATAAACGCAGAATAGTCAATCATGTGGCCAAATTCGATAGCTTCTTGAAGTTCTGTATTGAAAACTGTTGATTTGTCTTTGATACGAATATTTTGAAATCTAGCGCGTAGTTCTTTTACTTTTGCGATAGCAATCTCAAGCGTCTCTTTGGTTCTAAATGCCCCTGCGTTTGCAGTCATACATTGTTGTAACTCTTCACGAAGAGTTGTGATTGTTTCATCTCCATTATTTTGGAGTATAAATTGCATCTCAGCTAAGGCTGTATCTGCATCTGCATCTGTTGCTGGACGAAGAGAAATAGAGTCTATCTCTCTTACCATTGTTTTACCGACAAAACGACCAAATAAAAGTGCTTCAAGAACAGAGTTTGCACCAAGACGATTTGCTCCATGAACAGAGACGCATGAGCACTCGCCAGCAGCATAAAAACCTTCTACATACTCTTCATTGTTTTTACGTACATTTCCTGCAATATTTACAGGAATACCACCCATAGAGTAGTGTGCAGTTGCAGAAATAAGGATAGGTTCTTTGATCATATCAAGACCTAAAAATGTAATTGCAAGTTCACGAAGTTCAGGAAGCTTTTGCATAATGAGATCTTTTCCAAGGTGAGTTACATCGATAAATACTGCATCTTTTCTTGGACCTACACCACGGCCTTCTCTGATTTCATTTAAAATAGCACGGGCAACAACGTCGCGAGAGGCAAGTTCCATCGCATTTGGAGCGTATTTTTCCATAAATCTCTCACCCAAAGAGTTGAAGAGTCTTCCACCTTCACCACGTGCTGCTTCAGAGATTAAAACACCATTGCCCGAAAGACCAGATGGGTGAAACTGAACAAACTCCATATCTTCGAGTGGAAGTCCATGACGTGCTACGATAGAGAGTCCATCACCTGTATTTGCATGTGCGTTTGAGTTGATTTTGTATGAACGGGCATATCCACCAGTCGCAAACATTACAGATTTTGCATTGAAAATAACTGTTTGCATATCACGGATATTAAACGCAACAACACCAGAAACTTTGCCATCTTTATAGATGATATCTGCAGCATACCACTCATCCCAAAACTTGACACCTGCGCGGTGCGCTTGTTCATAGATAGTTTGAAGGAGTGTCAAACCTGTTCTGTCTTTTGCAAAACATGCACGAGGAGAAGATTGCCCACCAAAAGGACGTTGCGCGATCTTGCCATCTGGAGTTCT
>MIBW01000066.1:23511-24332 GCA_001829625.1 Sulfurimonas sp. GWF2_37_8 | reverse complement strand
GAGTTTCTGAAGATTTGCAACCGTTGTTGGATTCTATAAGAAAATATACAAAAACACCTATATATGTCGGATTTGGAGTCAATGAAAAGACCGCGAGAGAACGAGTAAAAGGAGCAGATGGTGTTATTGTTGGAAGTGCATTTGTCAACATCCTTCTCAATGAGACTCTCTCCCATACGCAAAAAATAGCACAATGTTCAGAACTTGCAAGCGTTATCAAAGAGCAGATAAATAGCTAAATATAAACGCAACTCTTGCGTTTTTATATTTTAGATGTGTATTATTTGTAAAATGTTTGTGATTGTAAAAGTGAAGTGGTGCGCTCGAAGGAATTCGAATCCCTGACCGCCGGTACCGCAAACCGGTGCTCTATCCAGCTGAGCTACGAACGCACATTGTCTCTCATAGTTGAGAGGACGAAATTATAGCAACTTTAACTTATATATTCCTAAAATTAAAGCTCTTTTTCTATTTTTTCTAAAATGTCTTGATATTTTTTCTCTTGTAAGAAAAGCTCATAATTTTTTCTTACATATGCTTGGAGTAATAATTTAAGATCATTATTACCATCAACGTTAAAGTCTTTTGCCATTTGAGCAGAGAGAAACGCAGCAAAATGCTCTTCAACATCTACATCAAATCTTCGACCACCAATATGTAAACCTATTTTTTTACTCATGTACTGTTAACCTATGATTGTCTCTATTTTGCTCACAATCTCTTCGATTTCTATATCTTTTTTGAGGTTTTCTTCTACCAGTCTGTCGATTTCTGTATTTTTGAGTTCTTTTTCTGCTTTAAGCGTAACAAGTTCCATACGC
>MIBW01000066.1:19516-23501 GCA_001829625.1 Sulfurimonas sp. GWF2_37_8 | reverse complement strand
CTTCTTCTTTAAGAGAGCTATTGATTTGTAATATCTGAGATACTCTATCCGCAAGTATTTCGATGCTAGTTCTGTTGTCCATATATGTTCCTATATCTGAGTGTAATTCTAATTCTATCACAATTTTGTCAACTCCCAAAAGGATTGAAGAAAAAAGTTTATCTCTTATGTATAACAAAGAGATGTAAGTATCCATAGTAGTGAAGTAACTTAATTTTTTTTTCTATAGCCAAGTCTATTTTTACTTCTTGAAGAAACTTGCGCAAAGCCTCATCATCAAGATCTCCAAGATAGTTATAGTCGCTATGGTTTTCACAATTTAAACGCACAAGACGATGACTTTGTGTCTGTGTATCTGATATCCATATTTTCATAATTGACCTAGAAAAATTCTAGGGTATCTTCATCACTTTTTGCCCCTGCGTTTGTGCTAAAAATCATCTCAAGTTCTAAACAGGTATTTGCAAAGGAAGCATCAAAATAGTGAATATTTTGTGTACTTTTTGAGATAAAAACCAAATCTATCCATTTGTCAAAATCTGCAAGCATGGAGACAAGTATATCTATAAAAAGTTCACGTTTATCATCATCTTCCAATTGAGAGTTTTCTAAGTTTTCAACAAAAGAGATCAGGTTTGTCGCTGCACTTGCCGCAATAGGAAAAACGCCCATTACATTGATAGCACGGACAAGTTCTCGTATCCCATCAAGTACATCATGTAAAACTAAACGCAAAGCAGGGATGTTTTTATGATCCACTGTACATAAGGAAGATTCGTAGTTAGAGATATCATCTCTAAAGATTTCAATACGCTCATGTCCTATGATATCAAGTTCATCTACATCCACATTTTCCATATCCTTGACACTACCACGAATCATATATTTATCGACTAAAGAGTTCTCTTTTTTTGAAGTTTCACTCTTTTGTTCAGCTGTTTTTGTCAGTTTAGGTGTGCGAAACTCTTGAGTATTTTTTTGTTTGAGTGCCTCGCTTTTTCTTGCAACATTTTCTCTTGCCATAGCTTCAAGCTGATTGACATAAAACTCTAAAAGTTTTCTCTCTGTGATATTATGCAAAGTTCTTTGCAATGCTTGCATTATAATCATTGCATCATCAGACTTTGGTAAAAGTGCCGCTATTCCATACACCATAAAATTTTTCAAAAGTGAACAATCTTCTGCTTCAGTGATAACAATAATCGGTAAACCAGCATCTTTATGGCGTATCTGTTCTGTAAGTTCCCATCCATTCATAAATGGCATATGATGACCAGTAATAAGCAGATCAACCGGCTTACTTTTTTGCTCGTTAAAATATTTGTATGCTTCTTGAGCATTGTTTTTTATACTGAGTATTCGAAATACTCCATCAAAAGTTTGTCTGTAAAAATCCTGCATGAGCGGATCATCTTCTGCTATAAGCAGATGGAGATTTCTCGCATCCTCTTTTATCATCTGTAATATACTTTGCATATTCTAAACTCCTATAGTATTAATATTTAATGCAACTTCATCTATACAAAGTTCTTCTTCAACTGCCCCAAGTTCTTGAGCAACGCGTGGCATTCCATACACTATAGCAGTTTTTTGACTCTCTCCAAAAGTTCTCGCACCCGCATCTCGCATCATTTTCAAACCTTGTGCGCCATCACTTCCCATACCTGTAAGAATATATCCATAAGCATTTTTTGCTGCAACTTTGGCGATAGATTTAAAGAGTACAGTTACACTAGGTTTATGAGAGTTTACTTTTGGAAAGTCACGCAGTTTCACTTTATAAACGCCACCGATACTATACACTTCCATATGGATACCGCCAGGGGCGATAAGAACCTGCCCGTCTTTGACGATGTCATCATCCTGTGCTTCTTTGATATAACTAAAAGGAGCTATCTGATTGAGTCTTCTGGCAAAAGAAGTTGTAAAACCCTGTGGCATATGCTGTGTGATGACAACTCCCACATGGTTTTTTTTGAGTCCCATCACAACTTTTTCAAGCGCTTGCACACCACCGGTAGAAGAGCCAATAGCGACTATTTTTTTACTTACTACAAGCGAAGTGAGATCTTTTGTTGCGATAACTTTTGGGATCTCTATATGTTTGATGATACGGACGTGGGCATGAATGGCTGCGTTTATTTTCTCGATCAGTTCATCTTGATATTCTGAAAAGAAACCCTCAAGATTTGTTTTGGGCTTTTCGATAATATCTACCGCTCCATAGCGCAGCGCATCAATCGCAGCATCTGAACCATCAGCAACTAAAGTCGAACATATGATGACGGGAATAGGTTTTTGCTCTGAAAGTTTTTTCAAAAAAGTGATGCCATCCATCTTTGGCATCTCGATATCAAGGATAAAAAGATCAGGAAGCCCTACTCTCTTAAACTCTTCAAAAGCATCCACAGGGTTGCTTGCTTCTGCTATAAGCTCAACACCCGATATTTTGCCAATCAACTTAGAAAAACCGCGACGAACCGCCATCGAATCATCTATTACCATTACTTTTATCATCAAAAAAACTCCACATCACTCTTAGTATTTTCACTCTTTGTCAAACGTCTAATCATAAAAAATATCGAATCATGCAAAGAGTGTTCAAAAACATACACATCCGAAAAGATGCGTTTGATAAAAAAACTCTCCAAGTAGTTGTGGATATCTCGTGTGATTTCTACTAGATAATCAAAACCTTCTAAAGTAGAAAGATCCACATCCTCAAAATCATACATACGTAAAAATGCGCTCATTTCATCAAAAATTGTTGCAAGATGGGATGTATAGTGATGGTAAGTAAAAATCGTCCCTATGATTTCTATTTCTTTTGCCAGATCACAAAACAACTCTTCTCCAAGTTCACCACTTTGCAAGCGTTCTATAAGCCTATAGAGTCTGTCTAAAATGATACGAACATCTTGTTCATAATTATCTAAATAGGCATCAAGTCCCGTATCATCTAGAAACTTTTTGTGGGTGTTAAGCGTATGAGACATCTCATAAACCATCAATTTAAATGCAAGTGCGGCACTGAGTTTTTTATACAAATTATCTGTTTCAAAAGGAGTTGCTAGAACACTATCAGCTAGGTTGATTATTTTTTTGCATATATCACTTCTTTGGTTTTGCATGATTACACTCAGAACTATTGTACGGTCAAATTTTTTAACTTCTGTGCATATATCAAAAATATAAATTGGATTATTTGTATAAATGAGCACAATATCTGTTTTTGTTGTAAGCAACATTCGCGAAATAGTCGTAAGTGTATTTTCGTTGATATTATTATATCGATACGATGCAAAGGTACTAAAAACATCTTTATATTCTTTTAAAAGAATCCCATCATCATAGACAAGTAAATGACGTTCTTTTGCGAGAAGTGAGAGAAAGTTCGTATATTCATGGTTACTCATGATTTTACCTTTTGATATATAGAACTATCGACCTGTTTGAGCTTAGGATTTGCAACACTACGGAGGTTTTCTGTAAGTGAAATAATCAAGTATCCTCCTTCACATAAATTGTTTAAAATATTATCAACTACGAGCGCCTTAATCTCATCATTAAAGTAAATAAGGACATTACGAAGAAATATAATATCAAATACTCCTAAGTGTGTCTGCTTATCAAGTAGATTTGCTTTTGAAAAACTTACATTTTTTTGCAATTGCGGGTCGATAAGAAACTTCTTTTCGTATTCATTTTTTCCTCTGAGGCAATATGCCTGTTTATAAGTATCAGAGATTTTATCCACCCAAGGCAAGGGGTAACAGCCTGCTTTTGCAATATTTAACACTTCACTGTTGATATCAGTCCCGACAACTTCATACCGTGACGCACCAACAACACTCTCCATAACCATCGCAATAGAATAGGCTTCAGCACCCAAAGAAGCCGCTGCACTCCATAGACGTAAAAACTTATCTCCTTCACTTGACCCTGCACTGCGTTTTAAAAACTCAAAGTGTGGAGGTTCTCTAAA
>MIBW01000066.1:16253-19430 GCA_001829625.1 Sulfurimonas sp. GWF2_37_8 | reverse complement strand
ACATAATCACTATACTTACTCATCCCATAAAACGTCAAACGCTTCATAAGCCTATTTTTGACAAGGCTGCGTTTAGAGTCGTCTAATGTGATACCTGCGAGTTTAAAAACGAGCTTTTGTATGAGTGCAAACTCTGCATCACTGAGCGGGATATCTTGACTTATATTCATAATATATACTCCCGCATTGCAGACTCGATTGTTTTAAAATCCACCTTGCCTATGATTTTTGTTACATTTCTTGCATTGAGTGAATCTTTGATAGATGAGTTCGCCATATTTGTATGTATGATGATAGGAATACCTACGTACTGTGTTTGCGTTTTGACATAATCTATCACATCAAGACCGCTTTTTCCCGGCATCTCAAGATCAAGTAAAAAGAGCCCTATCTCTTGCGTTTTTATCTCAGGAAGTGCCGCGATAAGCTCTGCTCCATCACTAAATATTTTAAATCTGACGCCAAGTTTCTCAAATGTACTTTGCGCCATTTTTCGTATAAGTTGACTATCATCCGCAAAAAGAACAAACTTATCACTCTCAATAGGTTTCACCCCTGCGTTTTCATACTCATGAGCGTTACCATACATATCAAACAAAAGTTTGTCTGCATCAAAAATAGTACACAAATATTCTGCGTTTGCTATGTTGATTTTGGCTATAAATGTAGTGAGTTCATTCATACGCGAACTGCTTTGCATTTGATGAGGCATAATAGTAAGAATATCGACAACCTGCTTAACCAAAAGACCCAGATACTCAGATGAAAAATAACAAAAAATCAAAAGTTCATAGTTGCTCTCATCCATAGATACATTGCCAAACCATGCGTCAAAACAGACTATAGGAGTCATGTGAGAACGGATATCTGTTGTACCCATGATGAGAGCATTTTTGTTGTTGTGCACAAGCCTCTCTTTTTGATAAACAAACAGCTCTTCCACTTTTGCTACATTGATAGCATAATACTCTGCGTTTGAGCCTTCAAAAATAATATATTGGTTTGTGACATCTGCACTTGTTGTAACAAGTTTTACCAGATCTATCTCATCATCTAGATCATCTTTATACTCCATCAATCACCTCCTGCATACTTAAAGCTTCGATATCTACTACACGTTCAAGCGACAATACAGGTATGTATTCTCCACGATAATGCGCCATTGATTCGATATATTTTGCAGAAAATGGCAAACCAAACTGCGGCACTTCCTGTAGCTCATGTGGCTCAAAAACTTCTACTTCGCACACTGCATCAACGATGATACCGACTCTGTGTTTGAGTTCTTCAAACTCTATGAGGATAATAACCAAAGCACTTTTTTCAGAAGCGCTAAAATCTGTATCCAATAAATATTTTGCGATATCCAAAACACCGATGACACTGCCACGAATATTACAGACACCTTTGACACACTTTTGCATCCAAGGCACTTTCGTTACAGCTGGCAACTCCACAATTTCACTGATAAATTCTGCTCTGAGCGCAAAAAGATTTGAGTGCAGATAAAAAAGAAGATACTGCGGTCCGCTTTTGATAGCCATCTCCTCTGCATCACTTATTATTTCAGCAGACATCCGATTTCCTAAAAGCGCTCAAAATTTCGCATATCCAAAGATCTGTCTTCACTCTCTTTGACTCCAAGCGTATAATCTTTTGAGACTCTGTTTGTATTTGTTTCATGTTTTACATTAGGTTTGATAGATGGGTTGATACCCTCACTATTGAGTTTAAAAAACTTCATCATATCCGTCAGTGATGAAGCTTGTCCATTGAGCTCTTCGGCAATAGTTGCAAGACTTTGTGATGAAGAGGCGTTCTCCTGTGTCACCTGATCAAGCTGGTTCATAGCAATCGAAATCTGCTCGACTCCGATAGCCTGTTCACTTGCAGCTGCAGCGATATCTCGTACCAAACTTGCAGTCTCTTCTATTTTTGGTAAAGCTGTTGAGATAAGTATGCCGGCCTCTTCTGAGATAGAGACACTCTCTAAGGTTATCGTGCTAATTTCTTGCGCTGCGACCTGTGATCGTTTGGCAAGTTTTCTCACCTCAGCGGCTACAACAGCAAAACCTTTGCCATGTTCGCCTGCACGTGCAGCTTCTATCGCTGCGTTAAGAGCTAAAAGATTTGTTTGATAAACGATATCTTCGATGACTTTGATACGTTTGGAGATATCATGCATAGCGATAACAGTTTTACTCACAGCTTCGCCGCCTTTTTGTGCCATTGCGGATGCTTCAGAAGCAAGTTTATTGGTCATTTTTGCGTTTTCTGCCGTCTCTGAAACTGAACCGCTCATCTCTTCGATAGAACTTGTAGTCTCTTCTATCGAAGAAGCCTGTGTTTCTGCTCCGCCAGAGATAGAGTTTGAGGAACTGCTCACTTCGCTTGAAGCGATACTTATCTCATTTGCGCTCATGACAATCTGTGTGATGATTTCTGAGAGTGATTCTACAAAAGAGTTGATAGAGTTTTTGATAGCTACGAGTTCTCCTGGCATATCAAGATCAATTTTATGCGTTAGATTACCATTTTGCATCTCATTGAGTGTTGTGCTCATTGCATGAATCATCTCATTTAAGATACCTATAAAGTGGTTCGTTGACTCTTTTATAGCGTGCATATCTCCTGGCAGTTCTATACTGATTTTTTCAGAAAGATTTCCTTTGCTCAACTCTCCCATAACACGCGTTAGCTCATGGATAGAATTTTGCATCATATCGCCAAGAGTATTGACCGATTCGGCGATAATCGCATAATCACCGACATACTGCGTTTGTATCTTTGCACTGAAGTTACCGTGGCTAAGCGATATAAGATTTTGTGTAGCATCTTGTAAAACGCCGACTACAGCGTCCATAGTATCGTTAAGTCCTGAACAAATAAGAGCATATTCCCCTCTATATTTTGAAGCATTGAGTCGTACTGTAAGATTTCCCTGTCGCATCGCCGTTGTTGCCAATCTTGCATCAACAGCCAAATCGTGCAAACTTTCGATAACATTATTGACCGATTTTTTCAGTTTATGAAACTCACCGTGATAAGTCGTAGTCACACGCGCCGAAAAATCTCCTGCCGCGACTCTGTCCATCACAAACGAAATATCACTGAGCAAACAGGCGATGAGATCAACATTATAATTAAAAGTATTGCTGAGTTTTGCAGATGCACCTT
>MIBW01000066.1:14025-16202 GCA_001829625.1 Sulfurimonas sp. GWF2_37_8 | reverse complement strand
CTTCATCAAGATTGCCCATTTGTCCGCGCAAAAGATCTATCTTGGAAAAAAGTGAAGCAAACTCTTCGCTTTGGACATCAAAATTTTGAGTAAAATCTCCTCGTAATATTGCGTCTATTGCCTCTTCGGCAAATGCAAGATCTTTTATGTGTCTGTTTTTCATAATTTTTTTACTCATGAGAAATCCTTTCTTCAACATAGGTATCGATTACATTTTTAAGTGTGCCTATAAGTTGATTTGTATCCTTATCGACATTATGAAGAATACCATCAAGTTCATTTGCAGATGCATCTTCACCTGCTCTTTGGACATAATCTTTCATAAGGCTATGAACATGGTTGTGATAATGGTGTACTTGATTCCATGATGGGTGTAAAGTAAATGGCATTGACTCTAGTTGCTTGAGTTTTTTCCCAAAATTGCAGCAACACGAATCTGTCACTTTAATATCTTTTTTGCCCAAAGCAACACTACGTACGATACTTGTTTTAAATATCATATGATCAATATAATAACTGTCCACATCTATTTTTAGGGCATCAGCATTGCTAATAGAGTGTTGCAATGAAAGCCTATCAATAAATTGCTCATAACTCAAATTTCTCTCTTTGAGATACTCTATCAAGTAGGCATATGTTTCATCTAAAGAGTGTGTTGCTTCATACTCTTTTAAATGTTTGTAGAGTTTGATAACCTCTTGTTTTGCAAAGTTGTTCACAGGTCGTCTATAAGAAGTCAAATGGCTGATTTCACCCTCTGTAAATACAGGTGCTACATAGGCTTTGACCCAATAGTAGTTTCCATCTTTTGTTGCGTTTTTCACAAACGCAGCGATTGGTTTACCTCTCAAAAGTGTTTCCCATAAATGTTTAAAAAGCACCTTTGGCATCTCTTTGTGACGTACAATATTGTGAGGTTTTCCGATAAGTTCCTCACGAGAAAAACCTGACACCTCACAAAATACATCATTAACATAAGTGATGATTCCTTTGACATCCGTCATACTTACTATCAGATCATATTCGTTGAGCTGAACCTCTATTTCATTGGTGCTATTCATGTTTACTCCTTGTAATTAATCTCATACAATTTGAACGCGTCCAAATTATATTCAGTCACTAAAGCTTCGCCTTTGGCTAGAGGAGTCATTTTAACTCCTTATCTAGATTAACGATTGCAAATAAAGCGGGAATATCAAAAATCAAAGCAATCTCACCGCTTCCAAGTATAGATGCCCCATAAATCCCAGGTGCATTTTTAAAAAGCCTTCCGAGTGGTTTGATTACGGTTTGATTTTCACCATAAAGCTCATCGACGAGCATTCCCATCTTTTGATTGGCGTATTTTACAATGATGATATTTTGTCTCTCTCCTGCGTTTGTACTCTTTTCATGGTAAAACTTTTTGACATTGAGTAAAGGCAAAAGTGCGCCTCTAAGATCAAAAAGATTGCTCTTATCCATCTGCATCTTATGTTTTGCATCAAACTCTACAACCTCAGATATCATATCCAAAGGAATGACATAATGCGTCGCTCCAACCTGAAATAAAAATCCATCAATAATAGCCAAAGTAAGTGGCAATCGTATAGTAAATCGACTCCCCTCTCCTACAACACTTGAGAGTTCTACATCACCTTTGAGTGCTTCAATATTTTTTTTGACAACATCCATACCTACACCACGACCAGAGATATCAGAGATCACCTCAGCTGTTGAAAAACCTGGTGCAAATATAAGCTGATACGCCTGCATATCGCTCATCTGTGTGTCATAAGCGATAAGTCCTTTTGAGATGGCCTTTTCCATAAGAAAATCTTTGCTCAAACCTTTGCCGTCATCTTCTATCTCGATAACGATAGATCCCGATTCAGGAAAAGCACGAAGTTCTACATTTCCCATCTCACTTTTACCCGCTTTAAGGCGTTTATCAGGCATCTCTATACCATGATCTACTGCGTTTCGCAACATATGTACAAGAGGATCCGCAATCTTCTCGATCACGGTTTTATCAAGTTCTGTCTCACCGCCAAGAATAGTAAAGTTGATTTTTTTGCCGAGTTTATGTGCAACATCATTGACCACGCGTCTAAACTTCTCAAATGACTCACCTACAGGAAGCATACGTATCTGCATCACATTGTTTCTAAGAGTTTCAAGCAGCGTTTCAAGCTCCA
>MIBW01000066.1:359-13810 GCA_001829625.1 Sulfurimonas sp. GWF2_37_8 | reverse complement strand
CTCTTCAAATTTGGGCTGCGTTTGTTCTAAAACCTGAAGTTCCAAAATGATATCATCTTCGACAAACTCAAAAACTTCGATGATAGTATCTTCATCTGCATCACTCTCAAAATCAATACTAAAACTCATATAAGGGATAAAAGGATCAATTTCCTCCAAAAATGGGAGTTTTTCCAACTCTACTTCAATACTTCTTACAGTTCCAAGTTTTTTAAGATAAGAAAGTATCGCTAAGAGATCCATTCCCGTATCAAAAAAAGTCTCCTTGAGCACAAGATACAGATGCCAGACTTTTACTCCATCTATTTGGATTTGCTGCGTTTGTGTTGGCGCTGCGTTTTTTCTCTCTTGCGCAGGTGCGCTAAGATAGGAGTGGATAAGTTCTTTGAGTTTTGTATCTTCATCCTGCTTTGCACTCCAAGTGAAGTGGACGTTACTGCCGATTCTACAAGGGAAGCAACATGATCTTTACATCTCAAAAGCAACATGAGCAACTCTTCATCCAAAACGATTTTGCTGTTTCGCACAGCATCCATCAGATTTTCAGCGATATGGGTAAAAGAGATAATCTTTTCAAAACTAAACATACCCGCAACACCTTTAATAGTGTGCATAGCACGAAAGATTGTCCCTATATATTCATCATTGACGCCTTTATCCATGGCATCAAGAAGTGCACTCTCCATCATTTGAAGCTGCTCTTGCGCGTCCTCATTAAAGTAGTGAAGCTCTTCACTCATCCGAACATCCTAGTTGCTTTAAACAGCCACAAAGCTCAAACGCAGTGAGCACACTGTTTGTACAATTGCTGAGTGAAAGTTTACGGTTTTGTGCCGCCAAACTCTTTTGCAAACTCAAAAAAAGCTGCACAGCAGAGAGATCAAGCTTATTTACATTTTTAAGATCTAGCGTCACTACTTCTTCCTTACTTTGCAAAAGTGGTAAGAGTGCTTCATGTAAGCTCTCTGTAGTAGCGATATTTAAAGTGTCCCATTGAAGTTTCATAGTTATCCGATAAGCTTTTGAACAACCATCATAAATTTTTCTTTATCAAAAGGTTTAAGCATCCATGCTTTAACACCGAGAGCTTTCCCCTGTTCTTTAAGTTCATTTGAACTTTCTGTTGTCAACATTACTATAGGAATATGTTTGTAAGCTCTTATTTCTTTGATCGCCTTGACCATATCAAGACCGCCGAGGATAGGCATATTAACATCGCTAAATATCAAATCAAACTGATGCTCTTTCATAGCTTCCAATCCTTCAGCCCCATTTTCTACAAGGACTGCTTCATGTCCCGCTTCTTCAATGGCTTTTTTTGCAACCATTCTGATTAATCCTGCATCATCAGCTACGAGTATTTTTCCCTTAAAAGTCTCCCTGTTTACACATATTTATTGAAAGTATCAAGTATTCTATCAAATAAAAAATAAAAAATACAAGATAACTTTATATTACATAAAGATATAATCGATAATTCAAAGAACGAAGCGAAAGATAGAAACTATCTTGTTCTAAAGAGTAGTTTTATCTTCTAGCTCTATCTCAAAGATAAAGGTGCTTCCCTCACCAAGTTTACTTTCTATCCATATCTTTCCCTTCATCATTTCGACAAGCTTTTTGGAGATTGTCAACCCCAAACCTGTGCCGCCATAAGTTCGCGTCGTACTCTCATCAGCTTGAGTAAATGCCTGAAAAAGTTTAAGTTGCTGCGTAACATCAAGTCCAATACCTGTGTCTTGTATCTCGAATCTATACCTATGTTGCGTTTGCGCCTTTTTCACACGCAATCTCACTTCGCCGTCGTGTGTAAATTTTACAGAGTTTGAAAGCAGATTTATCAAAACTTGAGAAAGCTTAAAACTATCTCCATAAAATATACTTCCAATATTTGCATCATACTCTAAAAAAATTTTCAAACCTTTATCTCTGGCTTTAAGTTCAATCTGGTCTAGTGCATTGGAGATTACTTCACGTATATTAAAATCAATTTTTTCAAGCGTTAGCGCTCCAGCCTCTATCTTGGAAAAATCAAGGATAGAGTTGATAAGCTTGAGTAAATTTTCACCAGACACATTAATCTTATCAATAAAACTTCTCGCTCTTTCAGAAAGGTCACCATTGGTTCTTAAAATCTGTGAAAATCCTATAATAGCATTGAGAGGTGTTCTCAGCTCATGACTCATGTTAGCTAAAAATTCCGATTTTGTTCTTTCCAATTCTTGCGCTTTTTGTCTGGATTTTTCAATTTCAGTGATATCTTGCAATATACTCATATACTCTGTCGTATTTGCGCTCTTGTCTTTTAGAGGAAACACAACTGTATTAACATGATATATTTCACCTGCTTTATCCAGTGCCCGCATCTGACCTTTATAGATATTTTCATTTTCAATAATTTTCATAATAGTATTGTGCAAATTTTCATCTATATCAAATGCATACATTGCACTATAACTTTTACCTATAAGTTCCTCTGCCGCATAACCACTTGTTAAACAAAGATTTTCATTTACAAAACTTATAATGCCATTACAATCAAACTTACATATCAATAAAGTAGCATCCATTGCCAATTTATACTGTTTTAAAGTAGAACCAATCTCCTTGTTCTCTTCTATTCTGTTTTCAAGTAAATTTGATCTCTCTTCAAGGAGCTTACTAAGATTTTTATTTTTTTGCTTGATTAATTGGTGTGCATCATTGAGTTCTTTTGAGTTGAGATCAACTGCATTGTCCATAAAGCGCTTTTCTTTATCATACTCATCATAAGTATCTGACACACTCATAAAAAACTCCTGCATCTTCAAGTCGAGTGCTTCAAATGCAAAATCTTTACCAAAATGGCGTTTAAACTGACGGACAAGTAATCTATGCATCTATTTTTCGTATATAACAGTTAAGGTCATAGTTTGATTATGAAGTTGACAGTTCTTAAGGTCACTTTCAAAGGGAGCTATCTCTCCATAAGAATAAAATCCTGTAAGCTGAACATTTTCACCAAGTTCTTGCGCAACTGCTTCAAGCTCTTCATCTATAAGTTGACTCATAACAAGTTTTCTGCCAACGCAACTTACAACCAAACCAAGAGCAGTTTTTTCATTTTGTATCTTAGCAATTTCTGCAGCCGCTCCAGCACCTTCGATGAGAAGTTCGATATTTGGCTTCATTAAACGAGCAGTGTAGCCCTCAGGAACATTACCTGCGAAAATGATAGATTTATCTTCTTCATTGATACCAAGCAGTGTTCTGATAACTTCTGGAGAGTCACTATCTTTGCGTATGCTTAAAGGAAATCTCAAGCCGCTATGAGGCAGATCACTCGCATATTCTCCTAAATACTCTTTATAAAGATCTAATGCTGGTCGTCCGTCTAGTTCAAATAAAACATTCGCTTTTGATTTGGTGATATTTCTAAATGTTCCAAATTCACTCCAACCGCCATAACATCCACTACCAACACTAAGAGAGTCTCCGTAAAAACCTAAAGCTACAATTATTTTTTGCTGTGCATATCCATCTGCCATCACCCAAGTCTGCTCAAATCTAGCACCATCACCCGCCAAACCGCCTGTAGTAGGGATATCCGTAGCACGATTAAACCCATTGACAAGATCTGAACCATTAAGATTGAGTCCATCTGCCAATACAAAAAGATGTTTGAGTCCACTTTGCTCAAATCCCCCTGCAAGTTCTTTTGAAATCGATTCAATAGCATCGCCAATCTCAAAAGAAGCACGCTTCAGTATTACTTTTGCAGTATCAAACTTCACAGCAGTCGCTACCAGTTTACTTTCACTAATGCCAGCTCCCATGATATTACCAGAAGATGAACATCCTGCAATATGTGCATTTGGATACTTGTTACGCAAGTAATCATAATGCTCTACTCGAACAAATTCTTCCGTATCACCAAACACCATCACCAAATCAGCTGCTAAGCTATTTTCCAAACTCTCATTGATTTCCCAAACATTGTTTTTTAACAGTAAAGTTTCAATCTGCATATTATCCCCTAATATCATCTGAGATATTCTAAGACGAATATTGTTAATCAAATCTTAATGGTCTTAATACAGAGTTAAAGAGAACGATTTTTCTTTGTCATTTCTTTTACTTCAGATTTAAATGCATAAGTTTTGTTCTAAGTTCTCTCAAGATATAATCACGCAAAATTTATCTATAGGCATTGAACATGATAAGAAAAACTCTCAAAAATACTAGTAAAAATGAAAAGCTCAGAGCACTTATAGAAAAGTACAAAATACCACCGGAATACTTATCCACTAATAGAAAAATGGTTTCACGCGCTGTTTTACTCGGTCTTTTTATCGCTTTTATCCCTATGCCTTTTCAAATGCTTCTTGTCCTTGCTTTTGTACCGTTTTTCAAGTTTAATGTACCTATAGGGCTTGCGATGTGTTGGCTGAGTAACCCGCTAACAATGCCGCCGATGTATTATATGGAGTATTTGACGGGGAGTTTTTTGCTTGGGATAAAACCTGAACCTGTTGAGATGACATTGGAATGGTTTAGTAGTAATATGGACAATATTTTTATCCCACTTTATGCAGGTACAGCTTTGTATTCTGTTTTTGGCTCACTTTTGGCGTACTGGGCTGTCAATCATTTCTGGAGATCATCTGTTCATCGAGACAAAAAAATCCACAGAAAACATAGATAAAACTAGCTTCTGACTTTTTTGCTCTGAGTGTAAAAATAGATCCAAAGCACAACACCAAGCAAGCTCATCGCTAAACTCATCACTTGTCCCTGTGTGATAGCATCACAACAGAGATACCCTATCTGTTCATCTGGGGCACGGTAAATCTCAGCAATAGCGCGGAAAAGTCCATAACTTATACCATATACAAGTGCCAATTCTCCAGAGAATTTTTTATAGTTTCTATAGATATAAACCACAATAAAGACTCCAAAACCTTCTAAAATCGCCTCATAAAGTTGTGATGGATGTCTTAGTATTCCATCAACATAGATGCCCCAAGAAACATCTGTTTCTCTGCCTATAAGCTCTTGATTTAAGAAGTTTCCGATTCGTCCAAATATAAACGCAAGTGGAATACTGATAGCTACTAAATCCATAAGTTTTCCGAAACTTACTTTATGGCGTTTGCTATAAAGATAGGTACCAAGAACAAAACCTGCAACAGCTCCATGGTAGCTCATGCCACGGATACCTATAAATTCTCCATCTCTAAATGGATTAAATATCTGCCATGGATGGGAGATATAATAAAAGGTTTGCGTGTCATAAAAGAGAATATAACCGAGTCTAGCACCCAGAATAACGCCCACTTCCACATAAAAAAAGTAAACATCTAAGTTCGCCTTATCTAAGTCAATTTTGTCGTGTTTGATAAAAAATTTACCAAGATATAAAGCACTCAAAAGTGCTAAAACATACATCATGCCATACCAATGAATCGGTATAAAAAAAACATGAAAAGCTATAGGGTTAAAGTGTTCATAAATATGATTCCAAAGTTCCATACGCTTACTTTCTCAAAGCTTCAGCAATAAGCTCTATTGGGTTTTTAAACACGGTGGCAACTCCAGCACCATGCATCGAATTGTTTATCTGCATACGGCATGCACTACACTCTGCTGTGACTATTTCTGCGCCCGTTTTTTCAATCATCGCAGCTTTTGGAATACCTGCCGCTTTTGCGAAGTGATATTTTTCAGTCTGCATGGTTATTCCGCCAAATCCACAACAAGCATTTGGGTCACTCATCTCTACGATTTTGTAATTTTGGCGCACCAAATTTCTTGGTTCTTGGTAAATACCCTGCATTTTTCTCGCATGGCACGGGTCATGATAAGTAACAATTCTCGTATCTTTTTTCTTTGAAGCTAAAAGATGTTCCAAATGTGTATGATTTTGCAGCCACTCTGTGGCCATAAAAATTTTATTTTTAAGTTTTAATGCGCGTTCTTTCCACTCCGGCTGGTCATGAAAATAATGTTCATAATCAATCTTGAGCATAGCTGAACAAGTCGCTTCGGGAACGATGATAGCTTCAATATCCTCACCAAAACTCTCAAAGTATTTGATATTATGCTTTGCGTTTGCATCAACCGTGTCAAAATCTCCAGTAAAATAGGCAGGTGCCGAGCAGCACTTTTGGTCTTTTGCCAAAAAAGCATCAATCTCAAGCGCTTCTAAAATCTCTAAAAGCCCCTCGCCAATATCTTTGTAGTTATAGTTTGCCAAACAGCCAATGAAAATAGCAACTTTTCTTTTGCCCCCATTGTTGATATTTTCCTTGTGAGAGTTCAAAAACGAAGTTTTTCTTAAACTCGGAAGCAATCTGTCGGTCTTAATCATCGGCAAATTAAAACGTGAGTTCATTGAGTCTATCTCTGCTTTTATTTTAAAGCCGCAGGTTTGAAATGTGTAACCGAGTTTAAACGCAATGTCGTTAAGCCATCTATGGCGAAGCAGCATAAAAAAGAGGCGTTTATACCAAGCTATGCCAAATTTCTTGGCTATGTCTGAACGAACTTGTTCTATTATCATGTCCGTAGGAAGTGCTTTTGGACAGACATCTACACAGTTTGTACATAAGAAACAGCTCTCAAAAATATCTTTGGCGTTTTGGTCTAACTCCAAATTTCCTTTATGATACGCACCCAAAAGGTCGATAAAGCCACGAGGAGAAGTGACCTCATCTGCGTTTACATTATGAATGGTGCAAACTGGAATACACTTACCACACTTAATACAAGCATCGCTTGTCTCACTAAAATTAAAAAGTTCTTCTAATTGTTTACTCATCTCTACACCGTTTTTGAAAATGTTTTAGAACTTGTTGCATGACGTTTCATGTAGGCATCAAAAGGCATGGCAATGTTGCGGATAAGAAGCGTTCCTGTTTCAGAACACTCTATGTGATTTTCATCCATAGTTAAGAGTTCTTCTTCTGCAAAAGGCTTAAGCGCTTCAATAGCATCTGCGAAATATGTTTTAAATTCTATATTATATAGCTTTTCAAATCTTCTTATGTCAAGTTTGAAGTTGCTCATAAGCTCCATGATAACATATTGGCGAATCTGATCATCTGCGTTTAGCACTACTCCACGCTCAAATGGTAGTTTTCCTGCTTCAATGGCCGCCTCATATTCGTCCATATCTTTAAAATTTTGGTTATAGCTGTCAACGCCCTCGCCTATAGAAGTAAGTCCGACACCGATTAAATCTGCGCCGCCTTTTGTTGTGTAGCCTTGAAAGTTTCTATGCAACTCCCCTTTTTCTATGGCTTTAAAAAGCTCATCTTCAGGTTTTGCAAAGTGATCCATACCTATCATTTTATAACCGTTAGAAGTTAAAAAATCTATGGTGTATTGCATAATATGGAGCTTCTCATCAGGAAGCGGCAGTGTTGTCTCATCTATTTTACGCATAGTTTTTTTCAACCATGGAACATGAGCATAATTAAACACCGCGAATCTGTCGGGATTCAGCGTCAGTGCTAGGGTCAAAGTCTCTTTAAAAGTTTCCAAAGTCTGGAATGGAAGGCCGTAAATAAGGTCAACATTAACCGAATGCATATTGTATTTTCTCGCCAAATCCATCGCCGCTTTTGTCATCTCATAAGGCTGAACTCTATGCACCGCAATCTGAACCTTTTCATTAAAATCCTGAATCCCAAAACTTACGCGGTTAAAACCTGCCTGACTCATAACTTTCATCTGTTCTTCGTTGATGTGACGAGGGTCAATCTCACAGCTTATTTCCGCATCTTTTACAAAGTTGGGGAAGTACGATTTAATTGCTTCTATAATCTCTTTTAATTGAGGCGCAGAAAAAAATGTTGGTGTTCCGCCGCCAAAGTGCATCTGAATCACTTGGCGTTTACAGTCCAAATGCTTAGATAGAATGTCAAGCTCGCGTTTGAGATACTCCATATAACGAAGCATTTTGTCCTCTTTAGAAGTAAAGACCACACTACAACCACAAAAGTAGCAGGCGTTGCGGCAAAAAGGAAGATGAAAATAAAGACTCAAAGGACGAGTTGCATCTTGATTTTGAAGTTTATTGATGTAAGTGTCGTAAGCATATGAGTCACTAAATTCCAAGGCTGTTGGATAACTTGTATAACGCGGCCCCGGTTTGGAGTACTTTGTATATTTTGCAAAATCGAGCATTTTTTATCCTTAAGTCTTCTAAAATAAAATATTTTTATCTTCGCGCATGAGACCCTGAATCAAGTTCAGGGTGACGGGTTATGACACACCGCTTCACCGTCATTTCGCGCTGTTTCACCGTCATTTTGCGCTGTTTCGCCGTCATTTTGCGCTGTTTCGCCGTCATTCCGCACTTGATGCGGAATCTCCGTTGGTAAAATAATATGACACAAAGCGCGATTATCCCTAAACTTAACTAATAAACGAATAAATTTTACTGAACAAATGTTCCGGCTAATTTTTGATACACCTCACTGCCCTCTAAAAGTTCTGCATGTGTTCCGCTTGCCACAATCTTGCCTTTTTGCAATACTAAAATTTTATCGGCATGTTCGATTGTGCTAAGTCTGTGGGCGATTGTGATGGTGATTTTATCTTTTGTGTACGCATCAAGTGCCTGTTGAATGCGTTTTTCGCTCTCATTGTCGAGCGCTGATGTTGCCTCATCAAAAAGAATGAGTGAGGAGTGCTTGTATATGGCTCTAGCAATGGCTAAACGCTGTCTTTGACCTCCTGAGAGATTCACACCGAACTCTTCCATTTGTGTGTAAATTCCATCTTTGAGTGAGGCGACAAATTCACTTGCATCCGCAAGAGCGAGTGCTTCATAAACTTTTTGCTCATCTATATCTTGTCCATAAGCGACATTCGCCGCAAGAGTGTCTTGAAAAATATAAATGCGCTGAGAAACTAAAGAGATATGATGCTTGAGTGAGCTGTTTTCATACTCTTTGATGTTACGTCCATTTATGAACAAATTCCCACTCTGAGGATCATAAAAACGCAAAATCATATTAATAAAAGTAGATTTTCCACCGCCGCTGTCACCTACAAGAGCAATGTTTTCCCCTTGTTTAATGGAGAGGGAAATATCGTCTAAAAGGTTGTAGCCACTGTATTCGAGGACAACATTTTTGTACTCTATACTGGTGATATCTTCATCAAGAATTTTTGTGCCATTGAGTATGCGATTTTGTGTGTCGAGGACTTCAAAAACCCTCTCACTCGCCGCCACTGCATCTTGAATTTTAGAGTAGATGGAACCAATGCGGCGAACTGGCTGAAACACAAGCCCGACCGCTGTTAAAAACGCGGTAAATTCCCCAACACTCATACGTCCATCGTACACTTCTTTACCACCGACAAAAATCACTGCGGCAAGTCCTGCCGCACCAATAATCTCCATAAGCGGAGAGACAATTTCACCCACATATACCGCTTTCATATTTATCTTAAAAAACTGCCAATTTTGTACACTAAAACGCTGCGTTTCATACTTTTCACTTGCGTTTGCTTTAATGATTTCGGAGTTGTTAAAAACCTCTGTCAAACGCGTTACCACATCTGCGTTTTTTGCCTGAGAACGGTGCGAATATTTTTTAAGTTTTTTGGCAATAAGAATTAAAGGATAAATAACTAAAGGTACAACAATAAGCGAATAAAACGCAAGTAAACTGTTGAGATAAATCACATAACCCACAAGTCCAAAAACAGTTAAAACCTCACGAAAGAGTTCGGGGAGCATGTTTGAAACAAAATACTGAATGCGCCCAATATCGTTGGTGACACGAGAAATAAGCTCTCCGCTTCTGTTTTTGTATAAAAACTCCATATCTAGACTTATGATTTTGCCTAACAAAAGTTCCCGAAACCGTGTCACGATATGCAGGCCGATATAATTCATATAAACTGACTGCACATAACGTCCTACTGCTTTGACAAAGTAAATAGCTATAAGACCAAGGGGAATGAGATAAAGCATCTCCTCTTTTTTGGCAATGAACATATCGTCCATAAGCGGCTTCATAATATGTGCCGTTGCCATGGTTGCAGCGACTGTTAAAATAATGCCAAAAAGGACAAAAGAGTACTGCGTTTTATACTCTTTAATGTAAGGCCAGTAGCGTTTAAAAATCTGTTTCAAATATTTTCCTGTTTCTTAATCATGAGATTGTATCAAGTATTGTGTAACTGCCAAAGAGGCTTTGTAGTACTCTTGGCATTTTTGCTGGTTTGGAGTTGTTGCTTTTCCCGCTTCAAAACCGCCATCTTGGCTCATTATAACACCTGCATCATTAAACCCGCAATGCAGAACATTATCATCAAGTAAATTTGTTCCTATTGCCGTGTAATTTGCCTCACTCAAAGTGAGATTGTAAAGTGTCGGGAAAATATCTTTGTGTGAAGAAGCAATAGAAGTATTGATTGTGTTCTTAGGCTTGAGATATTCCGGCAAGTAGAGATAAAAAGGAACTTTTTTTGTTTGCGTAAAATGATTTTCATAACGCATATTTCCCTCTATGGTGTTGTTATCGGCTGTAAACGCAACGACGGTATTTTTAGCAAGTGCCGAACCTTTAATATTATCTAAAAACTCTCCTGCCATATCTACTGCGTACGCATAATCCTTAAAACGCTGCTGTATTAAAGGAATGTCACTTGTAATATGTGCTCGTAAATCCTCTGAGATTTCCAGTCTGTTGGATTTGTAATCCGTTGGAATTTTGTACGGCGGATGGTTGTTTGTAGTAAGCACAAAAATAAATTGCGGTGCTGTTGCGTTTGCAAGTTTTTGCTCGATGTATTTATATAAGTAGCCATCAAAAACACCCCAATCATGGGAAATATCTGCAATATTTTCGCCTAAAGCATTGGCGATAGTTCCCTTTCCTGCCGCAGAGTCAAAGCCTTGTTTGAGGGCAAAACTTCCTATATTTCTCCAAGACAAATCACCGCCATACACAAACGTGGTTTCATATCCTGCGTTTTGATAAACCTTTGCACTCGCTTGTCTAAAAGAGGTATTTATGTATTCACTTTGTGCGAATGAGGTCGATTCCGGACGTGCCGTAATATTTAAAAGTACAGGTTCTAAAGAGACGATTGTTCCATTGGAAGCAGAAATAAAATTGCTAAAAATCGTATCTTCTTCAAAGTGTTTTTTCATCCTTCCCATAATGTTAAAACTCTCACTCTGATAGTCCAAAAGCGGCATTCCAAAACTCTCAACCATCACAACAACAACATGAGGCGGCTGCTCTTTTAAAAGTTTATTTGGCTGCGTTTTATAGTTTAAGTTGGCAAGTAAATTTTCTCTGTTTATCTCCTGCGTTTGCTTATGAACTTCAAAAGCTTTGTCTATATTTGCACTGTAACCTACTCTCTTTATAAGGTCATAATTGCCGGCCTTGCTCTTAGAATACTGCTCATACGAGTTAATCATAGCATACGCGGAAGTCTGAGGAAGTTTGTTAATAAAAGGGTTTGCGCTCACATCCTGAATATTATAGGCAAGTGGAAATATACCGACAGAACCGCGTCCCAAAAGTGCAACTAAGACAATAAGTGAAAGAAAAAAAACAAGTTGCTTAGGAACATTCCATGATGGAGTAAAACTCTCTTGTGGCTTTATAATTTTAAAAACCAAAAAGCCTAAAGATGCAAAATACACAAGTAATAAAAAGACAAAAAGCGGCACATTATAATTTGCAAACGCAGTGTTAATCAGAGCCTGCGTATCATCATCAAACACCCCAAAAATCATAAGCGTAGCATGCTCGCCGAAGTAAGAAAGATAGACCAAGTCCATGAGCGTAATGAGCGTTAAAACAATGAGAAAAAATAGAAAATAGACCCTAAAAAAACGGTACAGATATTTCTGTAAAAACTTGAGATTTAATAACCAGATAATAAAAACTAAAAGAATCGCAAGAAAATTAATGTAGGACACAATGCTCGTATCAAGCCGCACACCGAGCCAAAACGCAGATAAAGTCTCTGCCGCATCGTACGAAAAAGTGTTGCTGTATGCCACAAAAATATAAAGCCGAACCAATGACATGAGTCCTAAAACGACCAAAAAAAGCTTCAAAAACGAGTAAAGAAGGTTGAAAAGAAATGAAAAATGATTATTTATTTGCATGGCAAATTATACCTTTTTAATCATACTTTTTGTAGAATAACACACTTTTGAAAAAGGCTAAAGATGAAAAAACGCATATTGGTTACGGGTGGAGCTGGATTTGTAGGCTCACATCTATGTGAAAAACTCGCACAAAATCCAGAGTATGATGTTTACTCACTCGACAACTATTTTACCGGCTCTAAAGCTAACCATGTTGCTCATGTTACTTACATAGAAGGCCTTACTGCAGACATTGACAAGCTTGTTACCTTTGCTCCTGATATGGTTTATCATCTTGGTGAATATTCAAGAGTTGAGCAGAGTTTTGATGATATTGAAAAAGTATGGAAGTTCAATAAAGACGGTATTTTTGCTGTTTTAGAATTTGTCCGCAAAGCTGGCTGCAAGATACTCTATGCGGGAAGCAGCACAAAATTTGGAGACGGTGGGCTTGGAAGAAGTGCCAGCCCATATGCATGGACAAAAGCCACAAATACCGAACTTGTCATGAACTACGGAGCATGGTTTAATGTCCCTTATGCGATTACCTATTTTTACAATGTTTATGGGTCAAGAGAAATTCAGACTGGTAAATATGCCACACTTATAGCTCTCTTCAAAGAAAAAATGAAAAACAACGAACCACTAACCATCGTGAGTCCAGGCGCACAAAAAAGAAACTTCACGCACATAGATGACATCATAAACGGTCTCATTCTTGTCGGCGAAAATGGTTACGGTGATGAATTTGGCATAGGTTCGCCAGAAGCATACAGCATCAAAGAAATCGCAGAGATGTTTGGCGGAAAAATCGAGATGCTTCCAGAGCGCAAAGGCAACAGAATGACAGCCGATGTAGTCACCTCAAAAACCGAAGCACTCGGATGGAAACCGACTCGGACTATTGGAGAATATATTCAAGAGCAGAGAGTAAACAATTGGAAGTAAAGCAACCAACTGCCCTCATTTGTCTCTCTCACCACATTGGCGGAATGGAGCTTGCCGCTACAAAACTTGCCAAAGTTTTGAGTACTTACACTGACCTTACTTACATCATTAAAGAAAATACATTTATCCATAAAGAGTGCAGACAAAACCCTGATTATAGTGCGCTTAGCTATAAAACTATCAATTTCAGCACAACTTTAATGAGTCCATCTATTATCTTTGGTGTAAGAAAAATTCTCCAGGATAAAAATATAAAAAATGTCATTTTTGTCGGGGCTTCTGAAATGAAGTCTCTTTATTTTGCTTTTTTGGGTCTAGATATAAATCTTATTGTAAGACACGGAACTATCAAGTCTCGCCCTAAAAAAGATTGGTTTCATACTCTTGTTTA